>NZ_JBGQKW010000051.1:0-19100 GCF_041499725.1 Sulfuricaulis sp.
AATACGCCCTCCAGTATCAGCAACAATGCCAGCGCGATCCACAAGTCATGCCACATAGCCAAAGTCGGCCAAGGCTGCTTATCGGGTGGGTTTCTTCATGTATTTGAAGAAATCCGAGCTCGGATCCACGATCATGATGTCGTCTTTTTTCCGGAAGCTTTCCTTGTAGGCATTGAGGCTGCGGTACAGCGAAAAGAATTCCGGCGCGCGGCCGTAGGCTCCGGCGTACAACGCCGTCGCCTTGGCGTCGCCCTCGCCACGAACCCGCTCGGCCTTGCCATAAGCTTCGGCCAGGAGCACCTCGCGCTGGCGCTCGGAGTTGGCACGAATCTTCTCCGCCGCCTCGGCGCCCTGCGCGCGCAACTCGTTCGCAATACGCGAGCGCTCGGCTTTCATACGCTGATACACCGACATACTGACTTCGTCCGGCAGGTCCACGCGCTGGATGCGTACATCCGTCACCACGATGCCAAACTTGCGCGCTTCCCGGTCGGTGTTGGTGGTCAGGATGTCCATGATCTTATGGCGGTCCGTCGAGACCACATCATGCACCGTGCGCTTGCCGAATTCATCGCGCAACCCGCTGTTGACGACCTGCTCAAGGCGCCGGCGGGCATCCAGTTCCTGGCCACCGACCGTAAGATAATATTTGAGCGCGTCCTCGATACGCCATTTGACGAAGGAATCCACCACCACGTATTTCTTTTCCTTGGTGAGGAACGGTTGTGGCTCCGCATCGAGGGTCAGGATGCGCGAGTCGAAATAGCGCGCGTCATCGAGAAACGGGCTCTTGAAATGTATTCCGGGGGCGTCGTCATAGCGCAACACCTGACCGAAGCGCACGACAATGACCTTCTCGCGCTCATCCACCATGTAAAAGGTGGAACGCACGGTGATCGCCACCAGCAGCACGATACCCAGTACGGCAAAGAGCTTCGACTGGTTCATGGCGCGCGCCTCCTCAGGTCGGAACGGGTGCGGCTCGAGGCCCCGCTTTTCACTTCCGGACTGGGCGTCATGCCCGATTCCGCAGGCGGCGTTGCGGACAGTGCGTGCGCTGACTCGCCCATCGGTACCAGCTTGTCGAGCGGGAGATAAATCAGATTATTGCCGGCTTTCTGATCGATGAATATCTTGGTCGTGCTGGACAACACCTGCTCCATGGTTTCGAGATACAGGCGTTCGCGCGTCACGGCCGGCGCCTTCACGTATTCCGTGGCAATCTGTGAAAACCGGCGCGCATCGCCGTCGGCGCGCGCAATCACGCTCGCCTTGTAGCCCTCGGCCTCCTGGGTGATCCTGGCCGCCGCACCGCGGGCGCGCGGGATCACGTCGTTGGCATAGGCCTCGGCCTCGTTCTTGAGACGTTGCTCGTCTTCGCGCGCCTTCACGGCATCGTCAAACGCCGATTTCACTTCTTCCGGCGGCTGCGCCTTCTGGGTTTCCACCGTGACGATATGTACCCCGATCTTGTACTTGTCCATGATCTGCTGCAGCAACTCACGCGCGCTGCGCGCCACCTGATCACGCCCTTCGGTCAACGCGAAATCGAGCGTGCTCTTGCCAACCACTTCACGCACCGCCGATTCAGTGGCCTGGGTAATGGTGGTTTCCGGATCGCGGACATTAAACAAATATTCACCCGCATCCTTGATTTTGTACTGCACGGCAAATTCTATGTCGATGATATTTTCATCCTCGGTCAGCATCAGCGCCTCTTTGGGCACCTTACTTTTGCCGCCGCCGCTGCGGTTGCTGCGGTAACCGATTTCGATTGTGGAGACTTTTTCGACATTGACCTTCTCCACCTTCTCGATGGGGAACGGCAGGTGCCAGCGCAGGCCGGCATCGGTGATCTCTGTTTTCTTGCCGAAACGCAGGACCACGCCACGCTCACCCTGATTGACGATGTAGAAACCGGTAACAAGCCAGATGAAAAGCGCGACCGCGACGATCAGGCCAAGCCCAATACCGCTGGCACGCATCCCACTGCCACCACTTCCACCGCCGCCACTTCCTCCGCCGAACAGGCCGCCGAACAGCCCGGCGAATTTCTGCTGGATATTTTTCACGATGCGGTCGAGGTCGGGCCCGCCGGCATCCGGACGCCGGCGCTGACCCCACGGATTTTTGTCCCCGGACTTGCCGGGTTCATTCCAGGCCACGATTCACTCCTTCAACGAATATGCAGACAAAAGCGCCGCAAAAAGCGGCATTCTAGGGGCAGGACCCGGTCGGAGCAAGGACAGATTCCGTTTCCGCGAGCAGATAAGCTTCACGAAAATCACCGCTCTGCCGCAGCCAGGCGAACTGGGCAGGCTCGAGCGACAACGCCACCTGCCAGCCTCCGGATTCCAGCACGGTCTCGCTGACGACATCGAATCGCTCATGCAACAGGGCCCGCAGGCGACCGGCCTCCGGTGGGAGTTGCAAACGGTAACGCTGACGATGCTGGCGGAAGTGTTCCGCCAATACCTCGCGCAACATATCCATGCCCTCGCCGGTCCGGGCGGAAACCCATACACGCGAAATGTGCCCGTAGGCATCGCGCTCGTATCGCGGCGCTTCGCCTGTCAGATCGATCTTGTTGAATACCGCGATCTGGGGGATGGAAAGCGCATCGATTTCGGCAAGCACTTTGCTCACCTGCTGCATCTGATCGAGACGTTCGGGATTGGCCGAGTCCACCACGTGCAGCAGCAGATCCGCCTCGGCCACTTCTTCCAGGGTGGATTTGAACGCTTCGACCAGATCGTGCGGCAAGTGGCGGATAAATCCTACCGTATCCGCCAGAATAATCGCCGACTTGCCGGGCAGATCGAGCCGGCGCATCGTGGGGTCGAGGGTCGCGAACAGCTGATCGGCCGCGTAAACCGAAGACGCTGTCAGTTGGTTGAACAGCGAGGATTTGCCGGCATTGGTATAACCGACAAACGATACCGTCGGGATAGGAACCTTGTGGCGCGATTTGCGGCGGCTGCGACGCTGAACGTTAACCTGCTTCAGGCGATCGTTGAGTTTCTTGATGCGTTCGCGGATCTGGCGCCGGTCCACCTCCAGCTGGGTTTCGCCCGGACCACGCAGGCCGATACCGCCCTTTTGCCTCTCCAGGTGGGTCCAGCCGCGCACCAGGCGCGTGGAAAGATGCTCGAGTTGGGCCAGCTCCACCTGCAGCTTGCCCTCGGCGGATCGGGCGCGCTGGGCAAAAATATCGAGAATCAGGCCCGTGCGGTCCAGCACCCGGCAGCTGGTGATCTTTTCGAGATTGCGTTCCTGGGCGGGAGACAGTTCGTGATTGACCAGCACGAGGTCGGCATGTTCGCGAACCACGGCGTCCCGGACCTCTTCGGCCTTGCCTTTGCCGATGAACGTGGCCGCATCCGGCACTTGCCGGCTTCCCATAATGGTGCCACAAACTTCCGCACCGGCGGATTCCGCGAGCAGCCTAAGTTCTTCGAGTTCTTCCAGCTCGATGTGCCCCGAAAGACGCAACTGCACCAGCAGCGCGCGCTCACGCCGGCGCGTGCCTGTGGCAGACTTCAGCGAAGAATTATTCGTTTCCAGGGCCTTTGGTGTCGGTGTCGTCAGCGCCTTCGATGTGAAACTTCACCGGGCGGCTGGGTACCACCGTGGAGATGGCATGCTTGTAGATCATCTGGCTCACGGAATTCTTGAGCAACACCACGAACTGATCGAAGGATTCGATCTGTCCCTGCAGCTTGATGCCGTTGACCAGAAAGATGGATACCGGGACGTGCTCTTTGCGCAAGGTATTGAGAAAAGGGTCTTGTAAGGCTTGCCCTTTTTGCTGACTCATGACAGTTCTCCTGTTCTTATATCTTGATGCTTTCCGGCTGTTCTTTGGTTCGTTGAAAAACCGGGCCTTATCCCCGGCCGGAAGGGATACATATAGTATAACCCCAGACCAAGTTTTATAGACCTGCCGTTTGCCGTAAATACTCCAGACATTCCTTCTCCGGCAGCGTATCGGCGCTGTCGAGCGCGTGGACTCCCTGGTAACTGCGCAGCCAGGTGATCTGGCGTTTGGCGAATTGCCGCGTGGCGGCGATAGCCTGCTCGGTCATTTCACTATAGTTGACTTTTTTAATCAAGTATTCCCAGATTTGCCGATAGCCAACAGCGCGCATGGAAGGCATGGTTAAACTGAGACCGTCCAGACGGGTCAATTGTTCCACTTCATCGACAAAACCCCGTTCCAGCATGGCAAGAAAACGACTCGCGATACGCCCGTGCAGCAGGGTTCTGTCCTGCGGCCAGAGCGCTATTCTCGTCACACGGTAGGGGAATGAATGGCCTCGTTTTTCCGCACCCAGCGCGCTCAGCGGCTGTCCGGTGAGCTCGTGAATTTCCAGGGCACGCTGGATACGCTGAGCGTCGTTCGGATGAATCCGCGTCGCCGAGACGGGATCAATTTCCCGCAGCCGCCGGTGCAGGGCGGGCCAGCCATGCGTGGCCGCCTCGTCGCCAAGACGCGCGCGAACATCGGGGTCGGCGGAAGGCAGATCGGAAAGCCCAAATTCCAGCGCACGAAAATAAAACATCGTGCCGCCGACCAGCAGCGGAATCTTTCCCGTCCGCGTAATGTCCTGCATCTCAACCAGAGCATCCGCGCAAAAATCGGCGGCCGAGTAAGCCTCCCGCGGATCGCGAATATCGATCAAGCGATGTGGCGCGCGCGTCAGTTCATCACGGGTGGGTTTCGCCGTGCCGATATCCATGCCGCGATAGACCTGCGAGGAATCGACGCTGATGATTTCCACCGGCAGCGTATCGTGTAGTGCCAGGGCGAGCGCGGTTTTCCCCGCGGCCGTGGGACCCATCAAGAAAATAGCGGACGGAAGCTCAGACATCAGGAATAGACAGGATTGACAGGATTCATCAGGATTTACAGGATTAAGACTTTTGAATAGTCAATCATTCCTGTTAATCCTGCGTAATCCTGTTAATCCTGTGAAATTATTTTTCCGGTCTCATATGGGGAAATAAAAGCACATCGCGGATCGAAGCCGAGTCGGTGAACAGCATCACGAGACGATCGATGCCGATCCCCTCGCCCGCCGTCGGCGGCATGCCATGTTCGAGGGCACGGATATAGTCCTCGTCAAAATGCATGGCCTCTTCATCGCCGGCTTCCTTCTCTTGCACCTGTTTGCGAAAACGTTCAGCTTGGTCCTCGGCATCGTTCAACTCGGAGAAGCCGTTGGCTATCTCGCGTCCACCGACAAATAATTCGAAGCGATCGGTGATACTCGGATCTTTGTCATTACGTCGCGCCAGCGGTGAGACCTCGGTCGGATAGGAGGTAATGAAAGTCGGGTCCTTGAGCCTGGACTCCACCGTCTTTTCGAAGATTTCAAGCTGCAGTTTGCCGGTGCCGTATGTATTCTTCACAGGCAACTGAAGCCGGCTGGCGATCCCGCGCAATGCTTCAACGGAGTCGAGATCGACTTCGCGAATGTCAGGATTAAAATGGAGCACCGATTCCCGGATCGTCATGCGGCGGAAGCGCTTGCTGAAATCGTATTGGTCGCCCTGATAGGTGATCGTCTCGGCGCCAAGCACATCCTGTGCAAGGCCGCGCAACATTTCCTCCGTGAGATTCATCAGGTCGTGGTAATCGGCGTAGGCCTGATAAAACTCGAGCATGGTGAATTCAGGGTTATGCCGTGTCGACAGGCCCTCGTTGCGGAAGTTGCGGTTGATCTCGTAGACCTTCTCGAAACCGCCGACGATCAGACGCTTGAGATAGAGTTCAGGTGCCACGCGCAGGAACAGGCTCATGTCGAGCGCGTGGTGATGGGTCACGAACGGACGCGCCGTGGCACCGCCAGGAATCACTTGCATCATCGGCGTTTCGACCTCGAGGAACCCGCGTTCATCGAGGAAGCGACGGATATAACGGACCATGGCGGTGCGGGTTCGAAAGGTATTGCGCGCCACCTCGCTCATAATAAGGTCAAGGTAACGCTGGCGGTACTTGGTTTCGGTGTCCGTCAGGCCGTGATATTTCTCGGGCAGAGGCCGCAACGACTTCGCCAGCAGGCGGACGTCATCCACCTTGATTGAAAGCTCCCCGGTTTTGGTCTTGAACAGCGCTCCTTCGGCGCCGAGGATGTCGCCGATGTCCCACTTCTTGAAGTCCTCGTAACGCGCCTCGCCCACGGCGTCGCGCGTGACATAGACCTGGATCAATCCCGACATGTCCTGCAGGTGCGCAAAGCTGGCCTTGCCCATGACCCGGCGGGTCATCATCCGCCCCGCCACCTTGACCCGCACGTTGCGGGTCTCGACCTCGGCCGGGTCCTTCTCGCCGTACTCGGCATGCAGCTCGCCGGCCACGACGTTGCGGCGGAAGTCATTGGGGAACGCGTTGCCCTGCTGGCGCAGTTCAGCGAGTTTCTGGCGCCGCAGGGCGATCTGTTCGTTCTCGTCTTTTTCGTCAACCATTTTATATAAAAATTAGTTAGTTATACTATTTATACTATAAATAACATTAATTATTGACGAGGCCACTTTTGAGACTGGCGTCAATAAATTTGTCGAGGTCGCCATCCAGTACCGCTTGCGGGTTACCTGTCTCGACCCCGGTTCGCAGATCTTTGATTCGAGACTGGTCCAACACATAGGACCGGATCTGGTGACCCCACGCGATATCAGATTTACTATCCTCCAGTTTCTGCTTTTCCTGGTTCCGCGCGTGCAACTCGCGCTCGAATAGCCGGGATTTCAGCATGGCCATGGCCGAGGCCCGGTTGCGATGCTGGGAACGATCAGATTGGCATTGAACCACAATCCCAGTCGGATTATGCGTAATGCGTATGGCGGAATCGGTACGGTTGACATGCTGACCGCCGGCACCGCTGGCCCGGTAGGTATCCACGCGCAGATCCGCCGGGTTGATTTCGACTTCGATGTTTTCGTCCACCTCGGGATAGGCAAAAACCGAGGCAAATGAGGTATGGCGGCGATTTCCCGAGTCGAAAGGGGATTTGCGCACCAAGCGATGGACCCCGGATTCGGTGCGCAGGTAGCCGTAGGCGTAGGGGCCGGTGAACTTGACCGTGGCGCTCTTGATCCCGGCTACTTCTCCCTCGGAAATTTCCAGAATCTCGGTTTTAAAGCTGTGCTTGTCACCCCACATCAGGTACATGCGCAACAGCATATTGGCCCAATCCTGGGCCTCGGTGCCACCGGAACCCGACTGAACATCCAGAAACGCGTTATTCGCGTCCATTTCACCCGAGAACATGCGCTGAAATTCAAGATCGCCCAGTTGCTTTTCCAGACGTCCAAGATCGCCGGACACGGACTTCACCACGTCCGCGTCATTTTCCTCCTTGGCGAGATTCAACAATTCTTGAGCCTCGGCAAGTTCGGTGGCAAGACGGGTCAGCGTGCCGACCTCGGTTTCCAGGCGCGCACGCTCACGCCCCAGCTCCTGGGCGCGTTGGGGATTGCTCCAGATGTCGGGTTGCTCGAGCTCGCGCTGGACTTCAGTCAGACGATGCTGCTTGGAATCAAAGTCAAAGATACCCCCGTATGACCTGGGTACGGTCCTGGAGATCGCGGAGCTTGTTAAACAGCGGGTTTAGGTCTTCCATTGCGAGGGCAACCGAAGTAGTAAAAATTTAAAAACTTTGATTACAAAAATCAGTCTGTTACAAATTATTATTAAGATACTTGTTAAGGCTGATAAAGTCTAGGAAACCTGTACGCCGAGGACTTCGCCTACGACTTTCTTTATTGCTTTGATCAATTCGGGCGTCTCCACGTCCACCACCTGTTCCAGCACCCATTTGCTGTCCGTGGCATCCATGGCCCGGGAAACCTTTTCTCCCAGGTAGCGCAGCACGCTGTAACTGGGATTGCGGCCGTTGAACTCGAACTCCGAATAGTCGACAAAACGGGCGTTCAAGGTATTGATGAAATCGCCGGCATAGGCGCCGGGGCCGACAAATTCCTCGAGATTGACGGAGGTAATGCGGGCCAGATGCTTGCTCAAGGCATTGATGAAGCGGCCGCGCTCCTCTTCGTTCAGCTGACCAAATACGATCCTGTCGGAACACTGGACCAGAAACGCGATGATTTCGGTGATGACAGACGTCACCTGCCGGTCGCCGCCCAGCGGGTAACCTTCCTTCTCCATGTGACGCACGGCTTCCTGCGCAATCCGCCAGATATTCGTGGCCACCACACTGGCACGATCCTCCAGGGTCTTGGGGCCTTTTTTGCGAAATTTGGTTTTCAGCGGCAGAGCCATGGCATGCATTATATTGGAGTTTTACTTCCTTGCGGAGTCATGGCGCGATTGATTGTCCACATTGGTTTTATGCTTCGCTCCCGACACGAGTCTCTGGCAAAATGCTGGCCGGCCAAGATTGATGGAGTCGCCCATGTCTGAATCCGATATGAACCTGGTCAGCGGTATTGCCGCCTTCGAGTCGAAAGAATTTGCCAAAGCGTTCAAATTTCTTTCACCACTGGCCGAAACCGGCAATGACCAGGCCCAATACCGTCTTGCCGTGATGTATCAGAACGGCCTCGGGCACGTGCGCAATGAAATGATGGCCTATAAATGGATGCACGCCGCGGCTGAACAGGGAAATTCCCTGGCCCAGCACGGTCTCGGATTCATGTACATGCAGGGCGAATGCGTTCCGAAAAACGAGAAGATGGCCGCGGAATGGTTCCGTCGCGCCGCCGAGCAGGGGCTGGCCGGCTCACAGATGACCCTCGGGATGCTTTATGAGCAGGGAATCGGTGTGGAGAAAAACGAAGCCGAGGCCAAGAAATGGTACGAGATGGCTCAGCGAAACTCGTAAACGCACGGACCGTGCCAGGCACGGCCCGTGATCACAGAGCGACTACTTCTTGGCGAAGGCGGTGAAACCGTCGGTTTTGCCCGCGTGACCGTCGTCATAGCCGGAATTGTAGGCGTCGTTCAGACGCTGCTCTTCGCGCTTGGGATTATGCAGAAAACCGCAAGCCCAACCGTTGATGTATTCCTTGTCAACGCCCTTCTTTTCCATGGCGCTGATGGTCTCGTAATACGTCTTTTTGTTCATTAAACGCACTCCTGAATGAATTCTTAGCATGGGAACGGCGGTAAAGCGGCGCATATATTACCCATTGAAGCCGGGTTTTCAAGAATAAAATCACTGGAGGACCAATTCCCCTATTTTTACATGTTTATCCCGGTTAATTTTCCGACGGTCGGCTCGAAGCGGGTGGAATATCGCGTAAAAACAAACTGACATGACCCCCATATATATACAGTTATATACAGCGGCTGGCGCCCAGTGCCAGAAGCCAACATGCGGCCCGGGACCGGCGGCTAGTTTCCGGATACCGGACAGACATATACTTTAAACAACCTTCAGAACGTCATGCCATGCTGAATCTCGGTCGACTGGTCAACACGGTTCAGAAAAACTGTCACATCTCGGATGCGCGTCATGCGGGCGACTTCACGCTCTGCATCTTCCTTTTGAAAATGCGCGAGTTCTACCGCTGGGAACACGACATCCCGTTCGCGCACAACCTGCCGAAAGACGAGGTCGGCGCGTGGCTGCAGGAACGCGAGGGTATGTGGTCCGATCTCGAGTCCAGCGCATTCGAATCGCTTCCGCTGGAGGGGGGCACACCGGATCCCTTCGACGCGGAAACCGTCAACCGTGAGCTGATCCCCCAAGGTTATGTTTACAGCGGCGGTTACGGCCGTTTCTCCAAACCGCATTTCTTTCTCGGCACGCTCCTCAAAAAAGAACAGCGCGCCGGGTACACGGTTTACATTTCCTCCTGCGAATACGCCCGCGACCTGGAAGCGCCGCCGGCCATGTTGCAGGGCAAAACCATTTACATCCGCCAGGAATCAGTGCGGCGTTTTCTGTGGGAGAAAATCGAGGAATGGCGCTGGAACCGCAAGAACGAGGTCATGGAACGCGCGCTGGCTTGTTATGCGTTCGAGATCGACATGAATTCGGCACTTGAGCGCATGACCGAGAATGAAACCGAAGTCATGATATTGCACGAACTCGGCGAAGGCCTGGCCGGCGAGAAGCTGGGGCCGGACTGGCAGAAAATGCTCGCCACGTTCTCGCGATCCAAGGCGGAGATCATGGTCCGTGCAGTGCGTGATATTCTGGCGGATTGCCTGTCCACCCTGCCCGGTCTGCTGGCATCTAACAACACCGCCTCGCTGCACTTCTATTTCGCCAACTTCACCGGCATGCGCAAGCATCTTTTCCCCGAGGCACTCGAGGCTTATCGCCGCTGGACAACGGCAGACGATCGCCAGGCACTGCGCGTGCTGGTCGAATCCGGGCAACGCCGCTGGCTCGAGACCGCGCACGCCATCATGAACCTATACAGAGAAAAAGGAGAGCAGGCCGGCACGGCGATCGAAAACATGCTGGAACCAACGCCGGAATCGCCACTCACCTGTCCTCCTAACGCCGCCTCGACTCCATGAAGCTCAACGTAATCGTGGATGAACGGGTCTACTCCGTCGACGTCCCGCCGCCAATGCTTGTCGAGGCGGAAGATTTTTTCCGGACGCTGGATCACGACATGGACCACGGCTGGCAAATGGGACCCGAGTTCATCGAAAATCCCGACAAGCTGCAACGCTGCCAGATAGCGGCCAACAAGCTGCTCACCTCGCTCAGCGGCGCCAATGAAACGATGGTTTTGCTCATGGCCGGATTTATTCTCAAGCGTCTGCCGGGAGTGACGGGCGTGCGCATCGATACCGGCGGCGAGATGCTCCATACTGAAATGATTTACGAAAAACCTGCCAGCCGTCCTGCCGTGGCGCAGGCTTCCAGCGTTCCTTCGCCGACACAAAAATTAGGAAAGCTAGAAGCCATGGAGCAGGCCGGCAAGGATGTCACCAAGGTGTATCAGGTCGGCAAAAGCTATCGCTTCGCCGTGCGTGATCTGCGTACCGGGGAATGGCTCGAATCGGGCCCCCTGAATTCGGAACAGGAAGCCTACGAAAAAAGAATGCAGGCGTACAAGCGCCGACTGGATGAGCTGACCGGTTAGTTCGTTCGCCGGAAGTTCAAGGCATCGCCGCCCAGTAACGATACAGCGCCACCGTCAGATCCGTCTGCGTCACCATCCCCACGACGCGCTGGTCCTTGTCCACGATGGGCACGTGATGAATCTTGTGCCCGGAGAAGAGCGGAATCAGCGACACGATATGCATGTCCTCCGTCGCAGTGATCGCCGGGGATGACATGATCTCTCCCACCACCTCGGGCTTGTCCGTGGTCATCCCCGGTGTGCGGCGAATGAAGGCGCGCAGGCGGTCGAAGAAGCGCGGATGGGTGTGGTGCGTCTTGTCCGCGCGTTTCAGGAAATCGACAATCGTGACCATCCCGACCACGCGACGAGCGCGGTCGATCACGGGCACGCCCTTGAGTTTGCGCCGGCGCATCGTCTCCCACACCGCCGACAGCTCGTCGCCATACTCGGCCGTGGCCACATCCCGCGTCATGATGTCACGACAGAATACGTCGCCCATGCGCCGGCGCATGGAATGCAGCGATGCTCGCGTGTAAATCTGCTCTAGATCTTCCTCCGCGACGTCAATATAGGCGTTCATGTCCTTCAGCGCGCTTTCAATGTCCTCCTTCATCAAGGCGTTGCGGTTCGCAACCACCGGCGACAATGGCGCCGGATTTTTCCAGGTGCCGACGGACGGCAATAACGGATAACGTCGTCCCGGAAACAGGTTGTTGATCACAAGCGCGATGACCAGCAATACGACGACATTGAATCCAACCGGGGCCAGGACAACGCTGTAACCCAGTCGCTGTAATTCCGGTCCGCCCATCACCATCGCCAACGCCGTCGCCCCACCGGGTGGATGCAGGCAATTCAGAAGATGCATGGCGAAGATGGCCACGGCCACGGCCAGCGCCGCGGACACAAATACGCCGGGAATGAATTTGAAGCAGGTCACGCCGACCAAGGCTGAGATCAATTGACCGCCGACAAAAGGCCACGGCTGCGCCATCGGGCTGTGTGACGCAGCGAACAGCAACACCGACGAAGCGCCCAGGGAAGTAATCATGAGCGGGGTTGCCTTGTCGCCTAGGCCCGAACTCAACAGGGCTGTTATAAATATTCCCAGGAACGCTGCCGCGGCCGAAACAATTTTTTCCGTAACGCTGACTGGCGCCGAGGCGTGGAACAGCGAGGCAATAATCCGTTTCAGAGCCATGGATTGGCTGGTTTGACGTGCAAGAAGAGCGCTAAGATAATCAAGTATACTCGACAATTACCGATCGCCATTCCCCGCGAGTGTCCCCATGCGCGAAGTCAAACCGCTGTCCTTTATATACGAGATCAAAAATGCACTGCCGGGTGAACTTTGCCGGGAAATGATTCAGCGCTTCGAAGCCAACAAGGATCAGCAATATCCCGGGCGTATCGGCCAGAATCAGGCAGAAGAAACCAGCGTCAAGAAGACCACCGATCTGCGCATCAGCGGACGGCAGGACTGGAAAAACATTGACACCGCGCTGGTTCAATCGCTCGCCAAGGCGTTCAACGAATTCGGCCAGACGTTTCCTTTTTTTGCCGCCAACTCCTTCAAGGACATCGGCTACAACATGCAGCGTTACCTTCCGGGCGAATATTATCACTGGCACGTGGATGGCGGACCCGGCCCTTTCAGCCAACGTCAGCTCGTCGCCATCTGGTATCTCAACGATGTCGCAGGCCCTGGTGGCGAGACTGAATTTCCGATTCAGGAAGTGCTGGTCAAACCTGAAGCCGGCAAGCTCATCCTGTTCCCGCCATTTTGGACCCATGTACATCGTGCGGTTACCATGGAAAAAGGCGTCAAATATATCGCTACCACCTGGATTTGCTTTGCCTGACAGCTTATCAGCTCTCGATTTTTATTCCCGACTGGTGCCCACCCGGTTTGTCTATTGGGCGCGCGCGGCGAACATGCCGACTTTCTTGAAGCCATGCATAAAATACTTGCCCTCGCCCCACCACCTCCCCGAGCATCCCTGGCTGGATAAACTCAAGAGCATGTTCGGCTGATTACCGGAATGTGCAGACCGTCGCAAAGGCGTTTCGACCAGCCATCAAACCCCTGACTTGGCCCACTAGGTGGCGATTTCCGACCAGGCGACAGCGGTGAAATCTTGATCAAAACCTAAATCTATTCATCTGGGAATAATTATTAAAATAATTTTAAGATCATATGGTTAGCATATTAACTTCACGTTACAGCTTGACTTCACCCACGCCAGTTATGCCCAAAGGGCGGTATCGCCTATGAATTTATGATGGTTTGCTGTCAAAATAGCGCCTCGCAAGAAGAATTATATGGATAGCAAGGGATGCTTACTGATGAATGAGCGGTGTATTAGTGTTTCATTATGGTTGATCTGCAACAAATACCAATCAGCAATCCCGCGCCTGATGAGCAGCGGGATTACCCGCTGCAAATATTTACCCTTGGGCGCTTTTCAGTTGCCAGGGGTTTAGAGCCGATCCGTTTTGCCCGCAAGGCCCAGCATCGACCGCTGCAACTGCTCAAAGCGCTGATCGCGCTTGGTGGTCGTGAAGTCGGTTCAGACCGCCTGGGGATGGCACTGTGGCCCGAGTCAGAAGGCGATACGGCATACAACGCTTTCGAAATCACGTTGCATCGGTTACGCAAGCTGCTTGGTATTGAAAAATCGCTGGTGTTGTCAAACGGCCTGCTCACACTCGATAACCAGCTTTGCTGGGTGGATGTCTGGGCATTTGAGCAGGCAGCGGGTCAAGCGGAAATGTTGCTGAGATCCCTGCATCCGAACCCCGATGAGTTGGCCGGCATATCCTTCAACGTAGTAACGCTCTACCACGGACATTTTCTGGGGCGTGAGACGCCCGAGCCATGGTCGATCTCTCTGCGCGAACGATTGCGCAGCAAGTTCCTGCGGCACTTACTCGATGTCGCGCGCCACTGGGAAAAGATCGGACAGCATGAAGCCGCCATCCAGTGTTACCAGAAGGGACTGGAAACCGACGACCTCGCGGAAATCTTTTATCAGCGCCTGATGGTCTGTTATCAACAACTCGGCCGGAAGAGCGAGGCGCTGGCCGTCTACCGTCGTTGCCGCACGACATTGTCACTCATTCTCTCCATCGCTCCTTCCCCCGCCACTGAAACCATTCGCAGACGTTTGACAGAAGTCTGATGTTCTAAAAATCCCGGGGCGTTATCAGGCGCTGCCATGACCTGTGTTATGGGTGCGCATATTTCGCCGCAGCGTGATTCATTTTTTATTCAATCCGTAGGCTATCTGTAAGTCGTACCCACGCATTGTGTCCTCCATAAATAGCAAATAATCAATGGAGGAGCAGATGGAGAGCTACATCGTTCGTTTGTATCGCCGGGATACCACAAACCCGGAAAATCTCGTTGGCCTGATAGAAACCGTTGGTCTGGACAAGACGCGCTCATTTCACACCGTTAATGAACTGGTGGCGATACTCTCTGAGCCACACACGCTCGACAGAACAGTCTCACAGCCTGTGCTTAGAGTGATCGAAGCCGGCAAGAAGAATTCCCGCTGATGCCGGAGAAAAATCAAAGCGCAAATATCAGTTCATATACGGCGGCAACTGGTCGATATGCGCCGTTAAGTTGCGGTAAAAGGAAGTAACACTCGAAGGATAGAAAAAAGGGCTCAAGCCCTGTCATAAAAAACGCAGTCAGGAGGAGTTCATGGATCGCTACAAAGATATTGCAGGACGTTTCTTGCGGCATGGCCTTGTTGCCGGCATGTTGCTGTTTGCCGCGCTGCCTGCGCATGCCGCCAGTGTTTCATTTTTCCTTGATCAGTCGAATAAATTGCCCGATGGCACCAACTATCTGTCCGTGATGTTGACGGAGAACGGGACCGGCGGTGTGGATTTCCTGGTGAAAACCCTCGCTCCTCTGAATGACATTGCCGGATCTAACTTCGGGATTCAAATGTTTGGTTTCAGTTTTGCCGACGGCACCTGGGGTGAAATAAGTGGACTTCCCGATCACAAGCATGGCAAAGACAATCGACATGGAGATGATTTCGGGAAGCATGAAACGTGGGATGAAATAAGCGGTCTTCCCGATCACTGGCGTGTCCAGAACAACAAACGGATGGACGGCTTCGGGAAGTTCGACATCCGTCTTGTGGGCAAGGGAAATGCTCGTACCGACAGCCTGAGCTTCACCGTCAATGACGTCAACCTCAATGATTTTGGATCGCTTTTCTCAGCGCATGTCGCTGGCTTTGAGTGGTGCACGATCGATGACAATCGGCGTAACTGGTGTGACGGCAGAAATTGCACCACGAGCGCCTTTTTCGCCGGCACCATGCCAGTCTCACAGGTTCCTATACCGACCGCTCTGTGGCTGTTCGGGTCGGGATTGATCGGCTTGGCGGCCGTGACCAGGCGCAAGAAGCCGGATGATACCCCCTTGGTCGCACGCTACAAAACCGTTGAGGTTTTAACGATGGAGGATCTGTCATGAGTGGAAATGGACCGGTTCTGAAAAAATCAGGATGTGGCGAGGAAAAAAACATTACGCCTTGCTGGCGTTTATTAGGATACGCCACGCTGTTGGTCGTGAACCTCATTGCCCCCCCAGTGCTTGCCTCGTCTTTTACAGGGCTTGGTGAGACGTCACACGGCGGTTTTGCCATCGAGGCTTCCGCCTTATCTGCTGACTGGTCGAAGGTGACTGACTTCGATCTCACAGGGTGGACATTTAGCGAGACGACGACTGATCACGCCCTCCTCGTCGAGTCGCCGATCGTGCCAGCAGAGATTGGCTTAAACATGCTGGTTTGGCTGGCAGTACTGCTCACGTCGATGCCGATGCTTTTGGTGATTTTAGAGGCCATCATGGCCATGGGCTTCCGCCATAAGCGGAGGTCAGTTGTTGCGCCGGGGAAGAAATTCCCGCGCACGGTCGTACTCATCCCCGCGCACAACGAAGAGGACGTGATCAGCCGCTGTCTCGCTTCCCTGTCCGTCGATCTGCCGCCGAATTGCCGGTTGCTTTGCGTCGCCCACAACTGCACGGATGCGACGGCGGAGGTCGCCCGGAACCTGGGGGCGGAGGTGGTCGAGGTACAAGACGCCGGTCACGGAGGCAAGCCCGATGCGTTGAAGGCGGGTCTCCGCTGGCTCGATGCAAACCCGCCCGAGGTCGTGGTGATCGTGGACGCTGATTGCGTGGTAAGCGAAGGGGCAGTCCGGATACTGGCCACGCGGGCGTGGGAGCTGAATCGCCCGGTCATGGGGGCTTACTTTTTCGCGTCCGCCGATGCGGAGAAGGGATTGTCCACGCTCTCGAGTCTGGCCGTTCTGCTCAAAAACTATGTCCGTCCCTTGGGCCTGCACGCCCTGGGCCTGCCCTGCTTGCTCAATGGCAGCGGGTCCGCCTATCCTTTTCGAGTCATCCGGAATGCGCCGCATGGCAAGGGCGCCATCGCCGAGGACTACCAGTTGGCCATTGATTTGTTGGAGCGGGGCTATCCGACAACTTTCGTCCCGGAAGCAAGGGTAGACGGACAGCTGCCGAAACGTGATGACACGGCTCTGCGTCAGCGACGTCGGTGGGAGCATGGCCACCTGTTCCTGACATTTCGTACCGCACCGAGGCTCCTGCTGAAAGGCCTGATGCGGCTGGACAAGAACCACCTTGGGCTGGCGCTGGAGGTGGCCGTGCCGCCGTTGGCGTTCCTCGGAATGATGTGGGTTATTGCTGTGAGCCTGTCGCTCGCGCTGTATGCGTTCAATGGACATGGCGGTCCGTTGGGCTTCCTGGCGGGCACGGCAGCGATGTTCGCGGCGGCCGTGCTGATGTCCTGGATGCGGTTCGCCGGAATCAAATCGACACTGGCGGCCCTGGCCTCGGTGCCCGGTTATCTCATGTGGAAGTTGCCCATGTACCGCGAATTTTTCACCCATCGTGAAACGCGGTGGATGAAGACAGCGCGCGACAATTTCAGTGGCGCCCAGCACGGATTACGTACACCGTTTCCGGGATAAGTTCGGCAGCAATGACATAGTCAGCCATTCTCTGGCGGGTCTGTGTACGGGGAACCTATTGGACAACGTGCACATCGAGATTGACGCAGTACCCGCCCCTGCTGCCGTGTGGTCGTTCGGCTCGGGTCTACTGGGGCTGATCAGCGCGGCGCGGCGCAGGAAAACCGCATAACAGTTCAACCGACCTTCCGCCACGCCGTGGTGGAGGGTTTGTGGCATAGTAGCGCCGCCCATGTCCCGCGCGGCACCTGAATGATTTCCCTCGCCATCCTGACGCTCGTCTGCGTCCTCACTTATTCCTTTGAAATCGTATTCGGCCTCGCCGGCACGATACTCATGCTGCCGTTGCTGAGTTTTCTCTACGGCACCAAGACACTCGTGATTTACTCCGTCCTGCCGCAGATACTGGTCGCTGTTATCGGACTCATCCGTTCGTCCAAAAAGGTCGACAGGCCATTCATGGTCGGCATGTTGTCGTTCGCCGGGCTGGGCGCGATCGCGGGGTTCACCCTCTTCTATTATTTCTCCGCATCGGTGTTTCAGATGTTGCTGGCCTCGGCGATCACAGCGGCGGGGCTGTTTCTGGTGATCGCGCCGCACTGGGCGAAGTTCAATCCGGCCGGCATGCGCGTGATGGACACGCTCGCCGGTACGTCGCAGGCGCTGTTCGGCATCAGCGGGCCGATCGCCATGACGCGGCTGCTCGCGACCTTCCACGACAAGAACACGGTGCGCCATTACGCCTTCGCGTTTTTCCTAGCCATGAACGGTCTGCGCGCAACCGAATATCTGCTGCACGGGACTTATACCGGACAAATCCTGGAGATGATGGCGGTGAGCGGGCCGTTTCTGGCATTCACGCTCTGGTTCAGCAACCAGTTGCACCTGCACATCAATGAGCGAGTCTTCCGGCGCGTGGTGGCGTGGATGATCCTGCTCGGTGGCATGTCGCTTTTTTACCGCTAAGGCCTGCCCTATAATCCCGGCAAATCCATCAGGACTAAACCATGTTGCTTCACATCCCTTCCGTGCTGGCCTCCGGCCCATTGGACACGGTCAGGAAACTGCTCGCCAACGCGAGTTTCGTCGACGGGAAACTTTCCGCCGGCGCCGCGGCCAAACGTGTCAAGAATAATGAAGAGCTGGACAAGCGCGCGCAGCAGATGGACATGCTGAATAACATCATCATGAGCAGCCTGGTACAGCATCCGGTTTATCGCAGCGGCGCGTTGCCGCTGCACGTGGCGGCGCCTTATTATGCGCGCTATACACCGGGCATGTCGTATGGCGATCATCTGGACGATCCCATCATGGGCGCGGACGGCGTGCTTTACCGCTCCGACATCGCGATTACGTTGTTCCTGAACGACCCGGTAAAATACGACGGCGGCGAGCTGGTGATACGCACCGCCTTCGGCAGCAACGAAGTCAAGCTGCCGGCGGGCGATGCCGTGATGTACCCTTCTTCCAGCCTGCATCACGTGAACGAGGTCACGCGCGGTGAACGTCTCGTCGCCGTCACTTGGGTGCAGAGCCTGGTGCGCGACCCGGCGCGGCGCGAGCTGTTGTATGAATTGCATCAGGCGCGAGAAAAGTTGCTGAAGATTTCACCGGAGGCGGAGGAAACCGCCCAGGTCAACACCGCCTACATGAATCTGATCCGCATGTGGGGCGACATCTAGACCACGGAGACGCCGCCATGAAATACAAGGTCTACAAAAAAGACGAGGAATGGAGAAAAATCCTCTCGCCGGAACAATTTAAGGTCACGCGTCAGAAAGGCACCGAGCCCGCGTTCACCGGCCGGTATCACGATTGCAAGGACAAGGGCGTTTACCAGTGCGTCTGCTGTGGAGCGGTACTGTTCAGTTCCGACACCAAATTTGATTCCCGTACCGGCTGGCCCAGTTTCCACTCTCCGATGATATCCGAGAACGTCGCGGAGCAGGAAGACAGCAGTTTTTTCATGAAACGCACTGAGGTGCATTGCAGCCAGTGCGGCGCGCATTTGGGACACGTGTTTC
>NZ_JBGQKW010000052.1:0-18874 GCF_041499725.1 Sulfuricaulis sp.
ATCCCGAGAATGCCCGCGGCCGCGCCCACCGGCGAGAACACCAGCCCGACCAGCAGGCCCGATGCCACGGGTAGCCACGGCGGAACGGCAATAGCGGAGAGAGCGAATGGCATGTGCGTCGATTCTACTGTAAACGGCTCCGCCGCCTCCGGTACACGACAAGCAGCGCCATGACCGCGGCCAAGTGCCGCGATCGGCGGCAGAACAATCAGGTAAGCGCGTCGAGCGGGATGAATGGCCCTGAACCCTTTAATTCTTCTCGGTATCATAACTTTCATCCAATTTTATGGCCTGCACTGTCTTTTCCACCTTGTTATTCGCGGTTTCGGGCTGTCGAACCCGCTGCTTCGGGGGCTCCATTGCCTTATTTTATCGATTGATTCCCGGCACCGCCCGCGTAATTAGGAGGTCGTGGCATATATCTTGCTCGTTTTTTAGGGAACACCTCGAAATCGACTCTATTTTCAAGGGGGTTGCTTATGTGGACGACAAACTCCTTTCCGTGGGTACGGCAGAGGCGGCCGGCGCTGGTCGCCTTGGTCATTCTTATGCTGTTCAGTGCCAACACCGTGGGGTACGCCGATACCCTGAGGCTGCAAGCGCCCGACGGTAAATACCTGACCGCAGAGCATCACCGTGGCGATGCCCGGCGCCCGGCGATCCTGGTGCTGCACGGGTTTCTGCAGACGAACGATTTTCAGACGACCCAGAACATCATCAACAACTTGTCCATGCTTGGCTACACGATCGTCGGCCCCAATTTTTCCCTGGGGATTTCCGACCGGCGGCAAAGCATGCAGTGCCAGGCGCCGCACAACCACAGCTTTGATGACGACCTGCGCGAGATCGATTTCTGGGTCAAGTGGCTGCGGAGCCAGGGCTACTCGCAGGTCATCATCGTCGGACACAGTTGGGGCAGCCAGCACGGCCTGGGTTACGTGGAGGCCTACCCCAAGGCTCCGGTCTCGGCGGTGATTGCCATCAGCCTGGTGCGAACCGAACTAGCGGCGGCCATTCAGGCCAGACAAGTCGCCAAGGCGGAGTCCCGGGCGGCACGCCACGACACCTCCCTGCAACCGTACGCCCTGAGCTTTTGCAAGACGTTCGTGGCCACGCCCCGGAGTTATCTGTCCTATGCCCGTTGGGACGACAAACGCGTCATCGATTCCCTGGCGCGGCTGCAGGAACGGAAGTTGCCGGTTTACGCGGTGATCGGCAGCAAGGACAACCGGATCGACGACGAATGGGTACAGGAATTACGCCGTCATGCCGCGCAAGTCATCGTCATCGAAGGCGCGAATCATTTCTTTTCCTCCGTCCATGAGTTCGATTTGAGCGACCGGCTCGAGGCCATACTCGCCCAGATCGCCGCGCCGGTTAATGGAAAATAAGCGGATTGTCATGCCCCTTCGCCGACTCAAAAAGAACTATCTGCCGATCTCGTGGTACCTCATTCTGTTCATGATGGTAGCGATGGTGCCGGCCGGCATCAGCGCCTACCTGTCGGTGCAGCAGGCCAACGTCATTCAGCATCAGGCGCAGCTGCAGACGACGAAACACGCCCATGAGGAGTTGCAGCGCGAGGTGGAGCATCTCGGGAAGGATCTGACCGACGTTGCTGAATACCTGGCGGGATGGGACGAGTCCCTGGCTTTGTTCAGGGACGCGACTTACTACAACTATTGGAAGGAGACGCGCGTCAAGGACGTGGCCCGTTACCGCGGCCTGATCGACGCCGTCGACTTGTACACACCGAACGGCAAGCCGCTTACCCCCGATGCGACTTTGTCGGCGGCGGTGTATTCCGACGCCATCCAGCGGCCGGCGCTCCTGAGAAAGGGATCGGCCGTGTACATCGTTTATTTTCATCCCGTCAAGGCTCCCGCGTCGATGCGATCGGCGTTGCTGGGTTACGTGGGCGTGCGCATGAACGTGGACAAGGCGCTGGACAGTTCCGATGTGCTGGGGCACGTATCCTTCCAGCATGTCGACTGGCGTCTGCCGGATGCCGCGGTGACACCGCTGGCCGATGGCGTGAATGCAGCGGTGCTCAAGGTATCGCCGTCCCCGGAGATCGATGCGTTTTCGCGGCTGGTGCGCAAGGGTTTCATCCAGTACCTCGGTTATACCGTCGGCCTGTTGGCCCTGCTGGCACTGCTGCTTTTATTTTCCGTCGCGCGGCCGCTCACACGCCTGGCCGGATACCTGCGCGGTATCCACGCGGGCAGCGTCGATGCCATTCCGGAAGACCTTCATGGACCGGTGCATATCCGGGAACTGGAAAACGTCCGCCGGGCGCTCAACGATTACAAGGACCGCTTGCTGTCGGCGGCCGCGACGCTGGAGGAGAAGAACAAGGAGTTGCTGCATCTGACCTATCATGATCCGTTGACGGGCCGGTACAATCGGCGCGCCTTCGAAGCGCGCCTGCAACGCGCCATCGAGACCGCGGTGGTGGAAGGGAAACATCACGCGCTGTGTTATATCGATATGGACCAGTTCAAGGTCGTCAACGATACCTGCGGTCACGTGGCCGGTGACGAGCTGCTCAAACAAGTGGCCACGCTGCTGGAACGCGAGATCCGCGACTCCGACATGCTGGCGCGCCTGGGCGGCGATGAGTTTGGCGTATTGCTGGAGGGTTGTGACCTGAACACGGCGGCGGAGCACGCCGAGGCCATGCGTCTGAAGGTCAGGAAGCACCGCTTCGTGTGGCAGGGCAAGCCGTTCGATACCAGCATCAGCATCGGCCTGGTGCCGATCACGGCGGAGTGCGTCAGCATGGAAGAGGTAATGAAAAACGCCGATGCCGCCTGCTACGTGGCCAAGGATTCAGGCCGCAACCGGTTGCAGATCTACCAGCAGCACGACAAGGAGCTGGCGCAACGCTATGGCGAGATGCAATGGGTGTCGCGCATCCAGCAGGCCTTGGAAGAGAATCGGTTCGAATTGCACGGCCAACTCATCCGGCCGATGGTGAACAAACCGCTCGCGCCCCACTACGAGGTACTGGTCCGCCTGCGCGACCCGGACGGGCAGTTGGTGCCGCCGATGGCGTTCATCCCGGCCGCGGAGCGTTACAACCTGATGCCATCCATCGACCAGTGGGTCATCCGGCACGCGTTGCAAATGCTGGCGTCGCGCCGCACGCGCGGGCGTGGAGATGACATCGCGTTGGCGATCAATCTCTCCGGCCAGTCGCTGGGCAATGACGAGGTCCTGACCACTATCCGGCGATTGCTCGAGGAGACGGGCATTGCGCCGACCAGCCTGTGTTTTGAGATTACGGAGACCGCTGCCATCACCAATCTCGCGGCGGCGTCACGGTTCATGCACCAGCTGCGTCAATTGGGGTGCCAGTTTTCCCTGGACGATTTCGGCAGCGGCCTGAGTTCATTCGGATATCTCAGCAACCTCGAGGTGAACTATATCAAGATCGACGGCCACTTCGTCAAAAACATCCTCGCGGACCCGCTCAGCCGCTCCATCGTCGACGCGATCAACCGGATCGGACACGTCATGGGGATCAGCACCATCGCCGAATTCGTTGAAAGCGAGGAGATTGCCGCCGAGCTGGAGAAGCTCGGTATCGATTACGTCCAGGGTTTCGGTATTCACAAACCCGAGCCGCTCGCCGCGTTGCTCGCCGTCCGGCGGTCGTCGAAATTCGCGGCGCGTGCCTCAGGATAGTAATGCACGCCCCTTTAATTCTCCGCACCGGGACAAGGTTATTACTGGATATCCTCTTACAACATGTAGAAATACATGAAGCATCATAACAACAACCGTAAAAAGAAAAATAAGAGGACCGCTTGGACAAGCGTATTAACGAACGTCTGAAAGTATCGCTTTCCGTTGAAATTCTCGACCCGCCCCATCTCGGCAAGGTAGTGCTTGTCACCAGGGACATCAACAAGCACGGCGCGTTCATTCTGCTGGACAAGGGGAAATGTTTGCCCGTGGGGCGCATTGTATCGCTGCGGATGTCTGGGGCGTTATGGGGCGAGAAACTCTCCACGATTTCCGCCCGGGTCGTGCGCGTGACGGATGAAGGAATGGGTTTGCAGTTCCTCGATTTCGATTTCATGTAGACGCTAAGTTAGGGAAGCTCTGTCTAAGTCCGTTCGTGGTGAGCCTGTCGAACCACGAACGGAGAAAGATCCTGTGATGACAGCGTTTGCCGTTCACCCTTCGACAAGCTCAGGGCGAACGGAATGACTTACTTAATCGTGGCTTCCTTAATGGACAATCGACGGCTCAAAAATTAATTGGGGTCCGAGCTGACCCGGACCACGGTATTTTATGCGCCAATCCTGGGAAATCCTGCCGTTGCCGCCTTGCCTGCCAAGCTTCGCGGTCCGGGCAATTTACGGTTTTCTCATGGCGTGTCTGCGCCATTTGTATGTGCCCTGCAAGAAGCGTAGCGTAATGCGGACCGAATCCGGAGCGCCGTCAGCCAGGAAAATTGACCGCGGCGCGCAGCCCGTATCACCTGTCGGCATTGTTCAATGGGAGGTGTAACCATGGCCGCCATTACCGGGAAAATCGAACGCCACGTAGTGCTGCTGGACGAGAACCGGACCGCGCACGAGGCCGCCGTGCTCATGTCCGAGAAACACATCGGCTCGGTGGTCGTGACGCGCGCATCCCGCGTCATCGGACTCTTCACCGAACGCGATCTGATACGCGACATGGCGCAGAAACGCCGGGATCCGACGACGGTCAAAATCAGGGAAATGATGCGCCCGGAGTTCGTGCGGGTGACACCGGCGGAGCTCGGCGAGCGCTGCATCGAACTCATGAAGCAGCACCAGTGCCGGCATCTGCTGGTGTTCGACGGCGATGCCTTCGTCGGCATCATTTCGCTGCGCGACCTGCTGCTGGTGCTGCTCGAGGAAAAAGAGGAACTCAACCGCCAACTCACGAGGTACGTCACGAGTTGACGGCGGAAGCACCGATGCCGTTCGAATTCTTCTAGACCTTCCTGCCCCAGAGTTCCTCGAGGCGCTGATCACGCCCGCAGCCGTAGCGGTAGTACTTGTAGCGCAGCGGATTCTTCTTGTAGTAATCCTGATGATAGTCCTCGGCCGCGTAGAACGTCGCGGCCGGGCGGATCGCGGTCACGACCGTCTTCCCGAGCTTCTTCTCGACCGCCGCCTTTGACTGCTCCGCGAGCCGCTTTTGTTCTTCGTGCTGATAGAAGATCGCGGATTGGTACGTGCTGCCGCGGTCGCAGAATTGCCCGCCCTTGTCGAGCGGATCGACGTTGCGCCAGAACACCTCCAGCAGTTTTTCGTAACCGATCTGCTTCGGATCGAAGACGATCTGCACTGCCTCGACGTGCCCGGTGTCGCCCGCCGAGACCTCCTGGTAGGTCGGGTTCACTTTCTGTCCGCCCGTATAGCCCGAGGTGACCGACACCACGCCCGGGAGTTCATCGAACGGATGCACCATGCACCAGAAGCAGCCGCCGGCGAAGACCGCCGTGGCCGTTGCTTGTGCTTTTGTCATCGGCTCGGCCGCCGTTGCCGCCAACGCTACGCCCAGCAGCAGTCCGGCCAGCGCCGCCATGAATCGGGATAAGTTCATACGCATTGGAGGCTCCTCCCCTTATTGAATTAGCTAGTGGGCTTTATGACCCGTCTTTGGGTCAATGGTTGCGAAGGTGATAACCGACCGGAAATAAGAAAGCCGCCTGATAGGCGGCTTTTGGCTTTATGCCGGGTTTGAAAACAAATGAATTGGAGCGTGCTACTACGGGCGAAGCGGGGTGGCGCCACCGTTTCCCGAAGGTCCTTTGGGTTCGACTGTCTCGGCCAGGGCGGGCTGTACCAAAGGCGCATCAGCCTTCTGGGTACAGTTGCTCAGCACCAGCTCGGGCGGGTCGACGGAGAAGGTGAACGGCGCGGCCTTGTTGAGGGCCGAGAGACCCAGAATCTGGCGCGTGCGGGCCGGGAACACGGCCGCCTCGACGTTGCGGAGGGTGCAGGTGCCGATGCGCAACTCGTCGATCGTGTAGACCGGGATCACGAGCTCGGTCCCATTGGCCAGGATGGCGCGCAATTCTTTCACGTACTGCACCTGCTTGCGTTCCTGCAGGGCGTTCAGCGTTTGTTCGTTGATGGTCATGTAGCCTGAGCCGGTATCGACCATGAACTCGCTGGGGCCGAGGTCGGCGATCTGAGCATTTACGTAATAGGTTGCTCTTCCCTTGTCATACATGGGTACTGTAACGTCCGAATCGTCGCCCAGGGCGGAAGTCGAGACGAGCGTCAGCGCGACGGCCAAACATGAATAATGTATCGCGGAAAAAGACATGCTTCCCCACATTGTCCACGCCGGTCAGCGGCCTTTGGCGTGCTGTGTTGCGAAACCCTCAACACATTAAATATGAAATAGCGGAAGCCAATACAAAGATCAAGCTCGTGGGGCGTGCGCGGTATCCCCAGACTGTCACAAACGCCGCTTTTAAGGGTGGGGGGGGGCAGGAAAGAACCCATTCCCCGCGACGCGGGGAATGGGGTGCAGATCCCCGCATGGGGGACATAACCTCGTTACTTGGTTTCCTTTGGCATGGTTTCCATTGGCGAGGCTTCCAACGCGGCAAACTCCGCCGCATCGAGCTTGCCGTCATGGTTGGTATCGGCCTGAACGAACTTCTTGGCGATCTCGGGTGCTTTCTTCGCCTCATCCTGGCTGATTTGGCCGTCATGGTTCGTATCCAGGTCCTCAAACGATACCTTGCCGGAACCGGCCCATGCGAGACCCGATACCGCCATCAGTGCCAATGCAGTGAGTAAGTGTTTCTTCATCATGATGACCTCCTTTGTTGGATTATCTTAATTGCTTCCTGAATTAATGAAGCGGTGTATTAGTAACAAATTCTCGACGATGGTTTCCACTCGCTCCGATTGGCGGCTCGTCAATCCTGATCGGCGGTTAGCGGGATGATGAAAAACTCGATAACACATTACATACACCTAATCGGCTCGTGGGATTTATCAGGGGCATTACATCAATGGTTGCGCGTCGGCTGTGAGCGTTTGTCAGAGCTCAGGAAAAGTCTTCAAGATAGATTGCTTTGCCCAGCAACTCCAGAATCGGCTTCTGGCCGACGATTTCAATCCCAGTTCCGTCGGTAAACGTCAGATGAAGTCTGGCCGCGACCTTGCGTTTAAACGGAATCGGAATCAGCTCGTGCTTCACGCCGCCCACCTCTAAAAATCCCTCCGCTATCGTGTTCGGCAGCGGTGGAAGCGGGTCCGCAAGCATGGCGTCTTCCATGATCAGCTCCGCTTCCTGGCTCCAGCCCGTACCCGGTTCCCTTCCGGGCGCTCCTTTCGATTTGTGGATATAGGCGTGGGAAAAATGAATCACCGCGCAGCCATTCACAAAGGTGATCTGGCTCACGCGCGAATCGTACAATTCCAAGGCGCTGCTCATTTTTGATCGTACGTTTCCTGACACCTTGCGAACTGAATTAGGCGACTTTCCAGGCGTTCAGTCTATGCCGCATCTCGCCACCGCCCCACCCCGCTTCTGCAGGAATGACAGTAACGTTGCAGGAGGAATCACCCGCCATCAAGCTTTTAAAGTTGAAAGCCGCCTCACGGGCGGCCTTCAAGATAGTTGTAGCTATTCACCCCCACTCCTGTATAGTGCCCGGGTTGCAGCGCACTTCTTGCAGTTAGTTCGGTAGTTCCTCCCAGTTTCTTCGGCAGTTACTCCCGCGTTCGCTTTCAGGAATGAACTGCAAAACATCGCAATTCAACCAAACAGAGGTATTTTCATGATTACAGGTACAGTAAAGTGGTTCAACGACGCCAAGGGCTTCGGCTTCATCACCCCGTCTGACGGCAGCAAGGATGTCTTCGTGCATCACTCCGCCGTCCAAGGTTCGGGCTTCAAGAGCCTGACCGAGGGACAGCAGGTGAAATTCGAGCTGGAGCAGGGCCCGAAAGGTCCGTCGGCGGCGAACGTTCAGCTGGCTTAACGTCAAGCACTGCGAAAGCAGCGTTTGAAACGAAGACCCCGCCGAGAGGCGGGGTCTTTTTTTTTGATTAATCGGGCTCAGGCCCCATTTATATTTTCAAAAAAAGCCGCCCAATGGGCCACTTTTGACTTCACGTTTCGTCCTTCGACAGGCTCAGGACGAGCGGGAAAACTACTCACGCGGCGAGTCGATTTCCTTCTCCATGTCCTGTTTCATCTGTTCCCGCTGTTTCGCGTTGATCTCCTCGCGGCGCTTCATGCGCTTCTCGACGGCATCGGGCTTCTCGGGGATGGTTTTTTCGCCGAACAGCACCTGCTTGAGATAACGCGACGCGAATTTCAGGAGCTCCACCTCGTCGGACAGCAGCTTCTGGAAATACGCCGGTTCGATGTCGTAGACGTCGTGGAAGAAGGGGCTGGCGACGAACACGCGGAAGTTGTCGAGGTCGTAGCTCGCGAGATAGAAGAGGTCCATGCTCCTCTGCGACGGCGCGCCGACGGTCGGGCCGCTGGAACGCTTCTTTAAAATGATGTCGCGCCATTCTTTGGTCAGCTCGTCGTATTGTTCGACGCCTTGCTCTTGGCGGTATTCACGCACGGTCAGCGTGCGCGGCTCGTCGTGGCCGAGACAGTGCTCTTCCTTCACCACAAAATAGAAATCTTCCGGCTGGGAAGAGTCCTTGGAGCGCATGGTGGTGGCGCCGAGGGCGTAATAGCGGCAGGCGGTGGGGCGGTCTTCGTACACGCCGCAGCCTTCGGGCGTCAGGAACTGGCAGGCGGCGCTGCCGGGTTTGGTCATCATGCGGATGCCCGGAATGCCGTGGCCATCCATCTCGAAAACGACGGCGTGCTTGTCGAGAAATTCCTGTGACGTCACGCCCAGGCGGTTCTTGAGCCGCAGGATGTCGTAGGGCGTGAGCATGATGTTGATGTTCTCGCAGCACTTGTTGAAGCAGGCGATGCCCTTGCGGCAGCGGAACTGGATTTTGTCGTCCAAGCCGAGCTTCACCGGCACGACCGGGCTCGACGGACGCGGGTCCTTGATGTTCGGATCGTTGAAGTTCTGGCTCATGGCATCACCTCTGAATACGGCCGGCGGGTACCGGGCCGGCAATCTTACACCTTAAAACAAAAGGGGTCCGGGTTGCCCCGGACCCCTCATTGACAGCGTTACGGCTCGATTACTTGACCAGCTGCACGTACGGGACTTTCTTCAGCGCCCACTTGTGAGTGTTGCGGTCGTACGTCGAGTTCACGAACACCTTCCAGTTTGTGTCATCGATAAAGTTGTAGTCCGCGCGGTAGTAGAAGCCCGGGTAACGAGTCTCTTCACGGAACTGGATGTGCTTCATGTGCGCTTCGGCGGTGAGGATGCGGTGGTAGTTCTCCCAGGCGCGCAGCAGCTCATGCAGGTCCTTGGCGCGCATCTTGAGGGAGTCTTCCTTCAGCATCTCGAGCTTGGCTTCGCATATCTCGAGCATCTTGGCGTTGGTCTGATAGTAGGTCGACACGCCCGCGCAGTACTCGTCCATGATCTTCTGCAGACGGAACTGCAGCATCTTGGGTGTGATGTAGTGCGGGTTGATGTCGATCGCCGTGGTGTAGTTCTTGTGCTCGAGGAAGGTTTTTACCGGACGGTAGATCTCTTCGACCAGCTCCGCCACCGTGTGCTCCATCTCGGGCTTCCAGTTCTTGTTGTCCAGCACGAACTTGACCATGCCCTTGGCGGCGAGGCGGCCTTCGGCATGCGAACCGGAGGAGAACTTGTGACCGGAGGCGCCCACGCCGTCGCCGGCGGTGAACAGACCCTTGACGGTCGTCATGGAGCGATAGCCCCAGCTCCACTCCTTTGGTGCGCCGACGTCGGTTGGGCCCGAGACCCAGATGCCGGCGCAGCCAGAATGCGAACCCAGCAGGTACGGCTCGGTCGGCATGAGTTCGGACGGCTTCTTGTCCGGCTCGATGTTCTCGCCGGCCCAGATGCCGCACTGGCTGATGGTCATGTCGAGGAAGTCTTCCCAGGCTTCCGCCAGCAGGTGCTGCACTTCCTTGGGCGTCATGTTCTTCGCCAGATTGGCGAGCGCCGTCGGGGTGTCCATGATGATCGGGCCGCGGCCGGCGCGCATCTCTTCGAGCATGATGTGGTTGCGCAGGCAGGTGCCTGGTACGCCCTGGCCGTATTTGCCGAAGCGTTTCTCGTCTTTGATGATATGGCCGTGGAGGGCGTTGTAGTCCTCGCCCATGCCGTTCATGACCTTGGCCTTGAACAGCAGGAACCATGCGCCCACCGGACCGTAACCGTCCTTGAAGCGGGCCGGCACGAAGCGGTTTTCCATCATGGTCATTTCAGCGCCGCATTCGGCCGCCATCGCGTAGGTCGAACCGGCATTCCACACCGGGTACCAGGCGCGGCCGCCGCCTTCACCGATGGAGCGCGGGCGGAACACGTTTACCGCCCCGCCGCACACCAGCAAGCAGGCCTTGAACTTGTAGATGTAGAGGGTGTTGTCGCGCACCGAGAAACCGGCGGCGCCGGCGACGCGGTTCGGATCGTTCTTGTCGTTGACCAGGCGCACGATGAACACGCGCTCGCGGATGTTTTCCATCCCCAGCGCCTTCTTCGCGGCCTCGGCGACGATCCACTTGTAGGACTCGCCGTTGATCATGATCTGCCACTTGCCGGAACGCACCGGCTTGCCGCCCTCGGTGAGCTTTTTGCTTTCGTCACCGGGCTGCTTCCAGATCGGCAGGCCCCATTCCTCGAAATGGTGCACCGAGTCGTCCACGTGACGGCCGACGTCGTACACCAGGTCTTCGCGGATGATGCCCATCAGGTCGTTACGCACGTAGCGCACGTAGTCGGCCGGATCGTTCTCACCCACGTAGGTGTTGATCGCGGACAGGCCCATCGCCACGGCGCCGGAGCGGTCCATGGCGGCCTTGTCGACCAGTTTGACCTTGAGACCGGCGCTCTCGTTCCAGCGCATGATTTCGAACGCCGCGCCACAGGCCGCCATACCGCCGCCGATGATGAGGATGTCGACTTCTTCCTCGATTACCTGCGGATTACCAAAAGTACCTTCTGCCATGATTGTTCACCTTCTGTGACGGCGACCTGCCGGGGCACGCGGCCCCTCGCGGCAGATTCGCCGGTGGTTGTTGAAATAGTTAGCCGCTCAGCAACTGGCTACGATCCGTCGTGTGGATGCTGTTCGCCGTGAAGAAACCGGACTGGTCGATCTTGGCCATGTCCGCCTTGGGCTTGTTCTCGTACGGCTTGATCGAGCCTTCCGGCGTGGTGCGGATCGGGAACTTGAAGCGCTTGATGGTGCCGTTGCGGAACTTGATGGTCCACATGATCGAGTCGGTGCCACGCAGCGGCTGTACGGAACCGCCGAGGGGGACGATGTCGGCATAGTGACGGCACTCAATGGCCTGTTGCGGGCAGATCTTCACGCAGGAATAGCATTCCCAGCACTGCTCGGGTTCCTGGTTCCAGGCCTTCATCGCATGGCCGGTTTCGGAACCGTCCTTGTCGAGCTTCATCAGGTCGTGGGGACAGATGTACATGCAAGCGGTCTTGTCCTGACCCTTGCAGCCATCGCATTTATCGGTACGTACAAATGTTGGCATGGTGGCTCTCCACTTATCTTAGGTTGCAATTAAAAACGGTTGAACACAGTTAAAAAATCTTATCGGGCCGAATGCCCGGAAAGCTTGACTTCGACCTTCTCGGTCAGGCTGGCGTAGTAGGCGCGCAGCACCGTCAGCACCTCGGCGCGCGAGAACTCGGCCGGGACGTCGCCGCCCTCGGACAACATCTTGCGCAGCTTGGTGCCCGACAGCAGCAGACGATCTTTCTCGTCGTGCGGGCAGGTGCGGGCCGACGCCATGCCGCCGCACTTATAGCACCAGAAGGTCCAGTCGATCTTGAGCGGCTTGGTCTCGAGCGCGTCCTTCGGAATCTCGTCGAAGATGTGATGCGCGTCGAACGGGCCGTAGTAGCTGCCAACGCCGGCGTGGTCGCGGCCGACGATCAGGTGCGAGCAGCCGTAGTTCTGGCGGAACAGCGCGTGCAGCAGCGCTTCGCGCGGACCGGCGTAACGCATGTCGAGCGGATAGCCGGCCTGGATGACGGTGTTCTTGACGAAGTATTTCTCGATCAGGGTGCCGATGGCTTTGGAACGTACATCGGCGGGGATGTCGCCGGGCTTGAGCTTGCCGAGCAGGGAGTGGATGAGCACGCCGTCGCAGGTTTCGACCGCGATTTTGGCGAGGTATTCGTGGGAGCGGTGCATCGGGTTGCGGGTCTGGAACGCGGCGACTGTGGACCAGCCATTTTTCTTGAACATCTCGCGGGTCTGGGCCGGGGTGAGGAACTCGTCGCCGTACTTCTCGGGGAAGCCGCCCTGCGAAAGAACCTTTACCGGGCCGGCGAGATTGACCTCGCCCTGTTCCATCACCATTTTGACGCCGGGGTGTTCCAGGTCGGCTGTCTTGTACACCATCATGCACTCGTGTGCCTTATCTATGGTGTACTTTTCGGTGACCTTCATCGTGGCCATGATCTCGCCCGACTCGCCGTCCACCAGCGCCACTTCGGAGCCGGTCTTGATGCCGTCGCCGGTGGCCTTGTCGGTGGAGAGGGTGATCGGGATCGGCCAGAACAGGCCGTTGGCCATTTTCATTCCGTCGCACACGCCCTGCCAGTCGGCCTTGGTCATGAACCCGTCGAGCGGAGTGAAGCCGCCGATGCCGAGCATGATGAGATCGCCAGACTCACGCGAGGCGATACGAACCTTAGGAAAGTTTTGGGCGCGTTTCTTTTCTTCGGTGAGCGCCGTGCCTTGGAGGAGCAGGGGTTTGAGCGACCCGCCGCCGTGTGGATTGACCAGTTTAGACATAGAGATCCTTTTCCCCTTTATGGCGAAAAAATCTGAAATGACGATGTCGCTGCACCTGAGCCGCGGAACTGTATAGCGTCACCGACTCCAAAACTAATTAGAATTACTGGTGCCGCTCATAAGTTTCACTTATTTGCGGAGGCGATACGTTGACCCCTGGAAAACGGGGATCGTTCGTAGCAAGGCCGGATGTGAGTGAGACAGGCTTGCTGCGAACCCTCAGGAGGGCGAGTATTCTATCGCAGATTACCCTGTCGTCTACCTTATTAAATGCAGGGGATTTAATTCATGAGTATTACGGTCAGGTTTTTCGCCAGCGTGCGTGAGCGTTTGGGCAAGGCACAGGAGATTATCGATAGCGCGGACATTAATAATGTTGCCGATGTCTGGAAGCAGAGCGCGCGAACTGCCTTGCCCGATAACCTGCTGGCGGCGGTGAACATGGAATTCGCCCGGCCCGACCAGCCGGTACGTGACGGCGATGAGGTGGCCTTCTTCCCGCCCGTGACCGGTGGTGCTTTATGACCGTACGTTTGCTGGCCGCGGCATTCGATCCCTGGCAGGAGATCGTGCGCTACCAATCGGAGCAGCCGGACTTGGCCGGAAAGTTCGGCGCCACGACCGTGTTCGTCGGCACGCTGCGCGATTTCAATCAGGGTAACGCAGTGCAGGCCATGACCCTTGAGCATTACGCGCCCATGACCGAGAAGCATCTCGAGCGTGTGGCCCGCGAGGCGGCGGAGCGCTGGACGATAGACGATCTGCTCCTGATTCACCGTTACGGCGAGCTGCGCCCCAACGACCCGATCGTGTGCGTGGCGGTGTGGGCGGCGCGCCGCGAGGCGGCGTTTGCCGCGTGCCGTTATGTGATCGATGAACTGAAAACGCGCGCGCCGTTCTGGAAACAGGAGCTGACGGAGGAGGGGCGGCGTTGGGTAGCGCCGGAGTCGAGGGCGAAGTAAACGAAGCCTGACAGAGCGCGCAGTTTTTGAATCGGAAATTATTTCAGTGTCGGTGCTTCACGGTTTTTCGCGGTCGCGGGTGCCTTGATAGCCTGGTTTTTCTTGATTTCGCGGTAGCGTTCCATTTCGTCGGCGTATTGTTTGCGCAATGCTTCCTGTTCCTTGCGCTTCTCCGCGACCACGTCCTCATGCCGCGCGATCTGTTTCTTGGTTTGTTCGATGTTTTTCACGGTGGATGGATCCGCCGCCTTGCCTCCCTTGCCTTCGTCCGCGGCCTGCGCCTCCATACGGGCGAGCGCCGCACGCAGGTTTTTCAGCGTTTCCTCGCTCGCCTTGATCGAGGTTTCGATCTGCGCGATCTTGCGATCGCGGATATAAGTGATGTCGTCCTCCCCGCCGTAGGTGGACAGGAGCAGCACGTCTTTTTTAGCCTGATCCACCGATCTCTGCTGTTCCGCCTCTTCGACTTCCTTGCGCGCTTCGCGTTCCTTGAGCTCCTGTTCGGTCGGCGGCGCGGCGATCACTTTCTTTGTCGTGCCCGCATCGGTCATCACCGTGATCTTGGATTTGGCGCATTCTTGGGCGGCGGTGTCGCCGTAGTGCCACTGGCCGACGGCATCCTTGCATTTCTTGATGGTTGGGCCCTTGTCGGCGGCGTGGGTGCCTATGGCAGGCAGGAGAAAACCCAGGGCCAGCAGGCAGATGAGGTTTTTTCGCAACATGAGATGACGACTCCTTAATATCACTCTTTGAAGATAGGCTCCGTTTTGTTGGTGTGTCAACCGCGGCCGCCGTGCGGCAGGGAGTCGCCGAAGGACGGCGTTCGGCCGTGGCGCTCCGGTGATTTGTGCCATAATTCCCGGCCATGATCCCCCGGGACCTCCGCCGTCCACGCCGGTGAACTGGACCGAGCAGATGGTGCTGTTGCTGGTGTCACTGGTGGCGAACGTGTTCTCCGCGTTCGCCGGCGGCGGTGCGGGCCTGCTGCAGTTTCCCGCGCTGATCTTCCTTGGTCTTCCCTTCGGTGTGGCGCTCGCCACTCACAAGGTCGCGAGTGTCGCGCTCGGCGTGGGGGCGACTCTGCGGCATCTGCGCGAGAAATCCCTCGAGTGGGAATTTTCGCTCTTTATCCTGGCCGCGGGACTTCCCGGCGTGGTGCTGGGCGCTGCCTACATTCTCGATATACCGGACGCGATCGCGCGGGTCGCGCTCGGCATTCTTACGGTCGGGATCGGCGTCTATTCGTTTCTCCACAAGCAGCTGGGTCTGGAGTATGTGCCGGTTCACCGCACGCGGCGCGGTTTTGTCCTGGGCGGTGCGGGATTGTTCGTGGTCGGCGTGCTCAATGGTTCGCTCACCTCCGGTACCGGGCTGTTCTGCACCCTGTGGCTGGTGCGCTGGTTCGGTCTCGACTATCGCCGCGCGGTGGCTTACACGCTGGTGCTGGTGGGGCTGTTCTGGAACGGCGCCGGCGCGATCACGCTCGGCCTCCTCGGCGAGATCCGCTGGTCGTGGCTGCCGGCGCTGTTGCTGGGCTCACTCGCCGGAGGTTATCTCGGCGCGCACTGGTCCATCGTCAAGGGCAATCTCTGGATCAAGCGCGCCTTTGAAATCGTCACGGTGCTGGTGGGGCTCAAACTTGTCGTTTGACTGCACCGGTCGCGGCGCCTGCTAGTATTGGGAAGGGCCCGTTGCAGCGAGGCAAGAAACCAGAATGGGAAATCCAGGCTTGAAGATTGAAGAGCTCCTGAGGAAATTCGGCAGAAAACAGCGCCGCCGCACCCTCGACCACGTGGGTGACTTTACCGGCATGCTCGGGCCGCAGTCCGTGTACATGGGCACGATTCAGGGCAAGGACAACCATATCGTCTACGGCGAGGTGCATGGCGAGTGCGAGATCGAAGGGACGCTGGTGCTGGGCGAAGGTGGCCGCTGGAAAGGAAACATCCACGCCTCGTCGATCGTGATCGCGGGCCACGTGGAAGGCGACATTCACGCCACGACCAAGCTGGAGCTGGCGCACACCGCTTTCGTGCGCGGCAAGATCACGAGCCCGGTGGTGGCCATCGCGCGCGGCGCGACGCATGACGGTTCCATCCGCATGTCCAAGCAGACGCAGATCACGCGCTACCATGAGCGGCGCGAGTCGCTGGAAAAAGACCGGCACGAAAAGGAAAAATAGCCGGGCCCGGGCCGTCTCAGGTTCCGTAGGTGCGGCGGTAGGAGTTAATGGCATCGAGATAACGGCGCGCGCCGTCCTTCCCGTCCAGATAATCCAGCAGTGTCTCGAGTGCGACAATACTGATCACGCGCAGCCCCAGCGTTGTTTCCACTTCCTGTACCGCGGATGTCGTGCCTTCGCCGCGTTCCTGGCGATTGAGGGCGATGGCCACGGCGACCGGTGTGGCGCCGGCGGTCCTGATGATCTGCACTGACTCCCGGATCGAGGTGCCGGCGGAGATGACGTCGTCCACGATCAGCACCTTTCCCTGCAGCGGGTGGCCGACGACGATCCCGCCCTCGCCGTATTTCTTCACTTCCTTGCGGTTGAAGGCGTACGGCACGTCGCGGTCGCCGATCGCCATGGCCGTGGCGCAGGCCAGCGGCACACCCTTGTAGGCGGGCCCGTAAACCATGTCGAAGGCGATGCCGCTGTCGGCGATGGCGCGGGCGTAGAACTGCCCCAGCCGCGCCAATTTATGACCCGTATTGAACAATCCGCTGTTGAAAAAATACGGGCTGACCCGCCCGGATTTGAGGGTGAATTCGCCGAAGCGCAGCGCCTGGCACTCGATGGCGAAATCGAGGAACTCGCGCTGGTAGTCTTTCATAGCGGGGATTCTAATCGGCGCGTCACGGCGTGGAAAGTCGGATATGATAAAAACCCATGCGCGTCATCACGCTCAACGTCAACGGCATCCGTTCCGCGGCCAAGAAAGGTCTGTTCGAGTGGTTGGCGCGCCAGAGCGCGGATGTCGTGTGCCTGCAGGAGGTCAAGGCGCAGCAGGCCGACCTGACCGACCAGATGCTCGCGCCCAAGGGTTTTCACGGTTTTTTCAACTGCGCCGAAAAGAAGGGCTACGCCGGTGTGGCGCTCTACAGCCGCCGCGAGCCAGACAGGCTGCGCGTCGGTTTCGGTTCCAAGGAACACGACGACGAAGGGCGCTATCTGCAGGCCGACTTCGGCAAGCTCAGTGTCATTTCCCTTTACCTGCCCTCGGGTTCGGCGGGCCCGCACCGCCAGGAATCCAAGTTCCGCTTCATGGAGTATTTCTTCCCGGTGCTCAAGATACTTCGCCACGACGGGCGCGAATATATTCTTTGCGGTGACTGGAACATCGCGCACAAGGAAATCGATTTAAAAAATTGGAAATCGAACCAGAAGAATTCCGGCTTCCTGCCGGAAGAGCGTGCCTGGCTGACACAGGTGTTCGACGAGCTCGGCTGGGTGGATGTGTTCCGCACGCTCAATGACAAGCCCGATCAATATACCTGGTGGTCGAATCGCGGTCAGGCATATGCCAAGAACGTAGGCTGGCGCATCGATTACCAGATCGCGACGCCGGGCATCGCAAAGAAGGTGGAGAAGGAGCATATATATAAGATCAAGCGGTTCTCCGATCATGCGCCGTTGATCATTGATTACGATTATAAACTTTAGTCGAATCGCCTGCGGCGATGGTGAAAAAGCTACTTGCGGTTCCCCGCACCGCGGGCGGGTTTCTTGAGCGCGGGCCGTCCCTGGCCCGCGCCCTTCAGGCAGCCAGCGGCTGCTCAAACGCCGAAGGCGATTCGACACTTAACACTGCGATCATCCTCGATTTTTCCCGCCACTCCGGGATAATGACAACCCATGATCATTAGTGAACTGAAAAAATAGTATGGCGCGAGTGAAGGTTTACAGCACCGGCGCATGCCCTTATTGCACCAAGGCCAAGCAACTGCTGCAGAAGTGGAACATCCCGTTCGACGAGGTGCGCGTGGACGTCGACAAGAGCAAGCTGCGCGAGTTCGCGCAGGTCACCAACGGCGCACGCACGGTGCCGCAGATTGTGATCGACGGCAAGTGCATCGGCGGTTACACGGAGCTGACCGAATTGCACATAGATGGCGGTCTGGACGAACTGATCGAAGCCGGCGACGAGGATTGATTCCGCCTTATAATCTTCGCTCAGGCTTTTATCCCTGCCCCCAGCCCTTCTGCTGTTCCGCATAGCCCAGCATCTTTTTCACCCACGGCAGAAACACATAGGCCGGGAATGAAAGAAAAAATGTCAGCAGGAAATAGTGCGCGTAGCCCATGTAGTGCGCGCCGAAACCGGAGGCATAGCCGGCGAGCTGGCGCGACAGCGCGAACACCGAGGACAGGATCGCGTATTCGGTCGCCGAATGCTGCTTGTTCACGATCGCCATCAGGAAGGCGAGAAACGCCGCGGTGCCGAGCCCGCCGGTGAAGGATTCAAAGGCGCTCGCGCCATAGAGAATGATCTTGTAATCCGGCAGCATCGGTGCGCCGCTGCTCGCGAGCGGCAGAGTGGAAGCGGCCCAGACGTAACCGAGGTTGGACAGCGCCTGAAACAGTCCAAGTATCCACAGCGCTTTGAATATGCCCACGCGGTCGGTGAACCAGCCGCCGACGATGCCGCCCGTGATCGACAGGATCAGCCCGAGATTGACCGACACCAGCCCGATCTGGGTCGCCGTGAAGCCGGCATCCACCCAGAATGGTTTGACCATGAAACCCATGGAGCTGTCGCCGAGCTTGAAGATCAGCACGAACAGGATGACCGGGACGATGTAGGGGCGCTGCAGCATCTCCATCAGCGCGCCGAACATCGGTCCTTCCGTCAGTCTTGCCTCGTTGTTTTTCGTTGTTTTCGACGGACGCTGCATCGCGAAACTCAGCGCCATCAATGCGCCGGCGACGCCGAAGGCATACCACCAGAAGCCTTCCACCTTGCCTGACCAGTGCGTAGCGTTGTTGATGAGCCACAGGGTTCCCAGCAGAAACATCAA
>NZ_JBGQKW010000053.1:0-18743 GCF_041499725.1 Sulfuricaulis sp.
ACACCACGCTCCCCTCTTCCAGGCACAGGGCGACGGGGTTGATGGCGGGTTTCCGCGTCACTTCATCGACGATACGGAATACGTCGGGCAACGGCTGGTCACGCGCCTCCGGCTGGGACCAGCCGGTGAGCTGTTCGGCGATGGGGTTCATATAGGCGATCTTGCCGAGCGGGTCGGTGGTGATGACGGCGTCGCCGATGGAATGCAGTGTGATTTCGACGAGCTGTTTTTCCTCGAACAATTCCTCCGTGCGCGCCTTCAGGACGGCCGCTTCCCGCCGCCGGCGGATTACGGTGTCGATGAGAAACCAGAATGCGCTGCCGACGAACAGGGAGCCCACGATCAGTTGCAGGGCGAGGTTGTCGCGTTTCGCATAAACCGTGGCCAGGTCTTTCTTCGCGGTGAGTGTCGCCTTCTTGTCGTAGGAATATTCAATCAGTGTTTTCAACTCAAGACTGTGTTGTGCGGGCTCGTGTCGCTGGTACTGGCCCAGCACGAAACCGTTTGCCGCCACAAGCCTGAGCTCGACAATGTCATGGGAATTCGCGCCCCATTCGTTTAGAAGGGTGTCGATGACCTGGTAGTTCTTTTTCTGGATGTTGTCGGTCAGGACGGAAGTAACGATCCGGAATTCGCTTTCCGCGGCGCGCCGGGCGTCATCGAGATCGTCGTGATAATGCTGCCACCACAGCGCCGCCGCCGCGATGAGCAGCGGGGTAAGGAACAGAATCAGCGCTGGCCCGGGACCATAGCGGTAGAAACCGCCCATGCGACGCATCGGTTTCTTATTTGCCCAGTTGCCCAAGCGCTTTCAGTACCTGGCGAAGATTGTCGTAGTCCGTGTCCGCGGCGGGCACGAGGGCGGTGGCGTTCGGATTGACGGCCTTCAGGATTTCCCGCCCCTCGGGTGTGTCTTTGAGTTTGGCCATCGCCGCGCGCGCGATCTGGATGATGTTCGGGGGGAGCGTGCTGCGCGTGACGAACAGATGCTCGGAGAAAAATGGCGTGCTGGCGAGTGAGCGCAGCCCCTGCGGTGCGAACTTGTCGTAGATTTCGTCCTTGACCGCGCCGGCATCGAAGTCTCCCGAGAGAACCGCAAGCACGACGTTGTTGTGACTGCCCAGGAATTTGTAGTCGGCGAGCTTGTCGAGGGTCACACCCGCTTTTTCGAGCATGTATTGAGGAACCAGGTGGCTCATCGTGGAGTCGCGATCGCCGAAGGCGAAACGCTTGCCTTTCAAATCGGCGAGCGTTTTCAGGGGACTGTCCTGGCGGACGATGAAATTGCCCTGGAACAGAGGTTGGCCTCTGATCTCGAGACGCGCCAGTATCGGTTTCTTTCCGTATTTGGCGACCATCGTGACATAGGGGGCGGGTCCCATGAAGGCGATATCGGCCTCGTCTTTGCCGACGTACACGATATGTTCCTGGTAGTCGCTGCCGACCCGAACCGACACCGGCTGTCCGATCTCTTTACCGAGATAATCCGCAAGCGGTGTGAAACGTGTAATGATCTCGTTGACAGGCAGATAGGGATGCACCGCCAGGGTCAGCGGTTCCTTGGCTTGCACGTTGCCGGAGAAGGTAATTGGGGAGAGCGTGAGTAGGAGAAAAAACGCAACGGCGCGTTGCCAAACCGGGATGCACATTATTGTTCGTTTCATATTCAAGGTTTATTGTCGTCGCGTGTCACGCGAATGTCGACGATAGACTTTGGTTTATATATTCAGAATAGCTACTATTGAGTTACGTTGCGACCGGAACCACTCCGTATCCCGGATTTCTTGAGGAATACGGGGGTTTTCATTGATACCGAACGGTGGTGCTTGTCCGCCATGTCTGCCGGCGGGACGCCGATGCCGCAGGCAATAGGAGGCTTATGGAATCCGCCAGCACACTGGGTTTTATCGCCGGCATCCTCACCACGGTGGCTTTCATCCCCCAGGTCGTCAAGATCTGGAAGACAAAACACGCGACCGACATCTCCCTGGGCATGTTCGCGATTTTCAGCGGCGGCGTACTGATGTGGCTGTTCTACGGCATCGAGATCGATGCCATGCCGGTCATCGTTGCCAACGCCATTACACTCGGACTGTCGATGACGATTCTGATTTTCAAGATTAAATACAAGTAGTTCTTTTGCTATAGTGCGCCGCATTCCGAGCGGTTAGAATCGCTGCGTTCGCGCCTTCGTTTTAGGAGTACGTCGCATGCCAGAAACCTTATTTCAATCGGACATCAAGAGTCTCAAGCTGCGCCATCGCGGCAAGGTGCGCGACATCTACGATATCGACGACCGGCACATGCTCATCGTCACCACCGACCGGCTGTCGGCCTTCGACGTGGTGCTGCCCGATCCCATCCCCGGCAAGGGCGCGTTGCTCACCGCGATGTCGAATTTCTGGTTCCAGCGCACGCGCCACCTGATTCCAAATCAACTGTCCGACATGCCGCTGGAAAAGGTGTTGAAGGACCCGGCCGAGCGCAAACAGATCGAGGGCCGTGCGATCGTGGTGCGCAAACTCAAGGCGTTGCCGGTGGAGGCCATCGTGCGCGGCTATCTCGCCGGCAGCGGCTGGAAGGAATATCAGAAGAGTGGCACGGTCTGCGGCATCAAGCTGCCCGCGGGCCTGAAGGAGGCGGACCGTCTGCCGGAACCGATTTTCACTCCCTCGACCAAGGCGGCCGTCGGCCATCACGACGAGAACATCAGCCTCGAGAAGGCTGCGGAAATTCTGGGCAAGGATATCGCCGGAAAAGTGAAGAGTGCGACCCTCGCCATATATAAGGACTGCGCGCAATACGCCCTCACGCGCGGGATCATCATTGCCGACACCAAAGTCGAGTTCGGCCTGGACGAGAAAGGAACGCTGACGCTGATCGACGAAGTGCTGACGCCGGATTCCTCGCGCTTCTGGCCGGCCGATTCCTACAAGCCGGGCGCGAATCCGCCGAGCTACGACAAGCAGTTCGTGCGCGATTATCTGGAGTCCATCGGCTGGAACAAAAAACCGCCGGCGCCGAAACTGCCGCCGGAAGTCATCGCTAAGACGGCGGAGAAATACCGCGAGGCGCTCACGCGCCTGACCGGCAGCGACATCGTGGCGCGCGCTGTCAGATAGCCCTTGTTCCTGGGAAAGCGACCAGCGACACGGCATTTCGTTTTTTTAATTATGGAACTTGATTCAGCTATATCCGGTCAGACATTTTTCAGGACAGCCAATGGCTGATTGTTGCAACGACAAAGCTTGCGAGATCGAGGCGCTTCGTGATCGCCAGAGCTCGACGCTCAAGACAGTGTTGGGCATCAATGCCGTCATGTTCATCGTAGAACTCACGGCGGGCCTGATCTCTGGTTCCGTCTCGCTGTTGGCGGATTCGATGGATATGCTGGGCGATGCCCTGGTTTACGGCTTCAGCATCTACGTCGTCGCGCGCGGCGCGAGAATGAAAGCCATTGCCGCCCTATTCAAAGGCGGCATCATGGCGGCCTTTGGTCTTTTCGTGCTTGGGCAGGCAGTTTACAGGATCGTTTTCCCGCAGGTTCCGGTTTTCGAGGCCATCGGCGCCATTGGCCTGCTGGCGCTTGCCGCGAACAGCATTTGTTTTGTTTTACTCTGGCGGCATCGGGCCGATGACATAAACATGAGTTCAGTTTGGTTGTGTTCTCGCAACGACATTGTCGCGAATGTATCGGTGTTGTTTGCCGCCGCAGGCGTATGGCTCACCGATTCAGGCTGGCCCGATATCCTGGTTGGTCTGGTACTCGCCGCGCTTTTTCTTCGGTCAGCGCTATTCGTGTTGCGTGGAGCTATTACGGAGCTTCGGGCAATTAATGTCTGACAGTAGCTCGTATAGGTTGGGGTGAATGTAATGAACCCTAACAAAAAATCCTATGGCCCGATGCTGGGCTTTGCTATCGCTCAGTCCAACCTGCATTGAGTTATTTTTTGCGCCACCGCCTCGGCCGTTTTCATGCCATCCACGGCAGCAGAGATGATGCCGCCGGCAAAGCCCGCGCCTTCGCCGGCCGGAAATAAACCCTTGGTATTCGTGCTTTCGAAATTCTCATCGCGCGTGATGCGGATCGGCGAGGAAGTGCGTGTCTCCACCGCGGTGAGCACGGCGTCGTCCATGGCGAAACCCTTCAGCATTTTGTCGAATGCCGGAATCGCCTCGCGTATGGCGGCGATGGCGTAGTCCGGCAGCGCTTTGCCCAGGTCAGTCCAGGTCACACCGGGCGTGTACGAAGGTATGACCGAACCCGGCCCGGTAGAAGGACGTCCGGCGAGAAAATCGCCGACGCGCTGGGCCGGCGCGTTGTAATTTTTTCCGCCCAGCTCAAACGCCTTTTCCTCGAGCCGGCGCTGTAATGCAATGCCAGCAAGCGGATCATCGCTCCCGAAGTCCTGTGGCGTAATGTCGACAACGACACCGGCGTTGGCGTTGCGCTCGTTGCGCGAGTAATGACTCATGCCGTTGGTGACCACGAGTCCTTCCTCCGAGGTGGCCGCCACCACTTGCCCGCCGGGACACATACAGAAGCTGTACACCGTGCGCCCGTTGCGGCAGTGGTGCACCAGCTTGTAATCGGCGGCGCCGAGCACCGGATGCGCGGCCTCCGAGCCGAGGCGGCAGCGGTTGATCAGCGTCTGCGGATGTTCGATGCGAAAGCCGATGGAAAATGGCTTAGGTTCGATGTGCACGCCACGGCGATGCAGCATTTCAAACGTGTCGCGCGCGCTGTGGCCCAGGGCCAGGATGACGTAATCCGTCGCGATGGTTTCGCCGCTGGCGAGCGTCACGCCGCGCACTGCGGCCGCTCTCGGCATCCTTCCTCCCGCGGCACTTGTGCGTCCCTGCACATCGCCGTCTTCAATAATGATATCCGTGACATGGCTCTCGAAGCGGATCTCGCCGCCGAGCTCGACGATCCGGTGGCGCAGGTTCTCAACCACCTTGACCAGCCGCAGCGTGCCGATGTGTGGCTTGCTGATGTAAAGGATTTCCTCGGGCGCGCCGGCGTCCACGAAGTCCTGGAGAATCTTTTTTATATGATGCCCGCGGTCCTTGATGCCGGTGTGCAGCTTGCCGTCGGAGAAGGTGCCGGCGCCACCTTCGCCGAACTGCACGTTGGATTCTGGATTGAGGTGACGCCCGCGCCAGAAGCCCCACACGTCCTGGCTGCGTTCGCGCACATCCTTGCCGCGCTCCAGAATCAGCGGCCGAAAGCCCATGCGCGCGAGCGACAACCCGGCGAACAGGCCGCAGGGACCGGCGCCGATGACCACCGGCCGTTTGCCGAAATTCGCCGGCGCCTGGACCGGGTAACGATAAGTCTCGTCCGGCGCTTGCCTGATGTGCTGGCTGTGCTTGAAGCGCGCCAGCAGCGCCGGCTCGTCTTTGACCTCGGCGTCGAGGGTGTAGACGAACACGACTTCGCTGGCCTTGCGCGCGTCGTAGCCACGGCGGCGCACGTGGAAGCCGAGCAGCTCCGGTTCGGATATTCCCAGCGCGCGCAGGATCGCGGCCTTGAGGTCGGGCTCGCGGTGGTCGAGGCCGAGCCTTATTTCGGTCAGACGCAGCATGGACTATTACGGCAGGTCGGGATGATCGGCATGAATGGCTTGCACTGTATTATGGCACAATGCGCCTGAAGTTCAGGATATCGCTAATATCAAGTTTCAGTTTCGGAGGAACCAGAACGAATGACAGCCACGAAAATTTTTCGCCGGGGAATGATTCTGTTGGCGTTGATCGGCCTGCCGTGTTCTGCTCTGGCCGGCGCCAGCGAGCAGGGGACGGACCACGATAAAATGCATGAACACGGAGCCGCGACGGTAACCGGCGGTCACTGGATGGCGCCGGAGGATGCCGCGAAGCGCCCCAACCCCGTGGCCGCGGATCGCGCCTCGCGGCAACGCGGACGGAAATTGTTTGCCGCGAACTGCGCCAGCTGTCATGGCGCAAGCGCGCGCGGCGATGGACCCGCGGGTGCGGCGCTCAATCCCAGACCGGCCGATTTGACGGTCATGGCCGGGCAGCATCCGGACGGGGATTTTGCCTGGAAGATCGCCAACGGCCGCGGGCCGATGCCGCCGTGGAACGGCCAGCTGAGTGAAAAAAATATCTGGGATCTGGTGAATTTCATTCAGGGCCTCGCCGGGCCGAAGAAAAACCATCAGCACGATCATCGGCATTGAACCCTTGACGGGCCGACGATTTTCTTTGTCGCGCGCAACAATTATCATTGCGGCAACGGCGGCGGGCATACCGATTCCAAGGGCATGAAAAAAATTGCACTGATGATGGCGGCAGCGCTGTGGGTCGGCGCTTGCGGCAAAAAAGAACCGGAGGCGCCGGCCGTCAAGGACCAAACCAACCGGCCCTTCTCCACGGAAAGCCTGTTTCGCGGCGTGCGCCTGTACCAGGAGCACTGCGCCCTGTGCCACGGGCCGGAGGCGCAGGGACATCCCGACTGGCAGAATCCCCAGGTGGTCGCCGCGCCACCCTTGAATGGCGACGGCAACGTGTGGAAGCGACGCAAGCAGGACATGATCGCGATCATCAGGAATGGCGCGACGCGCCACGGGGAACCGGTGATGCCGGCGTGGAGGGGGCGGCTTAGCGATCAGGACATCGAGGACATCATCGCCTGGTATCAGGCGCTGTGGCCGGCGGAGGTCTATCAGCGTTGGCGCGAGACCGAGGCTCGGACGGCCGCGTCGAAGCGTTGAACTGCAGCAGCCGATCATAATCGCGAACTATTTTTGAAGGAGAGTCACTAATGGGTATTGCCATCTGGATCATTGTTATTCTGATCATCGCCGCGCTCATCAAATATCTGTTGAGTGATTCGGACAAAAAATAGGAGCCACACCATGTATGGATTCAACATCATACTGAAGGACAGTTTTGACAACACCGTCAAACGCGTTACCGAGGCGCTGAAGACCGAAGGTTTCGGCGTGCTCACCGATATCGACGTGCAGGCGACGATGAAGGCCAAGCTCAACGTCGATGGCGCGCCTTACCGCATTCTCGGTGCCTGCAACCCGCCGCTGGCGCACAAGGCCATCACCGCCGATCCCGACATCGGCCTGCTGCTGCCGTGCAACGTGGTGGTGCGCGAGCAGCCGGACAAGCAAATCAACGTGGGATTCATGGACCCGATCGCGGTTCTGAGGCTCACCGACAACCCCCAGATCGCAGGGATAGCTAAAGACGTGCGCGGCAGGCTCGAACGCGTGCGCGACAAACTGCGCGGCTAGCCCCCCACTTTTTTGTGTTCTGTGACGTCTTCAAACGCCTGCTGCACTGGGCGCTGCTGGCGCTCGTGCTGCATGGTCTGTGGGAGGTGGCGCAGCTTCCGCTTTATACCTTGCGGGAAGACGCCGGCGGCCGGCGCGTTCTTTTTTATCTGCTTCACTGCATTGCGGGCGATATCATGATCGCCACTGCGTTGTTTATTTCTGTCGCCGCCATATTCAGGGATTCCTCCTGGCCGACGCATCGACCGTGGCGCGCCGGCGTGATTATGGTGGCGATGGGTCTGGCCTATACCATTTTCAGCGAGTGGTATAACGTATATCAGTTGCGCGCATGGAGCTATGCGGCCTCCATGTCGCTTGTGGCGGGGATCGGCCTCGCGCCGCTCATGCAGTGGATCGTGGTGCCGGTTCTCATGATCATCGTGATTCGCCGCTGGTGCTGACGATCCCCACCGTGCCAGCCCGGCAGTAAGAAGTCTGACACCGTTTGGTGATGCGGTGTTATGGGGGGGTATCTCCGATCAAGACGCGGAACCTTGAAGGTTGATGTCTATCAAAGAAGGTATTCGGCGGTCTTGTAAGCTTTGCGCAGGGGATTCTCGCCCCGCGCGATCTGTTGCTGAACGAAGCATTCCTGGATAATTTCAACCAACCGAGGGAACATACATGAACAGACTGACGTTGGTCGCAACCATAGCCGTATTGATGTTTTCCGTTTCTCAAGTGTACGCCGTCGATGAGCACCATCCGGAGAAACCCGGCGCCCCGGCCAAGGAGGCACCAGGCAAGGACACCAAAGCCCCCGTCGGCAAGGAAGCCGGCATGCCGATGGCGCAGATGCAGGAAAACATGATGAAGATGCACGACCTCATGCACAAAATTCATGACACGAAGGACCCCAAGGAGCGGGAAAAGCTCATGCAAGAACACATGCAGATGATGCAGGAGCACATGAAAATGATGCAGGGCATGAAGATGGGTGGCGGCGCTCAGGGCGGGATGATGGGGAAATGATGGAGGGGGTGCCCGGACACGCGTCAGGCACCCGGGCGGGCGTCTTTCCTGTGCCGACTTTGTTGCGGATCTGTTCCGAGAGAACAGAAGGAGGTTGATATGGACAGACTCAATCCATTGACCGCGGGCATTGCGCTGGCGGCGACGTTCGCCCTGTTGAATGTGGCATGCGCGATCGCCGTTGCCCTATGGCCGCAGGGCACACTGGATTTTTTCAACGCCTGGTTTCATGGCATCAGCCTCGCCCCGTTGCAGGCCGCCAGCAAGCCGCTCACCGTTGGCGGTGTTCTCTACGGCCTCGTGGGAGTGGCAGCGACCGGGTTCGCTGTCGGTGTGGTGTACGCTATCAGTTATAACCTGATTCGCCGTTGCCCCGGATGTCATTGAAACCAGAGAGCACGGCGGCAATATGATGAAGAAACTTCTGTTGTGTGAATAGGTGAGAGGTTATTTATGAGTGCTGTTGAAACCCGATTTTCAGTCAAGGGCATGAAGTGCGGCGGCTGCATCGCCAAGGCGACCGAGGTGCTGTCGAAATTACCCGGCTATGTCAGTGCCGAGTTCGATCTTAAGAACGGGAGCGCTGTAGTAAAGGGCAGTGTTGACCCGCAAGCAGCGGTGAATGCACTGACCAAGGTAGGTTATCCTGCGGAAGTATATGCAGACTAACTCTACGCCATTCTTTCAGATCGGACAGTGACAGCAGCGATCCCAGCGGAAGCGAGCACGCATCGCCTTTCCATCTCCGGCATGAGCTGCGCCGGGTGCGTGGCGACGGTTGAGAACGCACTGAAGAATGTACCGGGCGTCGTCGAGTCCGCGGTGAACTTTGCCGAACACACCGCGACGGTGCGCGGCGGTGTCGATGCCAAAGCACTTATCGCGGCGGTCACCGCGTCCGGCTATGGCGCGGCCGAGCTGCGCGGTCCCGAGGACGAGTCCGAAAAAGAGGCCGCTGAGCTGGCCCACTACCGTGCGCTGCTGCGCAAGTTCATCGCCGCCGGCGTCATTGGCCTGCCGCTCATGCTCGCCGAGCTGATGGGCGTCATGCCCATGCTCGATATGCCGTCCGGCCGGGTCTTCTGGCTGGCGGTCGGCGCGGCGACGCTGTGGGTGCTGGCCTATGCCGGCGGGCATTTTTTTCGCGGCGCATGGAAGTCATTCCGCGCCCACAACGCCAACATGGACACACTCATCGCGCTTGGCACCGGCGCGGCGTGGGTGTACTCCATGCTGGTGGTGGTCTTTCCCGGCCTCGTGCCCAGCCTCGCGCGCCACGCCTATTTCGAGGCCGCCGCGATCATCATCTCCTTGATCAACCTCGGCCAGGCGCTCGAGATGCGCGCCCGCGGCAAGACATCGGAGGCGATCAAGCGCCTCATCGGGCTTCAGCCCAAAACCGCGCGTGTGATCCGTGACGGAAAGGAGATCGACATCCCGATCTCCGAGGTCGGCCTCGATGAAACCATCCGCGTGCGCCCCGGCGAGAAAATCCCAGTCGATGGCGTCATTATCGAAGGCCATTCTTCCGTTGACGAGTCCATGCTCACCGGCGAACCCATGCCGGTGGAGAAAAAAGTCGGCGACGAAGTGGTGGGTGCCACGTTCAACAAGTCCGGCACCTTCCTGTTCCAAGCCAAGCGTATCGGCGCGGATACTGCGCTCGCGCGCATCATCGAGATGGTGCGCCGCGCGCAGAGTTCCAAGCCCGCGATCGGCCGACTCGCCGATCAGATCTCCGCCGTGTTCGTGCCGTCGGTTTTGATTATCGCAGTGATCACTTTCCTCGTGTGGCATAACTTCGGTCCCGAGCCGAGGCTTTCCTACTCGCTGGTGGCCACGATGACGGTGCTGATCATCGCCTGTCCCTGCGCGCTTGGATTGGCCACGCCCATCTCTATTATGGTAGGCGTGGGCAAGGCGGCGGAATACGGCATTCTCATCCGCAACGGCGAGGCGCTGCAGCAGGCGGGCAAACTTACCACCATCGTGCTCGACAAGACCGGCACCGTCACCGAAGGCCGGCCCACGGTGACCGCGCTGGTGCCGGCGGCGGGCTGGGACGAAACGAAACTGCTTACGGTGGCGGCGAGCATTGAGACCGGTTCGGAGCACCCGCTCGCCGAGGCAATCGTTTCGGCAGCCAAGGCCAAAGGCATCAAGCTTTCCGCCGTCAGCGGTTTTGAAGCCATCACGGGTCACGGCGTGTCGGCGACGATTGAGGGCAAGGAAGTATTGTTCGGCAACGCGCGCCTGATGGCGAAACACAATATTGATCTCGGAAGCCTTCCCAAGCGCGCGGAACAACTCGCGGCGCAGGCACAAACGCCCATGTTTCTTGCCGTTGGCGATACCGTCGCCGGCATCGTGTCCGTGGCCGATCCGATCAAGCCGGACTCGAAAGCCGCCATCGCGCGGCTGCACGCGATTGGCCTCAAAGTGGTAATGATCACCGGCGACAACCGTGCCACCGCGGAGGCGGTGGCACGCGAAGTCGGCTTGGACGAAGTGATGGCCGAAGTGTTGCCCGGTGACAAGGCCGCGAAAGTTTCCGGGCTGCAGGCGCGCGGCGAGATCGTCGGCATGGTGGGCGACGGCATTAATGATGCGCCGGCGCTGGCGCAGGCCGACGTGGGTTATGCCATCGGCACTGGCACCGACGTGGCCATCGAGTCCGCGGACGTGACGCTGATGCGCGGATCGCTGCATGGCGTGGCCGACGCCATCGCCATTTCGCGCGTCACGGTGCGCAACATCAAGCAGAATCTGTTCGGCGCGTTTATTTACAACGTTCTCGGCATACCCATCGCCGCCGGCGCGCTATATCCGTTCACCGGCTTGTTGCTCAATCCGATCATTGCCGGGGCGGCGATGGCGATGTCGTCGGTGACGGTGGTGAGCAACGCCAACCGCTTGCGATGGTTTCAATCGGGACAGGCCCGCACATGAACGCGTGGACCATCAATCTGGCTGGACTGGGTCTAATCGGACTGATCGTCTGGTGGTTCTGGCTGTACCGCCCGCAGGCGCTGCGCGTCGCCGGATCGCAGCCGATTCAAATCATCGTTGCCGACGGCGTTTACACGCCGGCCCGCATCGAAGTGCCGGCAGGCAAACCCGTTACCCTGCGTTTCCTTCGCCAGGACGCCAATCCCTGCGCGGAAAAAGCGTTGTTTGACGGCCTCGGAGTCAGCGCTGACTTGCCGATAGGCAAACCCCTGGACGTGGTCGTGACACCGCCGCAACCGGGTGAATACGAGTTTACCTGCCAGATGCGCATGTATCGCGGTGTGCTGGTAGCGAAGTAAAACCGCCGATTGCCACATAATTTTTTCTGTTCCAGCCATGCATCCTGACCCGAACGTCCCCGAAAAAGGCCGCGACAAAGTATTTTCTTTTTGTCCAAATGAAGTGCAAAATATTGGGTAGCATCCTTGTATAACTCGCCTAGGAGATAACTCAAGTGCCGCAATATAGAATTGTCGTGCTCTCAACCTCGTTTGCCGCTCTTTTCCTGATGGGGGTTTCGGCAGTCCACGCTGAAAACGTCGCCCGTCCTGGCGGAGAAAAAACAGCTTCCTGCGAACAGTGTCATGGCCCCCGGGGAGCCGCTCCGGTGCAAGGCCTCATTCCCAAGCTTTGCGGGCAGAATGCCGAGTATCTCGAAGCGCAGCTCTTACAGTTCCAGGACGGCAGACGCCCTCAACCGATCATGCATGCGACGACAAATCTGCTGTCCAAGGATATTATTAAGCAGCTTGCCGTTTACTTTTCGAAAGAATCCTGTTCACAAAAATAAATCGTCGAAACACAAAAAAGCCCGGACCTTGATCCGGGTTTTTTTGTTTGGCGTTCCGATTGCCAGATGCGCAGGAATCGCGGAGCGCTGATAGCAAGATAAATGACAAGTACAAAAAAAGCGGGGCCTGTTAACCCCGCTTTTTTTGTGTGAAGTGCAAAGTCAATTCTTTATGATGAGCTTTTTGCGCCATCCGCCTTGCGGCGGTCATGACGCAAATCGCGTTTGTCGCGGTGCAGGTCTTTCTTGTCTGCGTGCAGGTCGCGATGGTCGCGGCGCAAGTCGGCATTATCGGCTTTAAGCTCACGATGTTCTTTGGCTGCACCGGCCTTGTCGCCTTCACGCACATCCTCGCGCAGTTCACGGCGATCCTGGTTACGCGCCCGGACGTCCTGGTGAATATCGCGTTTGTCCTGATGGATTTCCCGTCGGTCCTGGATGATTTCCTTCCTGTCCCCGCGGAGTTCGGGATTGCCCTGAGGCGCCGGGTCCGCGGCGTGAACAACCGGTATGGCGGCCAGCGCGAGGATGGTACCGACTGCGGCAAGTTTCAGTTTCAGCATGATGCGTTTCTCCATTTGAGTTTGTGTTGATAGATACAACGCGAAACGGGAACAGCTATGTCACAGTCTGGATTATCGCGTTTGTCCTGGTTTTAACGCGCCGTTGCCGGCGGCGTTGACAAGCCGAAATCCTATTGAGGATCAGCAGCCTGGGGTGGCAGGGATGACGTGAAAGCCGGAGCTCAGTCGACGTTCAGCCAATAGGCTCCGCCGGTGGCAACGATGATCGTGACCAGGCCGAGGATCAGATTGGTGCCGATGAGCCGGCGTATGACGGCCAGCTGTTTGCCGGCGGAGGCGAAATCGCCGGCGGCTATCGCCCGATTCATCCGTTGATAAGGCAGGAAGAATATATATAGATAAATGCCAATCATGCCGAAGCCAATGACCTGCATGACATCGACGTACAGGCCGACGTTGTCCATGCCTTCGAAGGTACTGAAGATCATCCAGTAGCCGCTGGTTGGCAGCAGCACTACCGCTGCCCAAACCCAAGGGAAGAAACGCGCGAAGGTCTTGGACCACAGCGGCAACCGCAGCGGAGGTTCCAGCAGACTCGCGGCTACCGGGCGCAATGCCATGTAGGCAAAAAACATCCCGCCCACCCAGACGACCGCCGAAAGAACGTGCAGCGTGATGGCTAACGGCATGAATACTCCCGCGAATTGCATTGAGTTTGTCGTGACGATCATATTATTCTCTGTTGTATGGCCTCGCTACAAGATCTTTCACTCGAGCAACTGCGCGCCCTGACCGTGAAAACCTTCCGGCGGGGCGGGGGCTCGCGCCCCGACGTGCTGCTGATCCGGGCGGACGGCGAGGAGGCGGTGCTCAAGGATTTCAGCCAGGCCGATCCCTGGTTCCGGCGTCTCGTGGGTCCGCTGTCGGTGCGCCGCGAGGCGCGGGCGCTGCGGCAGCTGGACGGCGCGCGCGGCGTGCCGCGATTGTTGCGCGTCGTGAATCGTGACGCGCTGTTGCTGGAGTACGTGCCCGGGACCAGCGCGCGCGAGGTGCCACCCGGCGGGCTGACGCCGTTGTTCTTCGAGCGGTTCTACCGCCTGGTGGACCGTTTGCATGAATTCGGGGTGGCGCACTGTGATCTGCGCAGCCAGGGAAACATTCTCGTCGGCGCCGACGGCGAGCCGCATGTGGTGGATTTCACCGCGCATTTCCGCCGGCCCCGTCCCTGGAACGTCGCGGCCCGGTGGATGTACAGAAAATTCTGCGAGGCCGACTGGGTCGCGGTCGCGCGGCTCAAGCGCAGCCACGCGCCCGAATTGCTCACCGAATCCGAGCGGCAGGCGCTGGCGCGTGACCGGAAAACCCTGATCGAGCGCGCGGCGCGTTTCATCGGCAAGAGCGTGCGCAATATCAGCCGCTGGCTGCTGACGCGCCGGCAATAATCCGGGCCGTGACCTGGCGGTTACCTCCGTTTCAGCGCGTACGGCGATATAGCCACGCCGGCGATGGGCCTATCGCCTCGGAGGCTGAAAATTTTCCGGTCTTCGGGTAAAGTGCGCGTCTTGACGCGGGTCGTCCATGATCCGCGCCTTTTAATTTGTCACTACATAACTCTGAACACATTATTTGAAGGTTTGATATCCCCATGCGTGACTACAAGATTGCTCCTTCGATTCTCTCCGCCGATTTCGCCCGCCTGGGCGAAGAGGTGACGAATGTCATCGCCTCCGGCGCCGACATCGTTCATTTCGACGTGATGGACAACCATTACGTGCCGAATCTCACCATCGGTCCGCTGGTGTGCGAGGCGCTGCGCAAACATGGCGTAAAGGCCGATATCGACGTGCACCTGATGGTCAAGCCGGTGGATCGCATCATTCCCGACTTCGCCAAGGCTGGCGCGACGTATATCACGTTTCACCCGGAGGGCTCCGAGCACATCGACCGCAGCCTGCAACTGGTGCGCGACTCGGGCTGCAAATGCGGTCTGGTGTTCAACCCGGCCACCCCGCTCGACTATCTCAAATACGTGATGGACAAGGTCGACATGATTCTGCTCATGTCGGTGAACCCGGGTTTCGGCGGCCAGAGTTTCATCCGCGCTTCGCTCGACAAGCTGCGCGAGGTGCGCAAGCTCATTGACGCGAGCGGGCGCCCGATCCGCCTCGAGATCGACGGCGGCGTGAAGGTGGACAACATCCGCGAGATCGCCGAGGCCGGCGCCGATACCTTTGTCGCCGGTTCCGCCATCTTCAGCGCGGGCAAGGCCGGCGATCCGAATCGTTACAATTCGGTCGTCAAGGCGATGCGCGACGAGCTGGCGAAGGCCAAGGGATAGTGGAATCCACGGCGAAAAAGATGGCGACCTTTCCGCTGACCGTGAAGATGGTCATGATCGACCTCGACGGCACGCTCATCGATAGCGTGCCGGATCTGGCTGCCGCAGCGAACCGCATGCTCGCCGACCTGAAGCGTCCCGTGTGGGACATGGCGCATTACCGCGCCTGGATCGGCAATGGCGTGCCGCGCTTCGTGAAACGCGCGCTTACCGGCGAGATGCAGGCCGAACCCGAGGACAAACTCTATGAGCAGGCGCTCGCGCTGTTTCGCTGGCATTACGCCGCGGCCGTCTCCGATCTGAGCCGCCCTTACCCGGGTGTGGTGGAGGCGCTGGAACGTCTCAAGGCCCAAGGTTTTTCGCTGGTCTGCATCACCAACAAGGCCGAGGCCTTCACCTTGCCGCTGCTCAGGAATCTCGACTTACATAAGTACTTCCAGCTGGTGTTGTCCGGGGACAGTCTGCCGAAGCAGAAGCCCGATCCCCTGCCGCTGCGACATGCCTGCGAGCATTTCGGCATCGATTCCACGCACGGGGTGCTGGTCGGGGATTCGAGCAACGACGTGCACGCCGCGCGCGCGGCGGGCATGCCTGTCATTTGCGTGACTTATGGCTATAATCACGGACACGATATCCGTCAGTCGCTCCCCGACGCCGTGGTGAATTCGCTGACCGATGTGCCGCCGTATCTGCGGCTTTATGCTTGATCGACACACATGAGACACAGAACACGTAAATGGTCGGACATGCGCTGGTGGTGGCCTCGGGCCGCTAGCCGTGTCGCTGTCTGACTATTTAACTGGTGATCTCATGGTGATTCATGTCGTTAAGCAAAAAAGAATTCGATAACTACGCTTCCCAAGGTTTCAACCGCATCCCCCTGATGCGCGAGGTCCTCGCCGACCTCGACACTCCCCTAAGCGTCTATCTCAAGCTCGCGCGCGGGCCGTATTCCTACCTGTTCGAATCCGTGCAGGGCGGCGAGAAGTGGGGCCGCTATTCCATCATCGGATTGCCCGCGCGCACCTTGTTGCGCGTCTCCGGCCATGACGTGACCGTGGAAAAGGACGGCAAGCCGGTCGAGCGTGAAACGGTTTCCGACCCGCTCGATTACGCGCGCCGTTTCAAGGCGCGCTACACCGTGCCCGAGATCGCCGGTCTGCCGCGCTTCACCGGCGGGCTGGTCGGCTATTTCGGTTACGAGACCATCCGCTATATCGAGCCGCGCTTGGGGAGAATGGCCAAGCCCGATGTCATCGGCGCGCCCGATATCCTGCTCACGGTGTCGGACGAGGTCGTGGTGTTCGACAATCTCAAGGGCAAGCTCTACGTCGTGATCCACGTGAACCCGATGATCGCGGGCGCCGCCTACGATAAGGCCAATGCGCGGCTGGACGAACTGGTGGCGAAGCTGGGCGAGGGTATTCCGCGCGCCAGGACGGAGACGCCAAACAAGACCGTCGGCGAATCCGATTTCACCTCGGGTTTCACGCAGCCAGGATTCGAGGCCGCGGTCGAACAATCGCGCGAGTACATCCGTGCCGGCGACATCATGCAGGTGGTGTTGTCGCAGCGCCTGACGATCCCGTTCGCCGCCGACCCGCTCGACCTCTACCGGGCGTTGCGCACGCTCAATCCCTCGCCGTACATGTATTTCATGGACCTCAAGGACTTTCATATCGTCGGCTCCTCGCCGGAGATCCTGGTACGTCTCGAGGACGGGCAGGTCACGGTGCGCCCGATCGCCGGTACGCGGCCGCGCGGCGTGACCGAGGCCGAGGACCAGGCGCTGGAAAAGGACCTGCTGGCCGACCCCAAGGAGCGCGCCGAACACATCATGTTGATGGATCTCGGGCGCAACGATATCGGACGCGTGGCCAAGGTGGGCAGCGTGCAGGTGACGGACAAAATGGTCATCGAGCGCTATTCGCACGTGATGCACATCGTCTCCAATGTGCACGGTGAACTGAAACCGGGTATGGACGCCGTGGACGTCCTGCGCGCCACGTTTCCGGCCGGCACCGTGAGCGGTGCGCCCAAGGTGCGCGCGATGGAGATCATCGAGGAACTCGAGCCCACGCGCCGTGGCATTTACTCCGGGGCGGTCGGATACATCGGTTGGAACGGCAACATGGACACGGCCATCGCCATCCGTACCGCGGTGATCAGGAACGGAATGCTTTATATCCAGGCCGGCGCCGGCATCGTTGCCGATTCGGTGCCGAGATCCGAATGGAACGAAACCATGAACAAGGCGCGCGCCATCTTCCGCGCGGTGTCCCTGGCGTCCGCCGGTCTTAACGGACGGCAAGGAGTTTAGCCATGCTCTTGATGATCGATAACTACGATTCCTTCACTTACAACCTCGTGCAGTATCTGGGCGAGCTGGGCGAAGATGTGCGCGTCTACCGCAACGACCAGATTTCGGTGGCGGAAATTGAAAAGCTGAAACCGGACCACATCGTCATCTCGCCGGGCCCGTGCACGCCGAACGAGGCCGGCGTGTCGGTGGAGACCATCCAAAAGCTCAGCGCTAAGTTTCCGATTCTAGGTGTGTGTCTCGGTCACCAGAGCATCGGCCAGGCCTATGGTGGGAAGATAATTCGGGCCAAGCAACTGATGCACGGCAAGACCTCGATGATCCACCATGCCGGCAAAGGAGTTTTTTCCGGGCTACCCAATCCGTTCGAGGCCACGCGCTACCATTCGCTGGTGATCGAGCGCGGCAGCATCCCGGAGGTTCTGGAAATCACCGCTTGGACCGACGATGGCGAGATCATGGGCGTGCGACACAAGACCCTGCCGGTCGAGGGCGTGCAGTTCCATCCGGAGTCGATACTCACGCAGTACGGGCACGAACTGCTGGCAAATTTCCTGAAGAGCCACCGGCGCGCGGCCTAGCGTCGCGTTCCACGTATCTGAACAGGCCGATCCCGCGTTTCGCCATGCACGAGTCAGTCCATCACGCTCATCACCGTCATGGCCTGTGGCTGTCGTTCACCGTGGCGCTGCTCGCGATGCTGGCGCCGTTCAGCATCGATACTTATCTACCGTCATTTCCAGACATCGGGCGGGAATTTTCCGTGTCGTCGGTGGTGTTGCAGCAAACACTCAGCTTCTATCTTCTGGCGTTCGCCACGATGATGTTGGTGTACGGTCCGCTTTCGGATGCTTACGGACGCAAAACCGTGGTGCTGGTGTCCACGGCGGTTTACGTGGCCACCTCGATAGGCTGCGCGCTGGCCCCGAACATTCACTGGCTGCTGCTTATGCGTATCGGCCAGGGTATATCGGCCAGTGGCGCGCTGGTGGTGGGCCGTGCCATCATCCGCGATGCCTTCGCGGGAGCGGCGGCGCAACGCGTCATGTCGCAGGTGATGCTGATCTTCGCGCTCGCGCCCGCGATCGCGCCGGTCTTCGGCGGCTGGCTGCACGATGCCTTCGGGTGGCGTTCGGTATTCTGGTTCCTGGTGCTGCTTGGCCTCGCGGTCTGGCTGTGGGCGGCGTTATTCCTGCCTGAAACCTTGCCGCCGGTAGGCCGGCAGTCGGGACATCCGCGCGCTATCGCAAGCTCCTACGGAAAGGCGCTGGGCACGCCGCGCTTCATGATTCTGATCGCGATCCTGGCGCTCAATTTCGGCGGATTTTTTCTGTATGTCGCGGGTTCGCCTGATGTGATGTACCGGCATCTGCATTACGGTGCCGATGACTTCGGGTGGCTGTTCATTCCCCTGGTGACCGGTTTGATGCTCGGTGCCTTTATTTCGGGACGGATCGCGGGACGTTTCACGCATGAG
>NZ_JBGQKW010000054.1:0-18208 GCF_041499725.1 Sulfuricaulis sp.
CCCTCTACGGCATCGCCTCCTCGGCATCGCAGGTGGTCGCCGTCGGATCGCTCGGGACCATCATTACCTCCACGGATGGCAATTCCTGGGCGACGAGCGCTTCCAATGTCGTCGTCAATCTTAATGGGATCGCCACCTCGGGAACAAAATTTGCCGCAGTAGGCGACTTGGGAACGATCGTCACCTCGTCCGACCTTGTTACCTGGACACTGCAGGCCTCGGGGACCACAAACCGCTTGCGCGCTATAGCTTGGACCGGGTCGCAGTTCATCGCCGTCGGCGATTCCGGAACAATCCTGACCTCACCCGATGCCGCGACTTGGACGAAACAGACATCCGGGACGACGAATGACTTGTATGGTGTCGCAGGTAATAACACTCAGCCTCAGAATGTAGTAGTCGGAGCCGGAGATACCATCCTGACTTCACCAACAGGCGCAACCTGGACGCCCAGGACATCGCAGGGTGGGAACATGCTCCACAGCGTGGTTTGGTCGGGAGTCCAGTTCTTGATTGCGGGAGATAGTATTAATGGCACCGTACAGACTTCATACGACGGAATAACCTGGACGGGCCATACGACCCGCTGGGGCAATGCTATGTACGGAGCCGCCTGGTCGGGAGCTCAGTTCGAGATAGTTGGGACGGCTGGGATAACCCAGACCTCACCTGATGGCATCAGTTGGACCTCCCCGCAGAACAATTCATTTGTGCCAGATCTGAACGGTGTCGCCTGGTTTAAAAACCAGTTCATTGCGGTGGGAATGAATGGAGCCATCTATTTGTTACCATGAAAAATGTGAACAATTTAAATTGTTTTTTTACTTTTACTTAATTTTGTTAGAGCTTTTCGATAGCCTCAAATATCCCACCTGTTAAGGCTCTTGAATCCAGTGGGCAGTCGTGATCAAACTACATTACTGATCTTCCCCCTTCCTCAAGCCAACAGTAGATTCAGATGCCGATTGCGACAACTCTCTGAGCCAATTGGACACAGTCCACGGCCTCTTGTGGCTGTCTCTTATTGGCTGTCGAAACTCATAAAAACTCGTGTGAAACCACCCAAAAGTGCGCAATGTAAGAGACACAAAACAGGGCGTATAGGTATTATTTTTCAAAGCGATATGGAACAATAGGCTGGCCGTTTCGTAATCAGTAGGTCATCGGTTCGACTCCGGTCACCGGCACCATCTTAAAGGGGACTGTCAGATACAATTTCTTCATGACCCCGTTTCGGATTGCAAAGGAACTGCACAGTGTCATGCAAATTGATACGACGAGCGGACTCATCCGGGGCGCGCCGTATGTGGCTTCTCCCAATTGTGACGCACGCCCGGAAGGGGCGCCGATAGACACCCTGGTAATACATTCGATTAGCCTCCCACCGGGAAGATTCGGTGGGCAGGGTATCGAGCAGCTGTTCTGCAACACCCTGAATCCCGATGACCATCCTTATTATCGTGAGATCCAGAATCTGAAGGTCTCGACTCATGTCCTGATACGTCGCAATGGTCAGCTTGTCCAATTCGTGCCATTGCACCAGCGTGCCTGGCACGCGGGTTTGTCGTATTGCGAGGGGAGAAGCCGTATTAACGATTTTTCCGTCGGTGTCGAACTGGAGGGGGCGGATGATCTCCCATTTGAGGATGCCCAGTACGAGTCGCTAACCAAGCTTACCCGCACCCTCCGGCAGACTTATCCTGCCATCACGCCAGAACGCATATATGGACATTGCGATATTGCGCCCGGACGCAAGACGGATCCAGGCCCGACGTTTGATTGGAAAAGGTATCTGGATACTTGTGCGTAGCGCCCAGTGCCCGAGGCGAAGCTCCTTCGAAGGGAGCATGTCGGGCCGCCACAAGCGACGATGTTCATTGAGTCGCCTGGCCACCACCGCCGAAAGAGCTATCGCCACGGGCGGTGGCGGCTCCTTCGGCAATGGGCGCAGGTAGCCCGCAATGAGCCATGTTTCGCTACTGCCGCCGTCTCCGAAAGAGCTGTGCCACGGGATCCGGCGGCTAGGACTTGCCTTGTGACACGCGTGGCCATTACATTTACATGTAAACAAGGATGAAAAACGGTTGGCATGAGTGAAATACTGATTGCAGTACTGTTGGCGATCACGCTGGATCATCTGATTCCCGATCGTCAGGGAATCAAGCCCTTCGTCTGGTATCGCGACTGGGCGGAATCCATCGAGGAACGATTCAACGGTGGCAAACGTGCGCACGGTGTCGGTGCCGTCATGCTGGCAACGTTGCCCATTGTCGCTGGCGTGCTTCTTCTTCACTACGTTCTCGGGCAACTCGCCTGGATACTCCGCTTAGCCTTCGATGTCGTGGTGCTTTACTTGTGCGTCGATGTCCATCGCCCCGGAAAAACGGCGAATGCGATATCGAATGCCCTGGAATCCAGCGATCTCGATGAAGCGAACGAGAAATTGCAGGAACTGACCGGGAAAGGCGCCACGGAGAAAAACGAAGCCGACATCGCGCGTGCGGCGGTGGAAGGCGTGCTCAAGCAGGGTAATTCATTAATCGTGTCGCCGATTTTCTGGTTCATGCTGCTGGGCCCATTCGGGGCGGTATTGCAGCGGCTAAGTTGCATTCTGGATTCTCTCTGGGGGCACCGTTACGAGCGTTTCGCCGAATTCGGCTGGGCGGCGGCCCGCTTCGATGATCTGCTGGGATGGATACCGGCACGCATCACCGCGCTTTCCTACGCGCTGATGGGCAGCTTCGAGGACGCGCTGCACTGCTGGCGTCGGCGCGTCGGGGTCTGGTCGGATATCAATAGTGGTCCGCTGCTAGCCTCCGGTTTCGGCGCGATGCATATGCAGATTTGCGAGGCGCAAGAAGAGGACGAATATGCCGAACGATCTTCCGATCTCACCGTCGTCCCGGATGCCGGCCATGTGCGCCGCGTCGTCGCCCTCGTCTGGCGGGTGCTGTTGTTATGGCTCGTCGTCGGCATATTGATGACGGGGGCACATCTGGCTGGTCTCTTCTCAGGCTAGTCCGTGTATCTATAGACTCTCCCGGCACAATCTGCGGCCCGATTTCCACTGCAGTGCGCCATGCGTAAATATGGATTTTTTCCGCTCGCTTCATGTCCCGGAAGCTGATAACCACTCTCGATCTGATGCGTCACGGCGAATCCGTCGGGGGACGCAAGTATCGCGGTCAGACGGACGATCCGCTGAGCGAAAAAGGTTGGGCGCAAATGCGAGACGCCGTGGGCAATCATTGTCCGTGGCAGGCTGTGATTAGTTCTTCCCTCTTACGTTGCGCGGATTTTGCCCGGGAGCTGGCCAAGCGTCACCAATTGCCGCTGGAAATCGACGCACGCCTGATCGAATTGGGTTTTGGTGCGTGGGAAGGGCGCACTCCCGACGTGCTGACCGCGGCGGATCCTGAAATACTTAATAGATTCCGCAGTAATCCGGTAGCGCATGCGCCGCAAGGCGCCGAACCGCTTACGGCATTTCGAGACCGGATTATTTCTGCCTGGGACAGCCTGCTTGAACACCATGGTGGAAAACATGTGCTGGTTGTCGCACATGCCGGTGTGATTCGCATGGTTGTCGCACATGTGCTCAATGCACCACTTCAGCATCTGTTCCGCTTGCAGGTGCCAAATGCCGGGATTACCCGCATCCGTGTCGATAAGCATGGCGGACAGCTGTTTCCGCAACTGCTGTTCCATGGTGGCAATTTGTGATCCAGCATGAATAAATTTATTCCCATATTCCAGCGATGGCTTCGGCTCTGGTTGGGATGCCTGACGATCATCTCGACAGCCCATGCGGAAATTGTCGTGCCTGATGACGCAGGCAGGATGCTGACGCTTGTATCGCCCGCCCGGCGCATTGTCAGTCTGGCACCGAACGTCACGGAACTGCTGTACGTGGCAGGCGCAGGAAATTTCGTTGTGGGTGCCGTGGCGTACAGTGATTATCCCGAGGCGGCGAAAAGCATTCCCCGCGTGGGCAGCGGAGCGGGTCTTGATGTCGAAGCGATCGTCGCATTGCACCCGGATCTTGTCATCGCTTGGCAATCCGGCAACCCTTCGTGGCAGGTCGAACGATTGATCTCGCTTGGGATGCCTGTTTTTGTGACCGAGCCACGTCATCTCGATGACATGGTCGACTTGCTGGAACGACTCGGCAAGCTCGCCGGGACAGAAGCACTTGCCGGCAAGACTGCCGCGGATTTTCGCCGGCACCTCGCGCGGCTACGTGCCCGGTATTCAGGCCGCCCGGTTGTGCCGGTGTTTTATCAGATTCTGGACAGTTCCCTGCTTACGGTAAGTCGTCGCCACCTTATCAACGATGTCATTCAGCTATGCGGCGGACGAAATATTTATGCCGATTTGCCGGGATTGACGCCGCGGGTAGATATGGAATCCGTGGTGCAAAGAAATCCGGAAGTTATTCTGGCCAGCGGCTACGATGCGCTGTGGCAGGAATGGCGCGATCGCTGGCGGGCGCTGTCCATGCTCACCGCTTCCACGCGCGACAATCTGTTATTCATTCCACCTGATTTGATCGAGCGCCAGAGCCTGAGAATTCTTGATGGATCTGAGCGGATATGTGCCACGCTCGAACAGGCGCGGGCGAAAAGAAAAGTGTCAGGCAGTCCTTAGCGGTTCTTGCCGGGTTGCCACAGAACATCAGTGCGCCCGGCATGAACGTTCAGCACGCGCGCGAGAACAAACAGCAGATCGGATAGACGGTTCAGGTATTTTGTTGCGGCAGTGTTTATTTTCTCCTCTTCTCCAAGGTGAATCACACGCCGTTCCGCGCGGCGGCATACGGACCGCGCCAGATGACACATGGCCGAGGCCTCAGATCCTCCAGGAAGTATAAATTCCTTGAGCGGGGGTAAGTCTGCATTGAATTTGTCCAGTATGGTCTCCAGACGTTTTACATGTGGCTCGGCGATGGCGGAACGGCCGGGAATGCTGAGTTCACCACCGAGGTCAAAAAGTTCATGCTGGACGTCCGTAAGACTGACGCGTATTTCATTCGACAATTGATGAGTGAGCAGCAGGCCAAGGAGGCTGTTCAACTCATCCACCGTGCCAATCGCCTCGATGCGCCGGTCGGTTTTCTTCACGCGCAAACCGTCGCCCAGACCGGTGGTGCCGTCATCGCCGGTGCGAGTATAGATTTTGGTTAGGCGATGGCCCATGTTAGCTCGTAAGCCGATAAATGACCGGGATGCGCGCACGATAAGTACGGCCGCTCAGCCAGATGCGCGCATCGGGTATTGAACCGATCTTGTTCAGAATTAACAAGGCGTCCTCGTCAAGAATGCGATACCCCGATGATCGAACCACCCGGATATCGCGAATTTCGCCTTCAGCGCTGATCTGAAGCGCGACAAGAACCTCGCCTTCCCAACCTTGTCGCAGGGCAAATGGCGGGTAAACAAAATGCTCCTGGATGGAGCGGCGTATGAGCCCGAACATGTGATTGGCTATCCCGTTTTCAGGCATCGCCTCCGTCTCCTCAGTGGAGGGGTATTCGTCGTGAGTCGGCATTATTTGTTGGGAGCGTGTGTTTGCTGACGGCGCGTCGCCGTTGGCGGGAAAAAGTTGGGAGTGTTGTGGCGAATACCGGCCGGCCGATTCTGCGACCGGCGCAACCGATGCCGCGTTCCGCCATGCAGAAACCCATAGCGTGTGTTTATCGACAAGCGGCTCCGTGGGGGACGGAGACGGAAGCCAGGAGACGGCTATTCCGTGCACCAGCACGGACAGAGTCATCCAAAACATGATGCGGCGGTATCGGGTTGTTGAATCTCTCATATTGACCTCCGACCTAGAAGTTTGCCTCTATCCCGGCAAAGAAACCCACACCGGTTCCCTGGAAGCCGTCGATGGGTTCATATTTTTTGTTGAAAAGGTTGTCGATCTTTCCGTGGACACGGATGTTTTTCGACGATTGCCATGTTGCGACAAGCCCGGTAACGGTATAACCGCCGGTTTCAATAGTTGCGCCGGAAACGCGGTCTACGTCTTTACGGCGGCCGGTATAGCGCAGGCTGAGTGCGAGATCAACGTCCGGCATGATCGGGGCTTTACCTTGGACTGACGCCATTTCTCGAGGACGGCGGAGCAATTCCTGACCGTTTTGGTCTAGTGTACGAGTCCGTGTGTACTCGGCCTGGAGCGTCGTTTTGGTCGAGGGCCGGAATGCGACGCCGGTTTCATAACCTTCAATGGTGGCACTGTCGATGTTGACCGACGTACTGTCGAAGCTCGGCAAGTATATGACCTTGATAAGGTTTGTGATACGGTTTTTGTAGTATGTGAAATACGGTTCAACGCGTCCTGCGTACAGCGCCTGTTCGATGCCGACTTCCCATCCTTTGCTTTCCTCGGGTTTGAGGGCGGGGTTGCCACTGTAGGTTGTACCGAAATTGGTCGGCGTCGATCCGAAACGTTCGAACAGTGAGGGAGCACGAAAACCCGTGCCGTAACTGGCCTTGAGTTTCGTTGCCGTGCTGGGAATGGCGTACAGCGGGGTGAACCGGTAAGTTTTGGCGCCGGGGAAGCTGTCGTAGTTATCCGAGCGTGCATTGACAGTCCCGTGAAAATTTTCTGCGATCGTAAATTGGTCTTGGAGATACCAGCTTTCCAATCGTTCCTGAACGTTCGTGTTTTCTGTGAGAACGAAATCGCCAAAGCCAGAACCAAACACGGAAGTTCCAGTGGCGGTCATGCTGTCCTTCTTTGTTTCGTAGCCTAGCACCGCGCTATTGCTGTTTGACAGGGCAATCTGGTTCTGAAAATCGGTCGTTTCGGTTTCACCCAGGAACCGGGTATGTTCCTCGTCGCCGAGCGAGGATTGACGATTGTTATCGATTGTCCTGTCCTGACGCGACCTGGAATATCCGAGAGCGGGCTTCCAACGCCCATCCGCCAGGGAGGATTTGGCCTCGAGACGGACGAACCGTTGTGTAACGCTGCCTTCCGAGTCCGTATCCTCGCCCGTACCGATATCCAGCTGCGAATGCGCGTGAATCGATCTGGCGTAAAGATTGAGTTCGGTGCCTGCGGTTGGCGTGATACCACCCTGAAAAGATGCGGTTGTGTTGCGGTACCCGTCATTCTCGTTGCCCTGTCCGGCGCGTAAACGTTCTGGGGTGAAGGATTGACCCGCGGTGTTGAATTGTGAGATCTCCATCGAGTAATGAAATCGGGAGTCACTCCCCTGTGCGGATAATCCCTCGGTGTAGGTGTGAAACGAACCCCCTTCGAAAGATGCCGCGTATTGGTTGGGCCCCTGGCCACGCTTGGTGATGATATTGATCACGCCGCCGAGTGCACCCGAGCCGTAGAGAGTGCTTTGCGGGCCACGGACAATTTCGATTCGTTCGACGTTGTTCAGACTCAGATGCGCGAAGTCATAAGCGCCGTTCGGTGTGCTGGGATCGGATATTTCAATTCCGTCGAGCAGGACGAGGGTGTGATTGGAGTTCGTGCCGCGAGTGAATAACGAGGTCTGGGCGCCGACGCCGCCAGAAGTGGCGACGCGCATTCCGGGCTGTGCTGCCAACGCTTCCGGGAGACTGTGCCATTGATTAGCCTGGATATCTTCGGCCGTGATGATGGTAACCGAGCTGGCAATCTGTTGCAGGGGCGTTGGAATACGTGTGGCGGTGATGACGATCGGTTCCTCCGCGCCGCTCGTGGCGCCGAAAACCGAAACGGGGGTGATGCACGCCATGCCAATGATGAGACGGGCTACCGATATTTTCATTTTTTTCTCCGCAAACCGCGCGCACCCGCGCAGGGGTTGGTTTAAGTGTGCGGAGGAAGGGGAGAAGCGGAAGGCGCGAGGCCATTGCCGCCCGCGCCGCCCTCCGCGACACCGTTTGGTCACCTCAGGCCGGTCTCCGGACTCACGAGTGGATTGACCCGGCGAATCGCCTTCCCGTCGACATCAATCGCTTGCGATTGAGGCCAGACAGTGGCGCTTGATTCGCCTTGACTCGTTTACCGTTGCGGGGGCAGTGCCGGGATTGTCCGCCGTAATTTCTCGATGGACGCACCGGCTTCCCGTTTCATCTCCCGGAATGAAAATTCCGGGAAACACCTGAAGCTCTTGAGCTACATGCTCGCGTGCAATATATGAAGCGACAGCAGCTGTGTCAATGTTTGACGAAACTTGTAATCACGGTGCGTGATATGCAGGTTGCGATGCAACTATGCCATGATGTTTTCGTTCACGGCGCGGAAATAAAAAAGCCGGCCCGAAGGCCGGCTTTTTACATGAGACTGATGACTGAAATCTTGTCAGCCTTACTTCTTCTCGGGGGTAGCAGGAGCAGCAGGGGCCGCCGGTGCAGCAGGAGCAGCAGCGCCCGGGGCAGCGGCATCCGCCGGTTTGGCGGCATCCGCCGCGGGGGCAGCCGGGGCCATCGGTACCGCTACCGGGGCGGCAGCCTTCTGTTCCTTTTTCTCACAGGCGGTTACTGCCGTCATGGCCAACAGTGCGGCAAGCAGAATCGAGTACTTTTTCATATAGTTAAGCTTCCTTTTTAAGGTGTAAATAAACCGTGAATGGAAATTGGTAATCCAAGACTACATCAAACAGCAGGGCGCATATTCTTCTTAAATTGGAGAAACTTTCCATCGTTATTATTGCATATAAAGATCAATGATTTTTATTGATATTGCTCAAAATGACACGGGCAAGCAGAAAGCAGGATCAGGAAACCAGACGCGGAGCGCCGTAGAACAGGCCCTGGGCATTGCAAATCCCGATTTCCTGGAGCGCGTGTTCGGTAGCAGCGTCCTCCACGCTTTCAGCGATGGTTTGCATCCCGAAGGAGGAGGCCAGTTCGTGGATATGGGTCACGATCTTGCGGTCGGCCTCGTTTTGCAGCATGCCGCGCACGAATGAGCCCTCGATTTTGAGGTAATCCGGGCGGAACTGGTTGAGGAAGTTGTACGTGGAATAACCGCTGCCGAAATCGTCGAGCGCCAGCTTGCAACCGAAGGCGCGCAGGGTCTGGATATCCTGATGCAGACCATCGCTCAAGGGAATGGTCTCGCGCTCGGTGATCTCGATGGTAATCGAGCGTCCTTCGGCACAGGCCGGCTTGAGCAACCGGCTCAGATCCTGCACAAATTCCTTGTCGTTGAAAGAAGAGATATCCACGTTGAGAAACAAGGCATGTTCCGAGGGAGACAGCAATAGCGCCTGGCCGATGACGTGCAGGTCCACTTCACGCGTCAGCCCCAGCTCCTCCGCCACCGTGATGAAATCCTTTGCCTGAATCACCAGACCGTTGACCCGCATGCGGGCCAGGACTTCGTAGGCCATCGGTATCCCGTTCTTGAGATTGCAGATGGGCTGAAAGGCGGGATGGATGTGGCCCTGCTCGATCGCATTGCGCAACTGGAACCCCTGGCTGAAGATCGACATCACCGCCTTGCTGATGTCCGGTGAAAGCACTTCGATACGGTTGCGGCCGCCGCGTTTGCTGTGATAGAGCGCGACATCCGCGGCGCTCACCAGGTCCTGGGCGTTGGCGCCGTGCGTCGGCGCCTCGGCCACGCCCATGGAGGACTGAAGCTGCATGTGCCCCACCGGCAGCGGGATGCGCGTATCACTGATGCAGTCGTGGAGCTTCTGCGCGATGCGGGTGGCGTTTTCGATATCGGTGTTCTTGAGCACCATGGCGAATTCATCGCCCGCTAGGCGCGCGATGTAGTCGTTGCGCCGCACCTGCTGCTTGAGCAATTGGGCGGTGGTGCGCAGCACCTCGTCGCCGAAGGGATGACCGTAGGTGTCATTGATGAATTTGAAACCGTCGAGATCAATGAGCAGCAGGCACACCGGCATGTTCTTCGGCAGATGATCCGACAAGATTACTTCCAGCTGGCTGTCAAAGTGGCGGCGGTTGTAAAGGCCGGTCAACGGATCGGTGACCGACAGGTGATAGAGCTCGTCCTGGTATCGGCTCAGCAGGTGGTTGAGTTCGACGCTCCTGGTGATATCGCTGAACGTGCCGATTATGCCGGTGAAATTTCCCGCCGAGTCGGTTTGTGCATCGGCATCGAGACTCATCCACAAGTGTTTGCCATCCGCTGAGCGCAGCGAGATCTCGCGGTTTTTCTCGTGCAGGCGCGGGAGTGTGTTCACTTCGAAGTCGCGGATGGCGTCCTCGCCCAGAAGAAAATCGCTGAAAGATTTTCCGAGCGAATCGTCCGCGGTAAAGCCGGTCAGCGCCTGCCAGGCCGGGTTGAGGAAGATGATGTGGCCGTCGGCATCGAGTTCGAACAGGATTTCGTGCATGCTGTTCACGAGTTTTCGCAGGCGCGTTTCGCTGTATTCGAGCAGCTCGCGCGTTTCCTCGAGGCTTTGAATGTAGTGCCGCATCGTGGCCGAGCCGTCGGCGAACGCCTGGTTGAGTTCCTGGATTTCGCGGCTGCCCGACTCGATCAGTTTGACGCGCGGATGCCAGTTGCCGTGGGCGAATTCGCGCGCCCATTCCATGAGCGGCCGTAGCGGTGCGGTGAAACGGGTGAGCAGCAGGTACGCCAGCAGGAAAGCCACGGCCAGCACGATCGCGGTCAACGCGCTGCCGACAACCATCACGTGCCGTACGCTCTGATTGAGCGGTGCGTACGATAGCACCGCTTCGATGCGCCCGACCTTCGCGCCGTTAACGTTGACTTCGGAAATGAGCAGCGGGCTTGCACCGGAAACGCCCGCCAGTATCCGTGACATCCAGCTGGCCGGCTCCGCGTTGCCCTGATGCTGGTATAACAGCGAGCCGCCGCCCTCATCGACGATGCGGATCGAAGCGATCGTGGGGTCGGCGGCGATTTTTTGCATGTAATTGTCCAGCCCCGTGACATCGTAGTTCGTCACCATGCCGCGCACGGCCGGCTCGACGAACACCATCAGGTTCTGGGCCAGTTGTTGTTGTGTCTCGAGATGGGCGTGGGCCGCCTGGCGCGCGAAAGCGAGGGTGACGGCGGCGGCGGTAAACAATAAAAGGATGGAGAAGGAGGCGGCGATCCGCGCACGCAAGGTTCGTGGGAAAAGCCGCAGACGCATCATAGGTACGTCACCGCCGGGAAAAGGAGAAGCAAAGGAAGGACCGGGAGCCCATGCCTTGGCGCGGATTTAAGCAGACGACTCAATCCCAATGCGCGTGCCCCATCCTCAATTTAAGTGCCGCTGCGAGTGGCCGGAAGTATAACGGTCGGCCCTTTTTTAATCCACTTGGGCGCTAGTCCGGCAGATACCAGCGGGCGCCCTCGGCATGAATTTCACGCAGGCGGCAGTGGTACAGCCGCTCGAGGTTCGGGCGCGCGAGCATGTCGGACAGCGGTCCATGGAGGCATTCGCCATCGTCGAACAGCAGAATGCCGTGGGTGCCGAAGCGCGCGGCGAGATTAACGTCGTGTAGAACAAAAATGTTCAGGTGGCCAGGCCGGTATGCGCGGCCGGCCAGCAATTCCAGTATCCGGACCTGGTGGCGCAGATCGAGATGATTCGTCGGCTCGTCCAGCAGGCAGATGGGCGCGTCCTGGGCGAGCAGAGCGGCGATTTCAACGCGCCGCCGCTCGCCGCCCGACAGCGTGGCGAGCGGCCGCTGGGCAAAACCGGCGAGTTCGACGGCCTCGAGCGCGGTTTCGGCCGCGCGATAATCTTCCGTGCTTTCCCACTGCCAGCGTTCCAGACGCGGGTAACGGCCGGTCAGCACGGTCTCGAGCGCCGTGGCCGGGAATGCCGGTTCGAAATCCTGAAACAGCACGCCCACCCGCCGCGCGCGCTGACGATGCGGGGTGTCGCGCACGGGAATGTCGTCGAGCATGACGCCACCTTGATCCGGTTCGCGCAGACCGGCGAGCGCGTGCAGCAGCGTGGTCTTGCCGCTGCCATTCGCCCCGAGGATTACCCAGTTCTCACCGGCGTTGAAGCCGACATCGAGCCGATCGCACAGGGTGCGATCGGCGACGCGCAGTGTCAGGCGGTCTGTGCGCAGCATCAGCGTGTGCGGGCCAGAAGAAAAAGAAACACCGGGACGCCCAGCAGGGCGGTGAGCACGCCGACCGGGAGTTGCGTGGGCGCCGTCGCGCTGCGCGCCAGGGTATCGGCCACCGTCAGAAATCCGCCGCCGAGCAGGACGCTCGCGGGCAGCAGAAAGCGGTGATCGGAGCCGCCGGCCAACCTTAATATATGGGGAATGACCAAACCCACGAACCCGATGCTTCCCGCCAGCGTGACCGCCATGGCGGTCAGTAGCGAGGCCAGGAGATAAATGATAAGACGCAGCCGCGCCGGATTCTCTCCCAGCGTGGCGGCGACATTTTCGCCGCGCATGAGCAGATTGAGCGGGCGCGCGAGCCACAGGGACACCGCGAGCCCGGCCATCAGGGCGACGATCGCCGCCCTGGGCTGTGAGGCGTAACTCAGATCGCCGATCAGCCAGAAGAGCATTCCTTGAACCTGCGTTGCCGGCGCCACGGCCAGAATCAGGCTGATCACGGCGCCCCAGCCGGCGGCAACCACCACGCCGGTGAGAAGCAGACGATTCTGTGTCCAGGCGCTACCGGCGCGGCTCAGACCGAAGACGATGAGCATGGAAAGCATGGCGCCGAGGAAGGCGTTGCCACGCAACCATCCCGCGCCGAGACCGGCCAGCATCGAAAGCAGCGTCGCGACCGCCGCGCCGCCCGAGATGCCGAGCACATAGGGATCCGCGAGCGGATTACGCAACAGCACTTGCAGTAATGCGCCCGAGAGCGCCAGCAGTCCACCCACGGCGAAGGCTGAGAGCGCGCGCGGGAGACGCAATTCATGTATGACCAGATACGCCGTGGCGTTGTCGTGCCCGCCGAGCAGCGCCCGCCACAGTTCTGTCGCACCGATATTCAGGCTGCCCTGGGACAGGGCAAACCACAGGCTTAACGGCGCCGCGGCCAGCAACAGGAGCGTGATCGGCAGGCGGCGGTTCATGGGCGATTGGCTCAGCGCAGGGGCAGAATCTGCCAACCGCGCTGCTGCGCCTCGCACCGCAGGGTATCGTCGGGATTGACCGCCACCGGGTGGTCGACGATGGTAAGCAACGGCAGATCGTTGTGCGAATCGCTGTAGAACCAACTGTCCTGCAAGGTCTGCCCCTGTTCCTGCATCCAGCTTTTCAGCCGCGTCACCTTGCCTTCGCGGTAGCAGGGCGTGCCCGCGACCCTACCGGTGAAGCGCCCGTCGCGTTCCTCCGGTTCGGTGGCGATCAGGTGCGGAATGTCGAACTCCCAGGCGATCGGTTCGGTGACGAAGCGGTTGGTCGCGGTGATGATGACGAGCGTATCGCCGTGCGCGCGGTGCAAATTCACGAGCGCCCGCGCCGCGGGCGTGATCATGGGCAGAATCTTGTCCTGCATGTACTGCCGGTGCCAGCGGTCGAGGCTGGCGCGATCGTGGGCGGCGAGTGGTTTCAGCGCGAACGCCAGAAACTCCATGATATCGAGCGTGCCCGCCTGATACTGGGCGTAGTAACGCTCGTTCTCGCGCTCGTACTCCACGCCGTCGACGACGTGGTTCTCGATCAGGAACCGGCCCCACGCGTGATCGCTGTCACCGCGCAGCAGCGTGTTGTCCAGGTCAAAGATGGCGAGGCTCAAGTGTTAAACTCGTTTAAATAAATAAATTTAGAAACGCCAGGACGCCAGGGGCGCTGGGATTTCGTGAAATATATTTCATTTCGTGAAGAAAGTCCGTTCCTGCAGGGGATTTTGCAGGTCCCAGATATATACGCTTGCGTCGTCGGAAGTCGAGGCCAGATAGCGCCCGTCGGGCGAAAGGCGCACGAAGCTGCCGCACAGCTCATGCGGTTGAAAGCGCTTGAGCACGGCACCGGTCGCGGCGTCGAGCAGGTATACCGCGCTGTCGGTCTGACGGCCGATGCTTGCCAGCGTCCGGCCGTCGCGGCTGAAGCTGATCGACTTGACGATACCGTGATGCGCCGTCGGTAAAACCTGCAGGCCGCCGTTATCGAGCCGCCAGCGGAACAGATTGAACCAGCCGCTGCCCATGAGAAAAGTCCCGTCGGGCGCGAAGGCCAGGTCCTGTGCGTCCGTGGGTGGAGCGGGCAATGGGCGCGGTTCCTCGCTTCCTCGCCAGTAAAACACGCGGCCATCGGTTCCGCTCGAGGCCAGTTGGTCGGTGGCGGCATGATAAGCTACCGCGCGCACCGCGCCGCGATGCGGATGCAGGTCGCGCGCGAGAGAAAGATCGGCGAGCCGCCACAGGCGTACATGCCCGTCGCTGTGTCCGGTGACGACGAGATTGGCGGCTTCATCCGCCGCCATGCTGGTGACCGGTGCCGGTGTGTTCAGGCGTTTCAGCAGCGCTCCCTCGCGCGTCCAGCGCGCGAGCGTTCCATCGTAGGCGGCGGAGAGCAGTTCGCGGTCGTGGTCGAGAAACACGAGCCCCTGCAACGAGTCGGTGTGCGCTTTCCAGCCGGAGAGTTCCTTTCCGTCCGGCAAACGCCACAGGCGGACGCGGCCCTCCGAGCCACCGGTGGCGAGGGTTTCCGAGCGGTTGTCGAAGGCAAGGGTGTAGCCGTTGTTGTGAGCATCCCGCAGGACGACATTGGCGGGAATACGGGGCAATGAAGCGCAGCCGGAAAGACCCAGCACGCCTGTCAGCAGCCCGATGCCAATGCGCTGCCTGATGCTTCGTTCGGCATTGCCGCCGCGGCGGCTTCGTGGAAAAATCACCCTAAAGTTCTCACCGTATTTCGGTTTTCGCGGGATTGTTAATGATAGACGAACACGGTTACCGCCCCAACGTGGGCATTATCCTGTGCAATCACCACAACCAGGTTTTCTGGGCGCGGCGCTGCGGCCAGGATGGCTGGCAGTTCCCGCAGGGCGGCATTCGCCCGAAGGAAGCCATTGAGGCCGCCATGTACCGCGAGCTGCGTGAAGAGGTCGGCCTCGTTCCGTCGCATGTCGAGATACTGGGACGAACCCGCGACTGGCTGCATTACGATATTCCCGACGATTATCGCCGCCGCAACCCGAACAGCGCCTTCCGGGGTCAGAAACAGATCTGGTTCCTGTTGCGTCATCTGGGATCCGATAATGACGTGCGGCTCGATCTGTGCGAGCGGCCTGAATTCGACGAGTGGTGCTGGATCGAGTACTGGAGACCGCTTGAGCACATCATCAATTTCAAACGCGAAGTGTACCAGCGCGCGCTCGCCGAACTCGAGCCTCTCCTGACTCTCTCGCGCGCGCAGGATTAAGGAATACGCGGCGCATGCCTCCGGCCGCCGTCCGTCCGTCTTCGCGACATCGTTTTCTTGTCGTCCTCGCCACGCTGACTGTTTTGTTGTTGGGGTTTTTCGCGCTCGCCCGTCTTCCGATCGACCTGTTGCCCGCGCATGAGGCGCCGCACTTGCTGGTGCGGGTTTCGGTGCCGGGTGTGAGCGCGTCGGTGATCGAGGAAAAAATTACACGCCGGCTGGAACAAACGCTTACCGGAACCGCGGGAGTGACAAGTATCGAGTCGGTCACCACGTCGGGCGGCGCCATCATCGATTTGCAGTTGAAACACCGGCGCGATATCGAAGCCGCGCAGCAGGATATGACTGTCCGGCTCGAGCGGGCCAAATCATTCTGGCCCGCTTCGGTGGAGCCGCCGGGCGTTTCCATTGTGGACGCATCGTCGGTCGCGGCGGAATTTGTCGTGACATCGCGCGAACGCGACCCGCTGGCATTGCGTGACTGGGTCCAGGATGAGTTCGCCAGAAAGCTCCGCGAGTTGCCAGGCGTGTCCACGGTGGACGTGCAAGGCGGCGCGGTGCGCGAAATCCTGGTGATGCCGGATCAGCGGCGCTTGGCGGGATTCGGACTTTCATTTGGCGATCTGTTGCAGGCGATCCGCAAGGGTCCCGCGACGGACACCCCGGTTCGGCGTCTGCCGGCGAAGAGCCGCGGTCGCCACGTGGCAATGCAATCGGGCGGTGCCGCCGCCGTGGCGGCGCTGCCGGTAATCCTGCCCGGCGGTGAAAGTATCTCTCTCTCCGAAATCGCCACGGTAACGCTCGGTGAAGGCGCGCGACCCGAGCATTTCCGTTTTGACGGCAGGGAGGCCGTTAAGCTGACTGTTCACAGGCAACCGCGGGTGGTCATGTCGGACGTGGTCGAACGGGTTCAGGCGCACGGGGAATGGATGCGCGCGAACCGGTTGATTCCCGAAGACATCGAGATCCACCCGCTCTCGCAGAAACTTGTTCAGGCGCGGCAAACGCTCGGGCGTATCGCCCTGGCGCTCGTGGCGGGCGTGGCGCTGGCGCTGTTCACGGGGCAGCTGTTGCTGGGCAGTGGACGACGTAGCGTAATACTCGGGGTAGTGATCGCCGCCTCGTTGCAAGCAGCTTTTGTATTGATGGCGCTGTCGAGGCTCACGCTCGATGTGATGACACTCGGGGCGCTGGCGCTGGGCGCGGGTCTTTTCGGCAGCAGCGCCATCCTGCTGTTCGAAAATGGCCGCCGCCCCGCGGACCACAGTGCCATAACGGTTAGTCCGGTTATGGCGATGGTCGTTGCTCTTCCTGTCGCGCTGCTGCCGGTTTTGTTCGTGAGCGGTGGGATAAACCTGCTGTTCCGGGAATTCGTCCTCGTATTTGGCGCCACCTGGCTGATCTCCGCGTTGTTCGCTCTGATACTGGTTCCGGCGTTCGACAAGCGCCGCCGCTATGGGTCGGCGCGGAGAAATGGGTCCGTCGGTCATGGGATTGCCGGAATACGCCAATCGTACGATAACCTGCTGCGCCGGCTGCTGCGGAAACCCGTGGCAGCGCTGATAACGGCATTTATTCTGGCGGCCCTGATGTTGACGGTGTTTTCCATTAAAGGACAGGAAGCCCCGCTGAGCGACGATACGGGAGCCGTGGTGGTGCGCATTCAGGGAGCCGATCGCGAACGCTTGGCCAGTTTCGCCGACGACATCGTGCAGCGGCTGCGTTCCGTGCCGGATTGGCGTGAAGCAAGGCACAGCTTGCAGACTTCACACGAGGAACTCAGTCTGCGCATAAATGAAGATCGCGCGCGTGAACGGGGAATCGATATCACCGATGCCGGGAGGGCGCTGGCGATCGCACTCACCGGCATTCCGGCCGGGGATTTCCGCGACGCCGAACATCGCTATGACATACGCCTGCGTTTGCCGCCGGAGGAATCCAATAGCGCCGTTGCCTTGGGCCGGATACTGATGCTCGGTGAACTGGAGAACCGGCCGGCCGTGCATCTGGGCGATGTCGCCAGCGTCGAACGCATTTCCGCCCCGGCGCAGATTCATCGCCGTAATGGAATTCCGGATGTCGAGATCGTGGCATCGCCTGCCGATGGCGTATCGCCGCAGCAGGCATGGGCACGGATGCACGCGATGCTTGAAAATTACAAACTTCCCGCCGATTACCGGTTATCCTTCCCGGGCTCGGAAAATCTTGTGGAAACAAGTCGCCGCCAGGAACCCGCGCTGTTTGGATTGGCGCTGTCTTTTTTGTTCATCATACAGGCGTTGTTGCACCGATCTCTGCGTGCCGCGACGATGATTACCTTGACTGCCTTGAGCGTCACCGCGGGAACCGGCGCGGTATTGCTGCTGTCCGGCATGCCGTTGTCACCGGCGGTGTGGCTGGGCGGATTGATCCTGACCGGCATCACGGCGGGGCAGGCGGCGATATTCGCCGCTTCCGTTTCCGGATTGAGCGGACAGGATCTGTCATGGCAACAGAAACTGCGACGGGTTGCCAAATATCAATTCCGCCCATTGTTGGTGCTGAGCCTGGTCACCGTCATGGGCGTGATACCGCTTGTGTTTACCAGCGGCGCGGCGGCCGTTTTGCGTCCTGTGATGATTACTGTCGGAGTGGGTTTTTTATTTTCATTGCCGGCGATTTTGTTTCTTGTGCCGGCGCTGACTATATTTCTTGCGCGCAAGGAACAAAGCCGCGGACAATGACGTCTATAATGTCTGCATATTGTTGTCTGCGAGAGATTCGCTTCGTATTATAAATTTTATGGAGGACCCCGTGACCCAACACCCCCGCCGTACCTTCCTGAGAAACACCCTGGCCACCGCGGTGCTCGTTGCCGTCGGCGGCACCGGCCTGTTCCGCCCGTCCCGGGCACTCGCCGCCGAATGGCCCAAGGACGCCTTCAC
>NZ_JBGQKW010000055.1:0-17598 GCF_041499725.1 Sulfuricaulis sp.
CTGCACAATGGACTGGCGCCGATCAGGCGCGAGCATGCGGTCACGGTTCCCGATCCCGCCTTGGATCATTTCGTGCGCATTGCCCTACCCTATTACGAAACGCGCCCCACGCCGGTGGACGGCGCGCGCGTGACGGCGGGCGGTACCAGTGCCTCCGCGGAGGTGGCGGAAGACATCCGTGCCATCGCGCTGAAGGATCTCGAAACCAAGATGCCGGCGATTACCGCGCGTGCCCTGGCGCGTGCCGTGCTCAAGGCGCAAATGGCCAAGGCCGCGCGCGAGAACGCGCGGCAGCAGAACCAGAACAATGCGGGCGCGGCCGTGGCCGCTATAGCGATGGAAATCGCCGGGCTGGTGACGGAGCGTGCGGACACGCGCAGCTGGCTGACCTTGCCTTCGCGCATCCATCTCGCACGCCTGCCCTTGCCGCCTGGAACCTACACGGTTAAAGTTGATTTGTTGGGCGATGACGGCCAGATCGTGAGCACGCAGGAATACGCCAATATGGTCATACGCCGGGGCGCGAAGACCTATCTCTCGCCCCACTGGATTCCCTCCACCGTTACGCCTCCGAAGAGATCACAATGAAAATCCGTTTCCATCCTCAGGTCCGTAATGCATCCTCGGCTCCGCAATGCGTCCTCGGCTCCGTTACCGGTACGTCCCTGTACCACTCCTCGCGCCATCCCTGGCGCGCTTCTGCGTCCTCGGCTCCGTTACCGGTACGTCCCTGTACCACTTCTAGCGCCATCCTTGGCGTATTTCTCGCGGCGACATTGGCTGTATCCCTGATCGCGACTGGCGGCTGCGCCTCCCGTCCCACCATACCGGACTGGGTCAACGGCCCCGCGGAAAAGTATCCCAGCGAACAATACCTGGTCGGCCGCGGGCAGGCGGCCACGGCGGAGGAGGCGCGCGACCGTGCGCGCGCCGACCTGGCCAAAATTTTTGAAGTGGCCGTGGCCGTGGAAAGCGAGGACATTCAGACCTTCCGTCAGAAATCGGACAGCGCCGATAAAGACGCGAAACCCGCGAGCGAATATGCCGCGCAATCCTCGCGCCGTCTCACCACCCGCGCCGATCATATCATCGAGGGTATACAGATCGCCGAGGTCTGGCAGGACCCGCTGACCGGGACGCAGCATGCGCTCGCGGTGTTGCCGCGCTTACAAACTTCAATGCGCCTGCGTCAGGAAATCGAGCGCCTCGATGCCGCCACGCGTAAATACCTCGACGAGTCGCGCGCTGCCGCGGATATCCTGATGAAAATCGGCGCCGCCCAGCACGCGCTGGCGGCGCAAGTGGAACGCGCGGGATATCAGAAATCCCTGCGCATCGTGGACCCGACCGGACGCGGTGCCGAGTCCGAATGGAATACCGCGAAGCTCGACGCCGATCTCGCCGATCTGCTCAAGCGTGTGCGGGTGGCGGTTCAGATCGCCCCCGACGCGCCTCCCGGGTTTGCCGCTGCCGTTAGCGGGGCAGTGGCCGGTGCCGGATTTCTGATCGCGACCGGCGAGAAACCGGAGTACGTTCTGGCCGCGAATCTGGCGTTGGAAGACCTGGGCTTGCGGGATGGCTGGTACTGGCAGCGCGGCGCGTTGGAAATCACGCTTCAAGAAATTTCCGCGAATCGCGTGCGCGGCAGCCGGCGTTGGGACATCAAGGTCTCGGCCCAGGATCGCGCCGTGTCCCGCCAGCGGGCACTGGATCAGGCTGCAGCGTTCCTGAAAAAAGATCTGCGCGAGACACTCATCGATTTCGCCAGGCCGTAAGCGCTTATCGCAGTTCGCCCAGGAGCGAGTCCAGCATGCGCTCCGCCTGTGAACCGTAACCACCGCCGAAGAGATTGAAGTGATTGAGGATGTGGTAAAGGTTGTACAGCGTTTTGCGCATTTTATAGCCGGCATCGAGCGGCCAGGTTTCCTGATACGCCTGATAGAACCGGGCTGAAAATCCGCCGAACAATTCGGTCATGGCAATGTCCGCTTCGCGGTCGCCGTAATAAACCGCGGGATCAAAGATCACCGGCTGCTGTTCCGCCGCGCCGACATTGCCGCCCCACAGGTCGCCGTGCAGCAGCGACGGCGCCGGCCGGTGGCCATGGAAAAATTCCCCTAAGTCCGCCATCAAGCGCTCGCCTTTGTTCATGAGGCGGCTGTCATTCCGGGCCGCCAGCTTCAACTGGAAGCCAAGGCGACGATCGCGCCAGAACTCGAGCCAGTCGGAGGTGGGCGTGTTGATCTGCGGTGTCGAGCCGATGGTGTTATCCATGCGCCAGCCGAATCGATCCTGCGTGGCACGATGCATCAGCGCCAGTTGCTGTCCGAGTTTTTCCAGGCTGCGCGTGTCGACGCCTCCCAGATCGAGATATTCCAGCACGATAAATGCGGAACCATCGGCCGTGCCCCAGCACACCGGTTCGGGAACGCGCACGCTGCGTGTCCGGGCGATATCCTTGAGACCCTCCGCTTCCGCCTCGAACATGCCAAGACGTGTTGCGTCGTTGAGCTTGACGAAGTAACGGCGGTTGTCGTCCTGGAGAACCGCGGCGCTGTTGATGCACCCGCCGCTGACGGCATGTTGCGAGCGGGCCGCAAATGCGGCGCCCGTGGCATCGGAAATGCGCTGTGCCACCGTTGTCCAGATTGTTTGCATTTTGTCTCCGCCTGCCCCGTTAATGTAGGGATAAAGTCGGCGCGCGAGAAGCCGCGGCTCGCTTCGGCCTGCCACACAACGACACATTTTTTTTGCCGAAAAAGCCGGCCAATCCCGCCGCCCCTACCGTCGGGTGCGAAATTTCGCGAGTTTAGCCGCGTTTGACTGTGCCATGAATACGTAAGTAACTGATTATAAATAATATAAAAATTGCTCATGCATGGCATCAGATTTGCAACGTATTTCAGACCGCCGCTGAGGTAGCGCGGGCTATTTCAGCCAGCGGATCAGGGAATAGACATACGCAGGAGGCGATAAGAGTTCCGATGGATCGGGGACATCAACGAAAGGATTCGCATCATTGGTTAGTCGCCCGGAAACGGCGATGGCGATCAAGAATAACGATGCAGCTTAACCAGATATCGATGCGTGCCAGCCTCATTACCGCGATGGCGGTGATGGGATTGCTGTGCGTACTTTTCGTGCACGCGAGCGGACGCGTTTGGTACGATTTCGCCATTGATGCTCAGCGTGCCACGGTCAACGAGCAGGCACGGACCTGGCTCGCGAATCTGCGCAAAGGATTCGATAACGAATCGCGCGGAATCGTGCAGATCGCCAAGTCCGATCCGGAATTGATGGCGGCCGTGCGCAAAGAGAATAAATCAGTGGCAAGCCGCCAGCTCAACAAGCTTTCGCAGCACCCTTTTTTCAATACCGGTGAATCAGACTTGATCGCGCTTCAGGCGCTGGACGGGAATTTCAATCCGATCGCCGGCACGCCGGTGGAGTCGCTGGATATCGATCCGAATCAGGTGTCGTGCCAGAATCTGCGTGCGCAGGTTACGCGCCGCACCGGCACCGAACGTCTCAAGCCCGTAGGCGGAATATGCATCGTCGGCAAGGAAATGCGCTACGAATTTATCCAATCACTGGGAGATAATTCCAGCGACGGCTATCTGAAGATTACCTATAACATGTTGCACAACTTTGTCGCCGCGGAGTCGGCTTTCGCGGGTCTTTCGCTCAAGCTCAGCCTGGCCGACGGCACCGTGCTGTACAAGTCCGCCGGCTGGCCGAAGTCGGATGAAGACATGGATCGCGCGCTCATCGTTGAACAGACGATGAATGTTTATGCGCCGGCCAAGTCAATGCTCAATGTCGCCGCCCACAGAGACATGGCGCCGTTTTATGCCGGTCTGGCACATACCGAAAATATGGCCATGCTGGCTGCCGCCGGCGCGGCATTGCTGGCGGTCCTGATAGTGTGGTTTGTCATTCAGAAAATCACCGTTAAACCGTTGCAAGCCCTGGTGAACCAGATGCGCAAGCTGCGCTCGGACAAAATCCATTTCGGCGAGCACGTGATGACCACCGGCAACGCGGAAATCGCGGAACTCGGCGCCGGATTCAACGGCATGTCGACGCGGCTGAAGGAACTTTATGACAGTCTCGAAAGTCTCGCGTTTACCGATCCGCTGACCAAGCTTCCAAACCGCACGCTGTTTCATGAGCGTCTGCAACAGGCGATCGAAGAGGCCAAGCGCGACTACCGGCCTTTCGCCCTGCTACTGATGGATCTTGACCGTTTCAAGGACATCAACGATACGTTGGGACATCAGGTCGGCGACATGCTGTTGCAGCAGGTCGCGGCACGCCTGCGCAGCAAACTGCGTGACATCGATACGGTGGCGCGCATGGGCGGTGACGAATTCGCCATCCTGTTGCCGGCGGTCAGCGACAAACACGCCACCATGGCCGCGCGCATGTTGTTGCAAGCGCTGCGCGCGCCGTTCCGGATCGAGGAGCAGACTCTCGACATCGGCGCGAGCATCGGCGTTGCGCTTTACCCCGATCACGGCGTGGACGCGAATATCCTGATACAGCGCGCCGACGTGGCCATGTATTCGGCCAAACATGCCAATAGCGGGCATGCCCTCTATGACAGCAAACTCGACCAGCACAACCCGACGCGTCTCGCCTTGCTCGGCGAACTGCGCCATGCCGTGGAGCAGGAGCAGTTCGTGCTCTACTACCAGCCGAAGGTCAATCTCAAGACTTTCCAGGTCACGGGTGTGGAGGCGCTGGTGCGCTGGAATCATCCACGCGAGGACCTGTTGCTGCCGGATACCTTCATCCCGCTGCTCGAACAGACCGGCATGATCCGCAGCCTTACCCCCTGGGTGCTGAACGAATCCCTGCGGGAGGGGCAGAAACTTCAGGACAAGGGCGTGCCGATCACCATTTCCATGAATCTGTCGGTGCGCGATCTGCAGGATCCCTACTTGGCCGATGCCTTCGCCGAGCAACTGGCCGCGCTGCAGATTTCACCGCATTGGCTGGAACTCGAGATCACCGAGAGCGCGGTGATGACGGAACCGGAGCGCGCCCTCGAGGTGCTCACGCGCCTGTCGGCAATGGGCCTGAGAATCGCCATTGACGATTTCGGAACCGGCTACTCCTCGCTGTCCTACCTGAAGAAGCTGCCGGTCAACACCATCAAGATCGACAAGTCCTTCGTCATCGGCATGGTGCGTGACGATAACGACGCGGCCATCGTGCGTACCAGCGTCGATCTCGCGCACAACTTGAAGCTCGAGGTAGTGGCCGAAGGCGTGGAGAATGAGGAAACCCTCAATCGCCTGAGCGAGCTGGGCTGCGACACCGCGCAGGGGCACTACATCAGCCGGCCGCTGTCGGCGGAAGAGCTGGCCCAGTGGCTCCAGCAGTCGTCATGGGGTCTCGCCAAGCGACACCCCAAACTGGTGCGCTTGCATAACTGAACGAATTAGATGTTTGGTGCTTCCTGCCTAATTTTTCTCCGCTGCAAGTACTGCTGTCGAATATCCGTCGCTAGCAATTATCCTTGCCAAGACTGAAGGGGCCGGACCCATAGGCGATGATGTAGAGCATGCCGCCCATGATCGCCAGGTTTTTATGGAAATGGAAGAATTGCATCTGCATCTGATCCGGCGGCAGCCCCCAATAAGCGTGGAACACGTAGGTCACCGGTATCATCCACAGCAGAATCGCCGTGGCCGCCCAGCGCGCGTGCCAGCCAATCAGAACCATCAGACCGCCACCCAGCTCAACAGCAATGGTCACCACCAGCATCAGCTTGATCAGGTTGGGATCGAGACTCGGCAACTTGGCGGCCATGTAGCCCGCAGTCCCGGCGAAGCCACCGATTTTCTTGAATCCGGAAACTATGAACAGATTCGCCAGCAGCAGTCGCCCGATCAGCGGTCCGTATTGTTGCGCCCACTTGCATGCATTCTTCATGTCCTTCCTCCTGTCTCTGGTTTGAAAATGATTGCTGAAAATCCGTTCCGGCGGTCACGGGAGATCGAATAACAGAGCCTCCGTTCTTTGTTGGCCGGTCAGGCGGATTTCCGTCTCGTCGCTGATGTGCGCCCCATCTCCGATTACGCGCAGGAAGGAAAAGCCCAGCTGACCGGGGTCATAAATAGTCAGCAAAGAAAAACGTGCGGAGGTGTCGAGCCGCCGTGGTTGAAATGTCCGCGATCCTGGGCCTTGTGCAGACTGATCACGTCCTTAACCCGCCATTACCCAGGCCCTCATCCATGTTTGCACCGCATCCTAATCGCTATGATGTCGGCTGCCTAGCCAATGCGTGCTCGATTTGCAGGCATTTTTTTGCTGAAAAAATGTTCCAGATGTCTACTTTATGCACAGTCAATAGCGCTTAAAAAACAGCTCTACTGTTCCAGACAAATACACCTTGATAACAAGCGGGAATTTTCATGTAGGTAACTGATTTGTAAGTAAATAAAACCTCAGTTTATTTTTTAATCAAATTAACAAAAACCCTGAAAATACCCGGCACTCAAATGGCGACAGTCATGTCATTAACATTGTTATCCACAGATTTTGTGAGTAACGCACGCCCCTTTTAGATACAAGCGGTTAGCGGGAGTTTATGACAAATTTGTGAACGTGGAGCCGCAGTGTTTCACGTTTTGCACAGCAAACGTGCAATTTTTTTGTGATTGGCGACGCTCTAAATCCTTAACCGCTTGGTCACCACCACCGAAAGCGCGGTCGCCTCGGGCGGTAGCAGTCGCCCGTGATAGAGTCGCGGCCATGGCTGCGTCCTCGCACATAGTCCAAGTAGCCGTTCCCACTCCTCTGCGCCGCGCGTTTGATTATTTATCTCCGGTTTACTTGCCACCAGGCATGCGCGTGCGCGTGTCATTCGGTCGCCGTGAGGTGGTGGGGATAGTTGTGGGTGAAGTGGAGCGAAGCGATCTGCCGCACAGCCGGCTTAAACCGATAACACAGTCGTTGGATGCCGGTTCCATACTCGCGCCGCCACTGCTGGACCTCCTGTGCTGGGCGGCCGATTACTATCATCATCCCCTCGGCGAGGTAATCTATACGGCCTTGCCCACGCGCCTGCGTCAGGGCCGTGCCGCCGTCATCAGCGGCGTGACAGTATGGATACTCACGCCCGAAGCCAAGGCCGTGGATCCGGAAACGCTGAAGCGCGCGCCGGCACAGAAACGTCTGCTGCAACGCCTGGCCGAGGCACCGGAGGGTCTTGAAGCGGAGCAGCTGGCACAAATCTCGCCCCGCTGGGCGGCGGGACTCAAGGCGCTGCGCACCAAAGGGTGGGTGAGCAGTCACCAGCGTGATTCACAGCCTATCTTCGATCGCGATGTCGAACCATCACCAGTACTCAATCCGGGACAAAAATCCGCGGTTGTGGCAATCACGGCGGATCTGGGTCATTTCCGACCCTATCTGCTGCACGGCGTTACCGGCAGCGGCAAAACCGAAGTCTATCTGAATGTGATCGAGCAGGTGCTGGCGCAGGGAAAGCAGACGCTGGCGCTGGTGCCGGAAATCAACCTCACACCCCAACTAGTAGACCGCTTTGAACGGCGCTTTCGCGTGCCGATCGCGGTACTTCACTCCGGTCTGAACGAGCAGGAGCGCCTGAATGCCTGGCTTGCTGCGCGTGACGGAAAGGCACCGATTGTCCTCGGCACCCGCTCCGCCGTGTTCACACCACTCAAAAATCCCGGTCTCATCGTGGTCGACGAGGAGCATGATGCCTCTTACAAGCAGCAGGATGGCTTCCGCTATTCGGCGCGTGACGTGGCCGTGATGCGCGCGTCACGGGAAAAAATTCCCATCGTGCTGGGTTCGGCCACTCCGTCGCTGGAAAGCCTCCGGAATGCACGCGACGGTACATACACTCTGTTGGAATTGCCGGACCGCACCGGCGGTGCCGGCATGCCCGAGGTGCGCCTGCTCGACATGCGGCGGCTCAAGCCCAGCGAAGGACTGTCACTGCCGGTGCGCGAGGCGATCGCGGCGCGGCTCGCGAAGGGCGAGCAGAGTATTCTGTTTCTGAACCGACGCGGTTTTGCCCCGGTGTGGATGTGCTTCGACTGCGGCTGGGTCGCGCCCTGCCGGCGCTGTGATGCGCAGCTGACGCTGCACCAAAAAAGACAGAAGCTGCTCTGCCACCATTGCGGCGCCGAGCAGGAAATAGCGCGGCGCTGTCCATCCTGCCAGGGGGAAAACCTGCATCCGCTCGGCGAGGGTACGGAGCGCGTGGAAGGCGCGCTGCAGAAATTTTTCCCGAGGGCGTGCATCGAGCGTGTGGATCGCGACAGCACCAGCCGCAAAGGCGCGCTCGAGGAGAAGCTGCGACGTGTGCACTCCGGCGAGGCCGATATCCTGGTCGGCACCCAAATGCTCTCGAAGGGCCATGATTTTCCTAACGTCACGCTGGTCGGGGTACTCAACGCCGATCAGGGACTCTACGGGACGGACTTCCGCTCCAGCGAGCGGCTATTCCAGCTCATCATGCAGGTCAGCGGCCGCGCCGGACGCGCGGACAAGCCGGGTGAGGTGCTGATTCAGACCTGGCATCCGGATCACCCCTTGTTCAGCGCGTTGCAGCGGCACGACTTCCACGGTTTCGCCGGGTTCGCTCTCACCGAGCGCCGCGAAACCGGCTACCCGCCCTACAGCCATCTTGCGTTGCTGCGCGCCGAATCGCCGGCGCCCGGAGCGGCGCTCAAATTTCTCCACGAAGCACATGTGCTTGCCGTGCGTCTGGTGCCGGAGAAAGGCCTGCAAATCATGGCACCGGTCCCCGCGCCCATGGAACGACGCGCTGGGCGCTACCGCGCGCAGCTGCTGGTGCAGTCATCGAAACGCGTTCCATTACATACTTTTTTGAGCCTATGGGTGGAGCAGCTGGCTGAGTCGAAATTCAGCAAAAAGGTGCGCTGGTCGCTCGATGTCGATCCGATGGATATGTATTAGCTTGAACCTCTGAGAACACGGAAAAAATGGGAACCGGATATTTCAAAAATCTCTGTGTGCCCCTAACTTTCTATGGTGGAAGATTTCTTTCTTAATGCGGAATGGCGTCGAGGATTTCCGGGCCGTTGTCGTCGCTGAACAGGCGGTGTATGCGCCAGACGGTGTCGGTCCCGTTCCGGCATGCCCCATAGCGGAACGGCATGGTTCTTCCCGCGAGCGCGAAGCGCAGATCGTTGAACCACACGCATAAACCGCCCTGGTTGTAATCCACGCGATACAGCGCCGGAAATTCCGCGAAGCGGCGGAACGGTGCGAGTGCCTCGGAGTACCACACCTGTTCCGCCAGGTTGGTTTCATTGCTGGCGCCGAAGCGGGGGACGCGTTTCCAGATGGCATCGGCTACCGGAAAGTATGAGGCATTCACCTGGTACAGCCAGTTGGCGCCGGCGGGCGGAAATTCCGGTATCTCGCTGCGCCAGAGGCTTACATAAGCGAGATGGTAGGCGTCTTTCTGCGGCAAGACGATCATCCAGTTGAACGGCGAGAACGGCTGCGGAATTGCCTGGACCTGTCCCGCGTCCAGATGATGTTTCACCGCGTAGGCCTCGCCCACTGCGGTCGCGCGCTGATGCAGCACGGTTTGAAATCCGATGTACGCGACTAGCACTACCAATCCCATCACGGCCGGCCGGCGCGTGGCGCTCCATAGGGAGGAGGCAATCAACCCGCCGACGATGATGGCCGTGAAATATGGATCGATGATGAAGGTTACCGGAAACTGCGCGCGCCAGTCGGAGAACGGGGCGAATATCATGGTTCCAAACGCAGTGATCACGTCCCCCGCGATATGGATGCCTATGCCCAGCGCCACCACGCCCACGTATGCGCGCCAGGAGTATTTTCCGCGCACCAGCAGCATGAAGAGCAGCGCGAGCGCCATCGCCCACAACGGCAGCATGATGATTGAATGCGTGATGCCGCGATGCGTGGTGAGGTAGGTCAGGGGGTCGATGAAGCGTGTGACGAAGTCGCTGTCGGGAAATGCGGCGGCGATGAAGCCGATCCACATACGTGTACGCCGCGGCAACTGATCCGGCCGTGGATGTTTCGGTTCGGTCGCGCGTGCCAATAATGCACCGCTCAGGGCGTGTGTCAGGGTATCCATGTCTTGCCCCTCAATGATTGAACGCAGTATAGCGTGGTGTTTTCCCGTCTGACCCGAGGCCGGGCCATGTTCCCGTTAGACAACCCGTCGGGACACCATCGGCGCACGCGTCGTTGAATGGCCGCAGTTTTACCCCCTCTTTCTGCCGGGAACAGAAGTCAGAACGGCTTGACCACGGCCAGTATCACCACCGCGATCAGAATCACGGTTGGAAACTCGTTGAACCAGCGGTAATACACGTGATTGTGGCGGTTGCGGTCATGCTTGAAATCGAGCATCAGTTTGCCGCAGTACACGTGGTAGACGATGAGCGCGGCCACCAGCACCAGCTTGGCGTACAGCCAGCGGCCGTTCCAATGGTAACCGAGCCACAGCCACAGGCCGAAGACGATGGTGAGAATTCCGCCCGGGGTCATGATGCCGAAGAATAGCTTGCGCTCCATCACCTTGAAGCGTTCGTGGCCTTCGCGGTCGGTCGCCGCCATCATGCTGTGATACACGAACAGCCGCGGCAGATAGAACAGGCCGGCGAACCAGGTGATGAGAAAAATGATGTGCAGGGATTTGACCCAGAGCATCGATCAGCTTTCTTTCCGCCGCAGGTAGTACAGAAAATCCATCTCGGGGCTCGGCACGTGCAAGCGCGTGCACGCCGCGGTGATCTGGCCGCGGTGATGCACGGCGTGCGTCATGACGTGGATCAGCCCGTCGCGCACCGACACGCGCCGTTTCGTGCCATCAGAACCAGGGTATTCGACGACCTGCTGGAACCATTCCGGCTTTTTCTGCGTGAGCCAGGTTTTGAGTTGTGCGAACTCGTCCAGCACCGCGGGCTTCAGTTGCTCCCACTCGTCGAAGAGCGACGCGTCATGGCTTTTGACCTTGCCGAATTCGCCCGCCAGCCGCGCGCGCCAGTTGCGCGTCACGATCAGGATGTGATCCACGGTCTTGTGGATGTTCCTGAAGAATAGGCTGATGTCGGCCTGGCGCTGCACGTCGCTCAGGGAGTCGAGGGATTTGAAAAGCTCGGCGCTGGCCCAGCGCTGGTAGTCCGCCTGCTCGATGAAATAATCCCTCATGGGGGTCAGGATGCCGTTCCTTTCAGGTATTTCGCAATGATACGCCGCGCCTTGTCGCTGTCCAAGCGGCCGGTGGAGTTCAGCACGATGTTTCCATTTGGTGCGATGACAAACGCGGCGGGCACATATGGCACGCCGCCGAAGGCAGTGGTCAGTTTGCCCTGCACGTCGAGCGCGACGGAGTAGGGCAAGCCGCGGCGTTGGGCGAACTCCTGCACCAGCGCGGGCGGATCGTAGGGCATGGCCACCGCGATCAGCTCGAACCCGAGCGTATGCCAGGTGTTGTACAGCCGGATGAGGTCGGGCAGTTCCTCGATACAGGGCTGACAAGTCGTAGCCCAGAAGCTCACCAGCACCGGCCGCCCGCGCAGCGACCGCAGCGTGACCTTGCGTCCGTCGAGCAGGGTGAATTCCGTTTCCGGCGGCGGCGCTGACGACGGCAGCAGCAATGCGACACTCACGGCGATGACGGCCGCCACGGCCAGGATGGCGGGCAGGGCGAGGCGCCGCTTCACACGAACAGCTCCAGCAGATTGTTCAGAAACCGCCGGCCTTGCGGTGTCGGGCGGATGGACTGCATGTCCCATTTGATCAGCCCCTGGTTTTCGGCCAGCGTCAGCTTCGGTTCGCAGGCCGAGATCGGCAGCCCGGCGCGCTCCTGGAACAGCGGCGAAGGAAAGCCGTCGACGAGGCGCAGTGCGTTGAGCATGAACTCCGCCACCGCGTCGTGACGCGAGAGCTTCTGCTCGCCGCCGATACTCTCCGTCGTTCCCGCGGTGCGCAGGTATTCGCCCGGATGTTTCACTTTCCACAGGCGCGTGATGTCGGAGGCCGTGGTGATCTTGGCATGCGCGCCCGCGCCGATGCCGAGATAATCCCCGAACTTCCAGTAGTTCAGATTGTGCCGGCATTCGTATCCCGGCCGGGCATAGGCCGAGACTTCGTATTGCCGGTAGTCCGCCGCGGCCAGCTCGGTCTGCAACTGGTTTTGCATATCCCAGGTTATGTCGTCGTCGGGCAGCGTCGGCGGACGCGCATGAAACAGCGTGTTCGGCTCGATGGTGAGCTGATAGGCGGACAGGTGCGTGGGGCGAAGTGTCATCGCGGTGCGCATGTCCGCCAACGCCTGTTCCACCGTCTGGCCGGGCAGGCCGAACATGAGGTCGAGATTGAAGTTGTCGAAGCCGGCCGCGCGCGCGGCTTCGGCGGCACGCAGTGCCTCTTCGCGCCCGTGGATGCGGCCCAAGGCTTTCAATTTTTCATCGTCGAAACTCTGGATGCCGATGGACAGGCGATTGATGCCCGCTGCGCGGAGTCCCTTGAAGCGTTCGAGCTCGACCGTGCCAGGGTTGGCCTCGAGCGTGACCTCGATATTCTGATCGAGCGGCAAGCGCGCGCGGATCCCCGACAGCAGACGATCGATGGCTTCGGGCGAGAACAGGCTCGGCGTGCCGCCGCCGATGAAGATAGTATGAACGATTCGCCCCCACACCCGCGGCAGGTCCTGCTCCAGATCGCGCAGCAGCGCGTCGATGTATTCCTGTTCCGGAATCTTGGCGCGCGCCTCGTGCGAATTGAAATCGCAGTACGGGCACTTGCGCACGCACCACGGGATGTGCACGTAGAGCGACAGCGGCGGAAGCGAGGCGAAGTTCAGCATGCACGGATGCGGACGGAGAGGGAAGCTGCGATTATATCAGCTTCCGGCAGCTAGGTTCGTTGGCTGGGCGCCGCCAGTGCCTTGGGGAGCGTGATGCTTACCAGCATGACGCCTATCAGAATTACCACTGTACCCGCCATTTGCATGGCGCTGAGCGTTTCCTGCAACAGCAGCCAGCCGAGCACCACGGCCACGAGCGGATTGATGTAGGCATAGGTGCCGAGCGCTGCGGGGCTGACTTCGTGCAGCAGCCAGATGTAGGCAGCGTAGGCAAAGCAGGAACCGAAAACGATGAGATAAGCGAGTGCCGCCATTGCCTGCGGCGACCAGCTCCAGTGCATGGCTTCCCCGGTGGCCAGCCCGAAGCTGCAGAAAACAATGCCCGCAACCAGTGATTGCAGGGCCGCGACCATGAGCGGCGGCGTGGTGAGCTGGCCGCGTTTGGCGACCATCGAGCCGGCCGCCCACAGCGGGCAGGCTCCCAGCACCGCGAGCTGCGCCCAGAAGTGATCCAGCGTAAAACCATTCTCAGGCAGGAGCAGCATGGCCGCGCCAAAGAAACCCACTGTGAGCCCAAGTATCGTGCGTGGTCCCAGCTTCTGGCCGTGCGCGCCGAGCGTACCGAATCCCGCGAGCCACAGTGCGGTGGTGGCGACGATCAGCGCCGCCTGGTTCGACGGCACCCACTGCTCACCCCAGACCACGAGACCGTTCGCGCCGACGAGCATGAACAGTGCCGTGATTGCAATCGTGCGCCATTCACGCAAGTGCGTCGGAAATTTCTGTCCGCTCAAGCGCGCGTAGAGCGCGAGCAAGATACCGGCGGTAACGAAACGCGCGCCGGCAAACAGCGCCGGCGGCAACTGCTGCACGCCGACACGGATCGCGAGGTAGGTTGAGCCCCAGATGATATAAACCGCGGTGAAGGCGATGATGACTTTCCAGCGCCAAGTGGGGTCGTGTTTCATCGCACTATTCTACTTCTTATTTGCCGAGCGGCCTGCGGCCGCGTGTACTTGTGGGTGGCTGACCCACGGCAGGTGACTCTTCTTTGGACAAGCAAAGAAGAGTCACCCAGGGTGCAGGGGCGGAGCCACTCGCAATTAGCCTTTCACATCGCCGAAGACGATTCGACTACAGATGCGTATGCCCCAGCGCAGTGACCAATAATCTCAACGCCTGCCCCCGATGACTCAATTTATTTTTCACTTCCGGCGGCAGTTCGGCAGAGGAGCAATTGTGCGTCGGCACGAAGAAAATTGGATCGTAACCAAAACCATTCGCGCCACGCGGTTCCAATAAAATTCTTCCTTCCCACGTACCCTGGCAGATGATCGGCGTCGGATCGAACTCGTGCCGCAGGTACACCATCAGGCACTGGAAACGCGCGGTGCGTTCGGCTTCCGGGATGCCGACGAGATCGTCGAGCAGTTTTCGCAGGTTCTGTTCGTCGCTGGCGTTCTTGCCGGCGTAGCGCGCGGAGTAGATGCCGGGCGCACCATTGAGATAATCCACCTCGATGCCGGAATCGTCAGCAATCGCGGGCAGGCCGGTGTGGCGCGTGGCGTTGCGCGCCTTGATAAGCGCATTCTCGATGAAGGTGAGGCAGGTTTCTTCCGCGTCAATAACCTTGAAGTCGGATTGTGGCACGACGGAGAGATCCAGGCCCGCGAGCATCTGGTTGATCTCGCGTACCTTGCCGGGGTTGCTGCTCGCAAGGACGAGGGTCTTGCTCACGGTCGCCTCCGGAAGACCGGGGAAATCTGTGGGCCTATCTGTCGGCGAACGGCGACACTCGCCGCGGTCGCATCCCCACGCTTTACGCGGGGCCCCTGCTCCCTGCTCATGTCGCCAATCCTAGCGCCTTTTTTTGATGGTCGATGAGGTTGCGGATGCCGGTTTGCGCAAGCTTGGTCATCGCCAGCATTTCCTCGAGGCTGAAGGTCTGGGATTCGGCCGTGCCCTGGATTTCGATGAAGCCGCCGGCATCGTCCATCACAAAGTTCATGTCGGTCCCGGCGTTGGAGTCCTCGGCGTAGTCGAGATCCAGCACCGCCTCGCCGCCGAAGATGCCGGTGGACACCGAAGCCACCAGATGCTGCAGCGGATTCTGCTCCAGCAGCTTGCGCGTGCGCAGATGGTTGATGGCGTCCACCAGCGCCACGCAGCCGCCGGTGATCGACGCGGTGCGCGTGCCGCCGTCGGCCTGGATCACGTCGCAGTCGATGGTGAACGTGCGCTCGCCGAGCTGCTTCATGTTCACCGCCGAGCGCAGCGCGCGCCCAATCAGGCGCTGGATTTCCATGGTGCGTCCGCCCTGCTTGCCCGAGGCGGCCTCGCGGTGCATGCGGCTGCCGGTGGAACGCGGCAGCATTCCGTATTCCGCCGTGACCCAGCCCTGGCCCTTGCCCTTCAGAAAATTCGGCACTTTTTCGTCGACACTGACGTTACAGATCACGCGCGTCTCGCCGAATTCGATCAGCACCGAGCCTTCGGCATGTTTGGTGTAATTCCGCGTAATCCGGATGTCGCGTAACTGGTTGGGCTTACGGCCGCTGGGTCGCATAGCTTATCGGTTTCAGGAGTGGAAAGACGCGGCGGAGTTTAGCAGGTTCAGACCTTGGGCTCGAATTTCTTGAGAAAATCCTCGAGTTCCTGGATGCGACTCTCCAGCGGTTTGTTCTTGTCGTCCGCGGTTTCTTCCGAAGCGACCGTGGATTTTCTCGGCGGCATTTTGGCGACGTGGGGAAGATGATGCCTGGCCTCTTCGCGCAACATCGCCTCGTTGATCTGCGCCACCGCGTTGCCCTGCAGCGGCGGGCTTCGGGTGACCGCGTCCTCCCAGCGCAGGCACACGGCGCTGACGTTGTCGCAGGCCTGCCGCTTTTTCTTTTGCGCCGCGAGCAGCATTTCCTCCACCGCTTCGTCCAGCGCCGCGGTCTTGAGGTAGCGCGCAATCTCCTCGGGGGTAAGCGCCTCCCACAGGCCGTCGGTGCAGGCGAGCAGCGTGTCGCCGGGTTGCAGCAAGGTTTCTTCACCCATGCTCATCGTGGGCGTGGTGGCGGCCCCGAGGCAGTTGAGCAGATGGCTTTTTTGCGGATGATCGAGCATTTCCTTTTCGGTGAGCAGCCCGCCCTGGTGCAGTTCCTCGATGGTCGTATGGTCCTGGGTACGCAGCAGAAAACGATTCTGGCGGAACAGATACAGGCGGCTGTCGCCGACATGCGCCCAGTAGGCGTAGCCGTTCTGCACCAGACAGGCGACGCAGGTGGTGCGCGGCTCGATCGGCGGCTGGCTGTCCTGGCCGCGCGCGATAATCGCATGGTGCGCCTGGAGGATGCCGAGTGCGAGGAACACCGACGGTCGCTGCACGACCGGATGACGCAGCGTCTGGAACGTGTGCAATAGCGTCTGTACCAGGATCTCCGCCGCCACTTCGCCGCCGCGATGTCCACCGAGGCCGTCGGCCACGGCCATGATCACGGCGTTGTCGCGTTCGGCATAGCCCACCCGGTCCTCGTTGACGGGTCTGGCGCCGCGCAGGCTGAATTGCGTGATCTGGTATTTCATCGCGTCATTTCCGTTCGCGCAAAAACTTCGGGGTCAGGCGGTCGAGGAAGGATTCCGGCGGCGGCTCCGGCGTCACGACCGGTTCCTTGTTGAGAAAATCGAGCAGGTCATCCACTTTCTGCGGACGCTGGAGCTGGTCCATCTGCAGGCACCAGTCCACGGCCTCGAGCAGCTGGCGCGAATAACGCCGCGCAAACTGGTGCACCGCCGGCTTGTAAGTGTCTCTTTCGGCGCGCTTGATGGCCGGCGGCGGCGCCTTGCCGCACAGGCACGCCCACATGGTGGCGCCGACGGCGTAAAGATCGGTCCACGGGCCGATGTGCCCGCGCGTGTGCTGCTCGAGCGGCGCAAAGCCGCGCGTCAGCGTGTGCGGGCCCTGGCGCCGTTCGTCCACGGACTGCGATTGCGCCGCGCCGAAGTCGAGCAGCAACGGCGAGCCGCCGGGCCGCAGATAGACATTCGCCGGCTTGATGTCGAGGTGCAGCACACGATGGCTGTGCAGCTCGCGCAGTCCGACGAGCAGTTGCGGGAAGACCGTGCGGATGAATTTTTCACTCATGCGGCCGTCGTGGCGTTTGATGTACCAGCGCAGGTCCTTGCCTTGCTCGTAGTTCATCACCATGTAAACGGTGTTGTTCTCACGGAAGAAGTCGATCACGCGCACGATGTTCGGGTGGTTGATCTTGGCGAGGGCGTTGGCCTCGTCGAGGAAGCGCTTCATGCCGGTGTTGAAGGTCGTGGCCGTGTCGGCCGAGAGGCTCTCGACGGTTTCGCCGTCGCGCCGCGTGGCATCCTTGCTGGGGATATATTCCTTGATCACCACCAGCTGTTTCGTCCGGGTGTCACGCGCCAGATAGACGATGCTGAAGCCGCCACCGCCAAGGGTCTTGGCGATGCGGTACTGGTGCAGCAGGTAGCCCGGGGGCAGGGCGTCGGTGATTGTCATGACATCCGGTTCGGCGTTGACCGGCGGGCTCGGCCCGCGCTCGGTGTTTCCATCTCTGATTATATATGGCTGGAACCGCGGGCCGAGGATATCGGCCTGCCGCGGCCCGGATTTGCTCCCGGCAAACCCGCGGTTTACCATCCGCGCTGCCCATGAACCGCGCCAAATCCCCATCCCCGACCGCCAGCATGACCGCCTTCGCCCGCCGCGAGGCCGC
>NZ_JBGQKW010000056.1:0-17557 GCF_041499725.1 Sulfuricaulis sp.
GCCCGAGCTTGTGGGGGGCTGAGTGGGCGAACGAATCGGTCTGATCCGCCAATTTGTTAGCGAGGTCAGAAGCGCGAGGCGCGACCGCTTCGCCGCCATCATCGACTTCTCCTATCAGCACTACGCGCTTGGCGATGCGCTGACGACACAGGTGAATGTCGCCTGTCTCGCACGCGAGGCTGGCTGCACCGGCATTGATCTCTACCTAATCGCGGACCCAGTCTTTCCCGCAGCACCATTGCAGGGTTTCATCAACCAGGACAACTATCCGGTGCATCTCGACAACCTGTTTGCCGCGTTTCTTTGTGCTCCGGGATTGAGTTCCATCCGACTGGTGCGGGATTCGATGGCTGCCGGCCTCATGCTGACCTCCCTGGTCGCAAGCCGTACCCCCAAGTGGCCCTCGCTCCGGAATCACTTACGGCGTCGCATGACCTACCCCATGGGCCACGAGATCATCAACCAGTTCCACGCGCGCGAAGGCTATGTGCCCAAGTTGACCGCTCCCATGGGTTACGAGCGATGGGCCCGCGAGTTCCTGCAGCAGTACTGGCCAGACCAATTCATCGTCTGTATCAACCCCCGCCAGAGCCGGCTAAGCTCGGTCCCAGTCACGACATACCGGGACTCCCCGCTCGACCAATGGCACATTTTCATGGATGCCGTGGCCGAAAGCTACTCGGACGTTCACTTTTTCATGCTAGGAGGTTTTCTCGAGTGGGACAGCGCGCTTACGCGCCGGCGCAATGTGAGCATCCCGCGCGCCATGGGGCTGACGCTCGCGCACGAACTTGCTCTTCTGCACTCGGCTGATCTGTTCATGGGCACTTCAAGTGGGTTCGCGACGATGGCCACCTTCACCGACGTACCCTACGTGATCACCAACATCGAACATCACTTCGCGCAGTTTGCCGGAGTGGAGGTGAACGCAACCCACTATCCATTCGGGTCGAAGGACCAGTATCTTGTATGGGAGCAGGAAAACGCCGACCTTCTGATGCGCTACTTCGAGACGGTGTACCATGCCGTCTTGGGCGACGGTGAATCGTGAGGCAAAACGCATGTCTGTACTGAATTCCATGGCGAAATTGCCCCGGTATGCCCTGAGACTGTACGAATGGGTTACCGGACGACGCCTCTACCCGTGGACATCGAGTCCACCTCACCGTCTCTTTGCCCTGCTCGCGCACAGAGCGTACGGCTGGCCGGCTCCGCACTACCGCGCGCTGTATGCCGCGGCCGCCGGTATCCTCAAATATCGGGAACGGATCTTCGCCGACCGCATGAACTTCGGTGCGCGGCTGCAGGACACAGTAGATGCTAATACGCTGCGCAATGTCGTGCTTTGGCAGCAGGCCGTACTCAACACCCCGCCGTTCGTTCCCAAAGTCCACGCGAATTTGCGCATAGTGGGTGATGTCCAGCAGATCCAGCTCGACCGGCTGATGTCCCTGCTGCTAATGTCAGATATCTTTGCGAATGTGAACCTGTTCTTTGATGAAGAGACCGTAACTGACGCTCGCACCACCTCATTAACCATCGCGGAGGAACGCCGGGGTTGGCGGGGTAGCGAATACGATCTAAGTGCCGCACAACCGCTGCGCGCGGAAATATTCGGCAGCGCAGGTTGGGCGCAGATCTTCTCGACGCGCACCGGCTTCGCTCGCAACATCAATAACTACGTGAAGACCGCGCATCCCGGCGCGTTCGTGATCGCGCTCAGTCTTCCCGAGGACGATGACGGCTTCTGCGACGCGTCGGCCGGGCCTTGGGTGGAAGCGGCGTACACGATCGCGTGCGATTTCCCGGATGTCACATTCGTCGTGCTCAACCGGGTGGGGCCCGCCGCGCTGAGCTCGGCCACAGTCCCAGCACAAACCGCGGTCACATACGCTAGGAAGGCCGGGCTCACCCTTGCGGAGACCACGATTCTCGCTCAGAAGGCCGACGCTTTCGTCGGGCAAATGGATATGTTCGGTCTCGCCGCGCGCGCCGCGCGCCGACCGGGTGTGTACATGAGCCCTGTGGACGAAGACTTTTCCGACCTCGCGGCAAACATCATTCATACGGGAATGCTGCGTCCCGATGAAGCGCTGGCGCGGCTCCGGACTGTCTTGGCAGACCGCCCAACGCACGCGCGGCCAGCGGCTGCATCCTTGTCCGCTTCATCCACCGGGATCCACAGGCGCCAGTTGCGCCGCAATCTGGGTGCTCCTCCCATACCGGATACGGTCGCAACACTGTGCTTGCCCGAAGAAACCCCAACCCAAGAGCTGATTGCCGCATCTTCAACATTTTTAAATACGGTAACTGACAAACTGTCTTCGCTCCGCGCTGCGGATGCGCCTCGTTCAAGTGACCCGCTCGCGGCTCTGTACACGCTCGTGGTGCCGACCTACAACCGGCATGACATGTTGTCGCAGCTGCTCGCCTATCTTGGGCGTCAGAGGACGTCCTTTTCCATCCTCGTGCTCGATTCGAGCGAGGCCGAGATACAACAGGAAAACGTGCGTGCCATTTCCGGTGGCCCAGCAAACGTGCGGCACATCGCCTTTCCACCGACCATCGATCCCTACGTCAAGATGCGGGAAGGTCTTAGCATGGTGACAACACCATTCTGTTCGCTTTGCGCCGACGACGACCTGATCATCGTACCCGTAGTCCAACGCTGTGTGGAGGAACTCGACCGCGACCCAACTGCGGCCGTGGCGCACGGTTACTATTTCAACTTCGACAACACCTCCACATTCGATCTGTCTTATATCGTGTATCGCGGCAAATCGCTCGACGGCAAGACACCTATGGCCCGGGTGAGAACACTCTTCGCAGGCTACGAGGCCGTATTGTATGGCATTTATCGCACACCCATTGCTCAGCGCGTCTTCCGTGATGTTGACCGGATGAACACCGTTCTGGGCCGGGAACTGCTCACCGCCGCGCTCACCGTCATCGCGGGAAAAACTCTGCGCATTCCCGACTTTTACTACGGTCGGAACACGGGTGAATCCTTTTCTTACACCGCGTGGCATCCACACCAGATCCTTGCGCAGACTCCCGCTACCCTATTTACGCAGTACCCGGTGTTTCGCGAGTTGCTGCAGGAAGCGCTTACCGAGCAACCTTCAGCACCCGATTCACAGACCGCCGGGATGGTCATCGATCTCGTCATGTTGCGATACCTGGACCCTTTTCTGCGGAGCGACGTACTAGACCTGATCATCGACGACCGGCTCCGCGGCAAAGGCTCCGATGCAATAGTTAACCACCTGTGGGATGTTTTCGTCCGGCCGCCCCGGTCAGCTAATCCAGCCGAGCCGCTGATCGATGCGGCCGGACGGTTCACACCGGAGCGCATCGGTCCGGGCAAGCTTCGCGATTACCATTTCGACTCGACTGCCATGGATGGAAAGAAGCGACAATACCGGGTGTTCTACGAGTTTTTCTACCCTCAGATGCGATCAGCTGCGACTGTGAGCAGGGAGCAAATGACACTGCTACTTGGCTCGCTCGATGCGTACTATAAAGACAAACGCATTCGCGCGTATTCGCCTAACAGCGTTATACCAGATCCTGTGTACAGAACAGAAAAGAGTAACTGATCGCATGATACGACCCTCCGTGGCGATTGTGATGTCGAACTACAACCACGCCCGGTATCTTCGCGAGTCGCTCGGTGGAATCTGTGGGCAAACCCGACCGGCGGACGAAATCATCGTCATCGACGACTGCTCCACGGACAACAGTGTGGAGATCATCGCCGAGTTCGCCACTAAGTGCCCGACAATCCGCTTCTTACGGAACGACCATCGCCTCGGTGTTCAGGACGCGATCGCGCGCGCTGTGTCCCTCGTGACCGCTGATTATTTTATTTGGACGGCGGCGGATGATCGCCTGCTGCCGAATTTCCTTGAAAAATCAATGGCGGTACTCGAGCGGCATCCGCAGGCCGGCCTTTGTTTTTCGGAGACCACCGAGCTGAGGGACGATAGCGGCAAGATTGTCCCATTCGCTACCGAGCCGACGGTATCTCATATTTTCAACCTTGGGGATCTGCCGGAGTACATGACACCTGCCGACATTGTGAAACGGATGAAGCGCGAGTATCTGCCAATTGCCGCCAACACAGTGGTCGTGCGGCGCGAACTCCTACAGGCGGTCGGAGGCTATTTGCGACAGCTTGAGTGGCACGCCGATTCTTTTGCCTACACCGTCGTCGCTTTGCGGTATGGGACGTGTGTAGTCGCCGAGACGCTTGCACTTATCCGGGCAACGCCTGGTTCCTATTCTCAAGCGATGCATGATCCCGCACGGCAAACCATAGTATTGCGCACAATGTTGGATCTGCTGGCCAGTAAGAATTACCGCGACGTGCGTCGGATCTTGCGACAATGCCCGAGCAACTTCTCGCCTTGGCTCACGCTGATGCTGAAGGTACAATTTAGCAAGATTCGTGACTGGGATCTTCTCTTTCCTTATCTGATCTGGAAGATCAGGGAATTCAAGCGCGGACATCGATTGAGCTGGGCGGACACGTTTTTTCATCTCTTACGACGCGCGATCCCGTTGCGGCTTGCGCCACGGCTTTTTCCGGATTTGGTCGCGGAGAGGAACCGTCTCGCCCAGCGCTTGGGGGATCTCACGGCAGAGCGGGATGGTGCTGCTAATGCGCTCCTGGAGACGCGGAAAGAACTTCACGCCATTGGTATCGAGCGCAATGATTTAGCCAGACGGCTGGGCGACCTCGAACGGGAGACGCGGCAAGAACTTCACGCCGTTGGTGTCGAGCGCGATGGTTTAACCCGACGGCTGGGCGACCTCGAAGCGGAGCGAAATAGACTCGCCAGCGAACTCGAGCTTGTGCGTAAGGACTACCTGTCGATTAAGGACATTGCGGAAGAGTACCGGCGGGCGCTGGAAAAATCGCTGCTTCCGCCCATGTTGATCACCACGATGCCGAAGTCGGGCACGTACTATATCTCGAAGCTTTTCAGCCAAGGGCTGTTCATACGGACGCGGATCGTGAGTCAGCAGTACTTCCCGGACGATGTGATCCGCCAGCCCGAACTGCGCGTTCTGTCGCGAGGAAGTTTCATCAGCCAGGACCACTTCGGAGCAAGCAAGATCAACCTGACCCACATTCGCCGTCATGTGGATCGTGTGATCGTTCACCTGCGCGACCCACGCCAGGCACTGCTGTCGTATGTCCACTATCTCGATACTGAGCGTTTCAAGCTGAACGAGAAGGAAACACTGCTGTTTATCTATCCGCCCCTGCCGGATGATTTCTATCGCAGCGACCTCGCTTCCAATATCGATTGGGCGATCGAGAACTGGCTGCCGCTCCTCGTCCAATGGGTGCAAGATTGGGTCGAGGCGGCAAACCAGAACGGCCGGCCACGGATCAAATTCACCCACTACGAGGATCTGGTCGTAGATCGGGACAAATTCGTGTCGGATGTTCTCGATTTTTTTAGCATCCCCCATAACCGCTTTTTTCCACCGAATATCGCACCCGACCCGGAAATCCATTTTCGCAAGGGCGAAATCGACGAATGGACCCAAGTGTTCAGCGCTGCCCAAATAGCGGCGGCAAACGCCCTTATTCCCGCTGCGCTCGCGTCGCGTTTCGGCTGGCCGCTGCCGGATGCTCTTAGGAAATGATTACCTCAATGGGAAAAGTGCAAGACGAAATCAGAGACGGCGTGTCCAGTTCCGGCAGCATCCTGGCGAGCTGGAAAGCAGCTATAGCGAGCTATCATTTCTGGTGGCGGTTTGGCGTAATGGACATCCGGCTTCGGTACCGGCGGACAGTGCTCGGTCCGTTCTGGATTACTCTGAGCTTCGGCGTATCCTCGTTCGCGCTGACGATCGTGTTCTCGACACTGTTCAAAATGTCTACGCAGTCATACTTCGCGTACCTGATCAGCGGCCTCGCCGTATGGACGTTGATCTCCAGCATGATCACCGAAGGCTGCACGATCTTCATCAACCAGGGATCGCTTATGCAGCAATATCCGCTACCGATCCTTAGTTACGCTCTGCGCTCTATCGTGGTCACGTTTCTCGTCTTCCTTCACAACCTGGCCGTAGTGGTCGTGGCGCTGCTTTTGTTCCACGCGGAGTTCGGATGGGCCACGCTCGCCGTCATCCCTGGCCTTGCACTTATTCTTTTGAATGGCGCTTGGATGGCGATGCTGTTCGGGATGCTGTGTGCCCGCTTCCGGGACCTGCCCCAGATTATCACGACGCTAGTGAGCATCGTCTTCTTCGTGACACCGGTGTTCTGGTACAAGGACATGCTGGGTACGCGCGGGTATATCGCGGAGCTGAATCCGCTGTACAGCTTGCTGGAACTGGTGCGCTCACCCCTGCTCGGAACGCTACCCTCGACGAAGGCCATAGTCACGGCATTGGTCATGACGATAGCCGGCTGGATCGTTACGTTTCTCTACGCGCGACGATTCCAGGCGAAGCTGGCATATTGGGTATAGGGACAGGATAAGGAATCGAGCAATGACCCAAGTGATTCTACGAAATGTAAGTGTAACGTTTCCGGTTGCGACCCTCAAGGCAAAGTCCCTGCGAGCAAACCTGCTCTTTTTCGGAAGCGCCGGGGCACTCGAGAAGGATGCGCGCGGCGTTGTCACCATCTCGGCCTTGCGACAGATCAACTTCCGTGCCGAAACTGGCGATCGCATCGCACTCATTGGACGCAACGGTTCCGGCAAGACCACCATGCTTAAAGTTATCGCCGGCATATATCCACCAAGCGAAGGTTCGGTCTTTGTCGAAGGCAGAGTCTCACCGATCCTGGGGACAGGCCTCGGCGTCGACGAAGAGCTGAGCGGATACGAAGCGATTGAATACGCATGTTTGTTGCGCGGCGTAGCTCCGGAGCGTATCGCCCTGCTGCGCGAGGACATCGCCGACTTCACCGATCTGCGCAGCTACCTGTCCGTTCCCGTGCGCACCTACTCGGCGGGGATGAAGATGCGTCTCGGGTTCGCGGTCGCAACCGCCGACGAGCCCGATGTGCTACTGATCGACGAGGGCATTATGGCGGGAGACATCTTTTTCATGGAAAAGGCCCGGGAAAGAGCCAATCGTCTCCTTACAACCTCCAGGCTTTTATTCCTTGCCTCGCATTCGGAAGACATGGTGCGCAGCACCTGCAACAAGGCCATCCTGCTAGACAGTGGAGATATTGTGGCAGCAGGGGCTGTCGATGACGTGCTCCAACTTTACCACCGGCTGGAAGAATCCCCTCGCACGGCTGCGCCCGGACCTGCGGGACTGAGGGTGACGCATGACAACGAGACCGACGCGGGCTCACCGGGCAAGCCGTTTTCCAGCAGTAATGTCCGGGGGCATCCTGCCGAGCACGCCCTGGACGATACCGTCCGCACCCACTGGCTGAGCGACCCCACGCGACCTGTCGAGAGCACCGCCTTCCTGGGTTACGACTTCGGAAAAGAGCACAAGTGGGAAATCCTCCGCGTGACGCTACGTCAGTGGTCGCCCGATCTCGCCGGCAGCACATGCGTGACCAAAGTGGCGCTCCAGTTCAGCGACGACGGCTTCAAAAACGATGTGCGAACCGCCGACACTTTCAAAATTGAGCCGACGATTGCCAAGCAGACTTTTTCCACTGCGCCTTCAGCGCCAGCGCGATACTGGCGCCTGCTGGCGAAGTCGGACACGGTCGGCGGCCGTGAGTGGGGAATCATGGAGTTCGAGTTCGACACGGTTCCACCCGAGAACCGGCAAGGCGGACGGGCGATAGGCAGCGTCCCGGCGGCACTAAACGTCCCGCCGGAAGCCGCATTTGAGGACAACCCCTTCACCCACTGGACCTCGCGCGAGGACCAGGAACAGGTCAAGGGAACGTCCTGGGTCGGCTGGGATTTCGGGCCCGGATGGGAAGTCGAGGTCCGTAGCTTCGCACTCCGGCAGTGGGACGGGGGCGCGCGCCCTAATACTATTCCTGTCATCAAAGTGCAATCGAGTAACGACGGCTTTTTGGAGGACATCCTGACTGCCGATACCGTTGCCCTTCATCAGGACACGGATCGGCACACCTATGGCGTCGCACCATCACGCAAAGCCCGCTTCTGGCGTATTCTCGCCGATTCGACCACCGAAGGTGGTCACTGGGGCGTAATTGAGCTGCGGTTCTACGAGCGCCCTGTACAAGACGCCACGCTATCATTGAAACCGAGTCGCGTCGCCGCCGATGTCTCCTGATCTGTTTTCTCTAATGGGGTAGCAGCTGCAAGGCTGGCGATACGCATCTGCTGCGCATCACAGCGCCCGAGACGAGCATATGATATGTTTGTTCGCTGGTGAAATGAGCAAGATGTCACGGGCGGAACGCGGCTGCTGACGTGCACCGAGCCATGCGAACAAAGATGCGTTTCGACCGATTGCCCTGAAGGATGGCTGATTGTGATCTGCTCGATGTAACCGCCGCACCTTGCTACGGGAGATTTACAACAACCGCGCCGCACCAGCCTTAACCTAAGTCTTCTTGTCGAAGTCGGTTCCTTGAAAAAGTCGGTCCCGTTAAATAGGTCACATTACCGCAAGATCCGCCTTGGACTGTAGTCAATACCACGTTGCTGCTATGCTTCGAGCCAATCTGAGCAGTTCAACCGGAAAATGTCGCACCAATGGCCGAATATCCGGACCTCGAATACCTCGCCGTGCTTGCCGGCAGCGTCGGCGGCATACTTAGCGTTGGGGCATTCCTGCCCCAAGCTTGGCGAATCTTTCGCCGGCGCTCGGCGGTCGATGTGTCATTGACCATGTACCTGGTTATCATCGCTGCATCAGTACTGTGGATGTATTATGCCTACGTTCACGGCGCGGTTGAGTTGTTTCTCACCAATCTCGTTATCGGTGTGATCGCAATCGTTATTGCGATGCTCCGAATCCGCTACGGCGGACGATGACGTGCTTTAGCTCTACCATCGACTGGAAGAACCTGCGCGCCCAGGCTCACTCGTATCTGCGGGACCGAGGATGGTAAATCTACCGCCACTGTGTCGGACGGCCAAGGCAATACACGCAACCTGTCAGCAACCCGGTGCGTTTGTTTCCCAAGTCTTCGCTACGATCCGGATTTGACACCCTCCACGTGCTAAGCAATCCTGCTGCCTCATAGACCCATTTCATCTCCCATTGCTATCGCCAGCAAGCTGCCAAGTCCGCGACAAAACCGCAAGCGGTTTCACATTCGAGAGACTTGACTAGCATGAACACATAGTGAATTATCGAGAAATGTTAACACGCCGTGATTTTTTCCGATTTTCTGCAGGCGCGGTGGGTGCCCTTGCCCTCCCCGGCTTAGCGGCCACTCGGGACGGGCGGCCCCCGAACCTCCTCGTCATTGTTGCCGACGATCTCCGCTGGGATGCACTCGGGTTCGCGGGCAGCCGCGTAGTGCGGACGCCATATCTCGACCGGCTGGCTGAAACGAGCTTGGTCTATCGCAATGCTTTCGTGACTACCTCCGTCTGTCCGGTCAGCCGCGCCAGCATCATGTCTGGCCAGTATGCCAGCCGGCACGGCATCTGGGATTTCGAGACGCCGTTCAAGGCCGCACAACTTGATGGCACTTATCACGCAAAGCTGCGCGGTGCGGGTTACCATACGGGGTTCATCGGGAAATGGGGGCTCGGCGGACCGTTGCCGGTGCGATTGTTTGACCGTTTTGATGGCTTTTCTAACTATACGCCGTATATCGATACCAAACGCACGCCGCCGCATCTCACCACGTATCAGGGGGAGGCCGCTCTCGGCTTTCTATCCAGCACACCGCGCGACCGGCCGTTTTGCTTGACGGTCTGTTTCTTCGCCCCACATGCGCAAAACGAGCTCAACGATGAGTTCCCTCCCGAACCGGGGCAGGAACATCTTTACGATGGTCCACCGATTCCGCCGCCACCGACTTTTTCGACCAGCTATCTCGATGGCCTGCCCAAATCCTGGATCGAGCCGAACGGGCGCAGTCTATTTGATAACAGGATCCCGACGTCGAAGAAATTTCAAAATTTTCTCCGTGGCTACTTTCGTCTCATCACCGGCATGGATGCGGCCATCGGGCGCATCTTGAGCGCACTGGCGGGCGATGGCCGGCTGGACAACACGTTGGTACTGTTTCTCTCCGACAATGGCTTCTTCCTTGGGGACCACGGCATGATCGGCAAGTGGCTGATCTACGAAGAATCGATCCGTGTACCGCTGGTCCTGCGCCTTCCTGCCACGGCCGGACCGGCACCTCGTGGCTTGCGACAGGCGTTTGCGCTGAACCTTGATGTCGCACCAACGCTACTGCACGCCGCGGGGGTTGCCATTCCCGAGTCCATGCAAGGTATCGCCTTACAAGACATAGAAGCCAGTGCTCCACATGCCGCGCGCGACCACTTCTTCTATGAATACAAGGCAGGCCCTTTCCAGTGTCTCGGCATTCGCACCGAGCGCTGGAAGTACGGGTTTTTCCCAGAAACCGGCTTTGAGTTGCTGTTCGATCTGCTAGAGGACCCGTACGAGCAGGTGAACCGTGCTGGTCGACCGGCACACTCAGCGCTGGTTGCAGGGTTCAAGAAAACAATTCTTGCCCGTTACCGCTTCAGCTAACATACGTGCGTAGATAAGACAATTCTAAGTTTATCTATGCCGCTTTCCATTTATCGCGGTATAAGACCGAGATTCTCTAATTGGCGAGAGATGTATTCCGCCGCCAGAAGAGACCCCTTTCCGGTAAGATGGACTGGATCGAATAAGTGATCGGTATCACGAGGGACCGCGACTTCTAAATTGATTACTGGGATTCGTTCCTCGGCAGCAACATCCATGATTGCTCTCTGAAGTCGCTTGTAACCGGATAGAAATTTCTTGTAATCTACCGTCGTAATTGCCTTATGTTGCATAAAGTACTTTACAGATCTTGGCGCATCAACGTCAACCGAGTCTGGCCATCGATTCGGTTGCGTCATTAAAACAGGTTGAACTCCCCAGGCACGCGCTACGGCGACAAACGTACGCAAACTGCGTCTGAAGTCGAATTCGATCCTGTCCAAATCAAAAGGTTGGGGCTCTTTCCACCTTAGATCCTGCGGATCCCCGGAATACGGAGTGCTCTCCTTCCAACCAAATTGCGTTGAAAGGCGTTGGGCCAAATGTGGAGTCAAACGGAACCACAAGTTCCTAACCAGCGACCGCGCTGCGGTAGAGGTCGGTATACGAACCCCGTCCCAAGGGTTGCCTGTCGAGGTGTTATTCAGCAAAACGCCTTTCGAAAGTAAGGACCGATTGGGATGATCATTCCAATAACTGCGCTCGTGATACAACATTGCGTAGTCATTAATGTTCTCCATAAGGATGGCAATGTTGGGTTTGAATTTGAGGCCGAGATTGAGGAAATTATTGATTGAGTGCATTGACACGTTGCCGCTCATTGCCATATTCAGGCCATTTACCTTCAGTTTGCGATGCTCCTCGATTAGGTGCGCGACAGCGTATGGGAAACGTTCCTCCGGCTTCATGAAAAAATTCTCGGTTGTCGATCCACCGAGAAACAAGATTGTGAGATCTGGATTCTTGTGTTCCGTCCCTGGCTTATATAATCCATCCGGGTCGGTATCTGAAACATATACACCGGGCTGGAGCGAGTCGGTCATCTTCTCAATGTAATCGGGTGACGGGCTGAATTGGTAATGCGTATTCGGACGGTGAAGTCTTAACTGAATGAAGATGTCTTCCTGAATTTGGGTGGCGGTATTAAGCGGTTCCGTGTGGTAATAACCGTATCTCTGGTCTACCAAACGCAGGCCTATTTCCGCTACGAACACGCCGATTACCAATCCTGCGATAACCAAACCCAGATCAACTATGCTGATTCGATACCTCCGGCGCTGCGTCATCTCGTCCTCCCCCATTGGCGCCCGATCCAGTGACCATCACTTTCTTTGCGGACCGCGTCAGCGTCGCTTCAATCGCTTATGTTTAGCGCGCACGGATCGCGCATACACAAAGAAGTTCGCAAGCGCCAACTGCAGCGATGCGTGCTGCAACTCTACTGAAACTGCGTCACGATCCGGTTTACTATCGAATCCTCGTTGGGATAGTAGGCTTCCTCCAGCGCCGAACTCATCGGCGTGTGGCTATCCGGCAAACATACTCGCCCCGGATTTGCTTTCAGGTTCCGCCCCTCTCGCTCGCAAACTGCAGCGATAACTTCCGCCGCCACGCTGCCAGTGCACCATGCCGGGTCGGCAACAACCAATCTGCCGGTCTTGGCCACCGACTCGCAAACGCTGTCGATATCCAGCGGCGAGACGGTCCGCAGATCGATCACCTCGACGTCTATGGATTGGGCGGCAAGCTGGACCGCAGCGCGCAGCGCCAGCGGCACCATTATGCCGATTGCAACCAGTGTCACGTGCTTGCCCTTGCGGCGCACGACGGCCTTGCCGTAGCGCACGCGATACGGGCGGGACGGAACATTGTCGCTCAAGCCAAACAAGGAACGGTGTTCGATAATGATCGCGGGATCTTCTCCGAAAATGCTTTCCAGCAGCAGGCCTTTGGCATCGAAGGCCGTTGCGGGTACCGCTACCCGCAGGCCAGGCAGATGGGCAAACCACGCATGCAGACTCTTGGAATGTTGCGGGCCCTGGCCCCAGCCTTTGCCGACGATGGCGCGAATCACCACCGGAAGCGCCGATGCGTTATTCGACTTGAAGCGCCACAGCGACAGCCAGTTGACGATGGCGTCCATCGAATAGAGCATGAAGTCGAGCCGATGATGGATCAATACAGGTCGCATCCCGGCAATTGCGGCACCAATCGCCGCGGCGGTCATCGCGCTTTCGGCTACCGCGAAGTCCTGTACGCGATCAGGACCGAACTTCTCGACCAGACCGGTGGTCGTTCCGAAAACGCCGGGCTTGTAATCGACGAGCTGCCCGAGGACGCACACCCGGTCGCTCAGCTCCATGGCCTGCGCCAGCCCTTGGCCGATCGCCTCAGCATAGGAACACTTCCTCACTGCAGGCGGTACTGCGGCTTCACAAGTCTGGTCCGCGGTCGGCGTGCTATTCAAAGCAATTCCCCCGGTTCAATAGCCTTTAGCTTGCACAAAGGTTTGGTTCTCGTCGAAGACGTCCAGGTCAATGTCCATTAGCAGCTTGTCCGCGAGCGGACTGCGGTTGCTCAGGTTCATCTGAGCCCAATCGACATCGCGTGGGAACGGACTGGTCTTCGCGAAACTGAACGATTCTTCGATTTCACTGTCTATTGCGTGCAGCATCTCCGTCTTCTGCGCGGTGCTCAGCCAATCCTGCGCAGTCAACGCCTCTTCGAGCAGCGCGATTGGGCAATTAGCTTTCCACGCATCGAGCTCGGCCTGCGACCGGTAGCCCACCAAATCGTCGCTCTCCGGACCATAATGCCCGCTCCAGCGGTAGGTGTAAGCCTCGATAAACGTCGGGCCCTTGCCGGAGCGTGCCGCTTCAACGGCATCAGCAATTGCCGCGTGAACCTTGATTACGTCGTTTCCAAAAAGTGTCACGCTCTTCATCCCGAAGGCGGCCACCTTGTCGCTGACCGTTTCAACGGCCTGACGTTTGCTCATTGGAGAAAAGACCGAGTAATTATTATTCTCACACACAAGTACCAGAGGCAAGCGACGCAAAGCGGCATAATTCACGGTTTCCCAGAAAATGCCTTCGTCGGTTGCCGACTCGCCGAATCCGGCTACCACCGCGCGCCGCTCATTGCGCAACTGGAACCCAAGCGCCGCGCCCGCCGCGATGGCGGTCGCCCCCGCCAAGATAGCTCCACTGAAAAAGTTGAGCGCGGCATAAGAGATGTCCTGCGAGCCCGCCTTGCCGCCGTTGGCACCGGTTTCCTTGCCGTAGATTTCGGCGAACATCGCGCGCATCGGCGCACCTTTAGCCAGAAAATAGCCGTGTGAGCGGTGATGGCTAAACAGGTAATCGTCCTGTGTCAACGACTCGCTGAGTGCCGCAGGCACGGCCTCCTGTCCGATACAGAAATGTACCGGACAGCGCATTTCGTCAGCAGGATGATATTCCCTTGCCAGGGCTTCCTCGCAGCGGCGCAAACGCAGCATGAAACGGTGGAGTCTGGCGACGACAACCGGGTCCGCGCCGTTCAGGGACAATTCGCGGTAGCGCCCCGCCTCAAGTATGGTTTGATGATTGATTATGGTCATGATCGCCTACGGCCACCGCACCCGCCAAAAATAGCCTAAGGCACAGAAAATAAAGTCGGGTATCATTTGCGTATTCTCTCGCTCCATCAACACACCATCAAAATGGACGGGGTACAGGATTGTCCGCATATGCGCGGACGGCGGAAGTCTCAAATATAAATTCTATCAGAGCATAAAATAAAATGCTCGCCCACCGGCTATGCGGCCGGTGCGTCGCGCCAAATATCAATATACAGCATTTCATGACGGACGTAACTTCTACGCAGCTATTGGCAACGGTACTGATTTTGTTTTCCGCGTTGCTGCATGCGGTGGTCAACTCCCTGATCAAGGTAAGCGACGATGGATTGATTACCCGTGGCTGCATGAACGCGGTGGCATGCATCATTGCCACCCCTTTTCTCCTCACCGTGCCTCTGCCCGGTCCAGATTTGTGGCTGTTGCTCGTTTTATCTATATTGACTCATGCTCTTTATCCCTTCTTTCTAGTCGAGACTTATAGAACAGGCGATTTAAGCACCGTCTTTCCCATTGCACGTGGCAGCGTGCCACTACTGGTAACCCTGTTCGCTACTTTCGCACTCGAACAACGCCCTGGACCAGCCGGCCTTACGGGAATTGCAATAGTGTCGATGTCAATCGCCAGTTTTGCTTTTTCACCCGACCGCACCCCAAGTCAGGCGCACATGCGCAGTGTGGCCTACGCCTTTGCAACCGGCCTGATCATCGCTGTCTATACGGTGATCGATGCCGCCGGCCTGCGGCTTGCTCCGACACCATTTGTTTACGTTATATGGCTGTTCGTCCTTGACGGGGCTTTCGTCGCGTTGCTGGTTGTCCTAACCAGACGCCGCGCGGTGCTGCCATTCATCACCAATCACTGGCGATCCACTCTTATAGCAGGAATCCTTGGGACGCTCACTTATGGTCTGGCGCTGTTCGCGCTCGCTTTGGGACCAGTCGCCGAGATAGCGGCGTTACGTGAGACGAGCATTGTGTTCGCAGCGCTGATCGGCACTTGTATTCTTGGGGAACCCTTTGGCAAACAACGCTTAATGGCGTCGTTCGCCGCGGTTGCTGGCATCGTAATTATGCACCTCGACCACTAAAGCGGCGCGGTCACAAGGAGCCAAAAAACCGCTGAGACGTCGGTTTAACATTTACAATGCGTCGAGCCAGCGTGCCGACAGAGTTCTGCAGTAGCGGGCTTGCGTTATCTTTTCGTTTCACTAAGAAGGTGGCGCACGTCCACGCAATCGAAGACGCAGCCAAACGGCGGTACAACCGAGCAGCCGGTTCCACAACGTCGGCAGGACGTCGAATGGCCGCAGGATCAGAAATGCAAGGGCAACGCGGGTCGTCCGTAACACCGCCGGCACGAGCCGATCTGCGATAAGCAAGGCAAGGCGCCTCCATCCCGCGGTCCTCGCTGAGATCTCGGAGATTGCTGCACCACCGGACGCGCGCACCGCCGCGAAGCGAAAACGCAACGCGGTGCGATCGAGAAACGATGCGCCGAAGAGCTGCGGCGACATCTGCGGCCCGCGCTCTCCAAGCCGCTTCAGCATCGTTTCTAGCCGCGCGACGTCCGTGAGAGTGCTGGAGAGAAAGCTGTTAGAATGTACGCGGATCGCGGCGAATGGCTCGGGGGAATAGGCGGCACCATGCTGGCTCGCCACCACCAAGGCGGTGATGAGATCCGACAAGCCCCCGTACGCGGGGTCAAAGCCACCCGCCGTCCGCAACGCATCACGGTGATAGATAATCGTGCCACCGGTCAACCAGCTACCGAAGCGGTGCGCGAGCTTCACGCAATGCTCCGGCGTGAACAAAGCGTCTTTCAGCGCAACGACTGGGGATAGATGCAGACGAATCGGCCGGTCCTCTTCATCGACTAGCCATGCCAGCGCGGACCACAGGCCAACGCCGGGCGATCGCGCGAGACAGGCCTTTGCGCGCGCGAAGATGCCGGGCAGCACGAAATCGTTGGCGGCCAGAAACAAGACGTACTCGCTCTGCACGCGCCGCAACCCCTCGTTAAGCGCACCGTTAGTACCGAGGTTTAAGGGATTTACCACGAGCTGTGCACGTGGATTATCGACGATCAGCGATCGGATGATCGCCACACTGTCGTCTGTAGACTGGTCGTCCACGACAATCAATTCCTCCGGTTTTACTTCCTGGTCGAGAATCGAGCTGAGACAGCGAGGCAGGTAACGTGCGTCATTACGATTCGGAACGACCACGGCGATGCTGGGCTCTCTCATGTGTGATGTTTGCGGCGGCGTCATCGAAACCACTGGAGGCGATCGTGTCCAGTTCTTGGGTGCAGCCATATGCCGAAGGTTCTACCTGCCGTCTGTCTGCCGGTTGAAGGGTTTACGCCTGCCTAGAGACATTGCGTCATCCACGGCGCCCGCGGGGTATGCCGAATCAGGAGATGAGATCACGATACCCGGCGTCGCGGGCCGAAATGATCAGGTCCAGAAGTAGCCAGCGAATAGCGAACGCGGAATCGTTTCAGCGGATACCTAGCGCCGATTTCCGGTCGATACATTTCCGACGTCTGGTAAAACACTTCACTGCTGTCTGCGAGAGTTTGGAAGCCGCGCGCGAACCCTTCCGGCATATAGAGCATCCGGTGATTGTCAGCCGTAAGCTCCGCTCCGATCATATCCGCGGCTTATAGGACCAGCCTGATCGCGATTGCGCCACGTTAGTGGGCACCCGTGGCACTCACAGCGCCGAGCCGCCGTAACGCCGGTGTGCTGCCTTGCGGCACACCGCATTCATGTCCTCGCAGCCTGCCCCCAAAGCATCGTAGAGTTTGCGCGGGGACATCGACGTATCGAGTGGCCGCGGTTCTGCAAACTCGAAGTCGCGCAGGTTGCAGGGAACGATCTGCGCTGTCGCATTGCGGTAGCGGCGTACCTCGCCGACAAGCATCTCCAGCAGCTCCAGCCGTGTCACCGGGCGTGGCCCGCAGACATGGAATACGCCGGTAAAGCCGCCATCCGCCAGCCGTACCAGGGCGCGCGCCGCATCGTCCACGTCCACCGGCGAAAAAACCTGGTCGCGGGCACAATGGATCACTGCGCCCGATTCCAGTTTGTCCATCCAGTCGCCAAGCACATCAACATGCCCAATCTCGGCACCCAACATCTTAGCGAGCCGCACCACCAGCCATGGACAGGACTTCTCCTGCATGTGGCGCTCAACCAGCGCTTTGTGTCGGCCATAGGTCAGAATCGGATTTACCGGGTCTTCCTCCGTCCACATACCGCGCGAGCCGTCGAACACCGCATCGCTGGAGGCGAA
>NZ_JBGQKW010000057.1:0-17415 GCF_041499725.1 Sulfuricaulis sp.
AGTGACGGATCCGATCACGAGCCACAGCAGGTAACCGGCCCATAGCGACAGACTGGCGGCGATCATGCCGAGGAGGAGGGGCATGAGCAGTACGCCCAGCAGCACCAACAGGGCGACCGTGAAATGCCGGCTGGCCTTGAGACTTTGCCGCAGCGAGGGCATCAGCGGTTCGTCGCTCAAGAAGGTGAGTGGGAGCGCGTAAATCAACGATGCTGCGAGCAGGATGTAAAGCACGAAGACGAACAGTGCCACCGCGAGCACCCCGAACAGGCTAAAGTGATCGAGGTTCGACCAGTTGGCCACCCAGGCTTCGCCCACCACCAGCCGCACCAGCAGATGGATCAGCAGCACCGTGGTGACGCTGAGCACGCTTGTCGTCGCTGCCGGTAAAACTCGCTTTTCGTTCCGGAAGACCGCCAGCAATTGTCGTGGCGATTGTTTCAGCGCGGACAGTCGCAGCTCAACCGGCAGGACCATGTTCTGCCGGTAGATGGTTTCGAGAGAAAGGTAGATGCTGGAGAGCATGATGGGCGCGACCAGCGCAATGAGAAGGCCGCCGAGAAGCGGGATCAGCTCGAGTATGCCGAGCACAACCGCCGCCGTGAAGCCCATGCCGCCGAGGAGCCAGGGGTTACGCATGAACAATTGCCAACCGTTCAGCAGCCAGCGTCGCCCGATGCGCAGATGTTTCCAGAATCGTTGCAAACCATCCTCCCTGACGGCGTCCTGCCGTCGCGGATGTAGTAATAAAACTAGCATGAATTCTTGTGGGCGGTGGAATGGTGGATCCCGGCAAGGACTGCAGCAACGCGCTGGACGGCTTGGCTGCGCCGTTTATCAGCTATCGAGCGAGGGCCGATAAAACGTCGACGAATAATCCGTCAGGACTTGGCCTTGTAAACCACGTCGTGCTCGCGCGCGTGTTCTTTCACGCGCAGTCCAAAGGACTGGCCGGGGCGGGCTTCGCTCACGTGGACGTGGTCGATTTCCATCGACTCGACCGGCTGCGAGAAGTCGCTGGTGTGGCCCTTGATGTGGATGACGTCGCCCACGCGCAGGTTGCCGGTCTCGAGTTGCACGATCGCCACCGAGAGATGCGAGTAGTAATGCGTGACGATGCCGATGGGCTCGGTGCCGGGCGGTATCGCCGTAACGGCCGGTTTCGGCATCGGGGCTGGAGCGCGGGCGGCGCCCCGTTTTTTCTTGGGAACGGCCTTGGCCTTAACCGCGGTTTTCTTTTTGGCCACAACTTTTTTGCTGACGGTCTTTTTGCGGACCGCCACCTTACCGGTTGAGGTTTTCTTTTTCTTCGTTGTGGTCTTGGCTTTCTTTTTGGTTGCCATGGATAGCACCTCCACTTTGAAAACGGAAACCGTTCGGGAAAATGATGCCAGCTTTATCAACGGGATGCCAGACGCGTGGCGCTATCATGCTCCATAGCACCCAAAAAACCAATTCTTAGTCAGGTTTGCGCCGGGTGAATTTCTGAGTGGGACGGGATAAGGATAGTAAGCGCAGGACCCGTTTGTCTCGACGGTTAAGGACTTCCAAGATAATCCTTTTTGCCGACGTCCACGCCATTATGCCGCAGAATGTTGTACGCCGTGACGGAATGAAAATAAATATTGGGCAGAACCAGATTAAGCAGATACGGCATCCCCTGAAAGGTCATGGTTTCCTTACCCAGCTTTAAAGTGATCGTCCTTTCCTCCGAGCCGTCGACCTGACCGGGCGTAAACGTCTTGAGGTAAGCCACCGTTTTGTCGATGCGGGCCATGAGTTCCGGAAAACTGGACTCGTTGTCTTCGTACTTGGGCGGTTCCAGCCCCGCCAATCGCGCGGCCCCGCCCTTGGCGTTATCAGTCACGATCATGACTTGCCGCGCGAGCGGAAACATGTCGGGGAACAGGCGGCCGTTCACCAGCACCGCCGGGTCGATTTTTTTTGCCTCGGCATGCGCCGCGCCTTTCGCGAGCACCCCGGCGAGGTTGGTCAGCATGCGGATAAACGATGGAACGGACGCTTGGTACATGGATAGAGTCATGGGCGGGTCTCCGGTGAAGACGTGGAACCAATATAACAGGGACCGGTGTCATGACCCTACTCTGACATTGCTCGGGTAATGCGCGATCCGAGCCTGTCCGCTCCGCCAAGAGACTGAGTGAACCAGCCCCGTTTCCTCCAGGGTTTAGAGGTCCTGATTGATTGCGCGCTGGTTGCTGCCGTGATCTGACGTTGGGACCACGGCGCAGACTACTCGCTCCGGATCAGCAACACCGGGCAGGGCGTCAACCGTATCACGCCTTCGGCCACGCTGCCGAGCAGCAGATGGTGCAGGCCGCGCCGGCCGTGCGTACCCATGACCAGCAGTTCCGCGGACATCCCCTTGGCCTCGTCCACGATCACCTGCGCGATGTGATCGCTGGCGCGCTTGAGCTCGACCAGCCGCATCTCGACTTGGAGTCCCTCACGCTCGGCCTCCTTCTGCGCCTGTTCGAGCAGTTCCTGTCCGTACTTTCGCGCCTGAGTAAACAACTCCTTGATATAGGACGGCGGAGATCCGGATCCGGACTGGGGAACGTTGCTGATCGTGTCAATGACGTGCAGCAACAGGATTTGAGCCGCTTGCTGATGCTTCCCAATTCGGATCGCTTCGTGCAACGCGCGCGTGGATGTGTTGCTGCCGTCGATGGATACCATGATGCGTTTGTACATGGTGCTGTTCTCCTTTACACGGGTCCGCGCGTTTCTCCCTCGGGCCGCGGCCCTGCTTTAATGTTAGTTCTTGCGGACCCGTATAGCCAACGCGTTTCACCTGACAAAACCGTGAAATGTCGCGCCCATGCGCACGACAGCGGCGAAAGTCAATTCTTGAGCGATTTTTTCTTGCGCCCTTGGCTGGCCGCGCCCGCGCACACTGGTTCCAGCACGAGACAGTTCAATGCTATTGCGACAGATTAAGGAGTCGAAGTGATTTTTTTCAGCAACCTCAATCATCCTTGCCGCCTGTGCGTGAAGTTTACGGATGCTTAAACAGAAATCACTCTGATAAGCCTCTGATGGTCTTCCCGATAGAGGGAGTGTGCCCTGCGACTGACCTGGTTAACATCCCACTAGAATGATAGCGTTTCGTACGCCGCGTGGCCGAGACGGAGTAGCGTGGCGCGGTCGGCTTCGCCGGCGAGCGCGAAACCGCGGCGGTGATCTACCCAGTAGAGTACATTCACGCCTTCACCTGTTTCGTAGCGGAACGCGGTTTCCTGTGTGCCGTCGGTCTGTATCGCCACGTACAGTGTCAGGCGCGTGCCGCGCGCCTCCTGATACATGAACTGCGCGGCCGGACCCTTGTCACCCGGCAACAGCCGTCCCCCCACCAGTTGATATCCGAAACGGTTCAGGTCCGGCACACGCAGCTCGGTGCCAAGCCGCTTCGACAGCCAGTGGACGAGGTGCTGTTCCTGATCAGCTTTCACTTCAACCGGGTGCTGCACTTCCGAGGCATAGACAACATGGGCCACGGCGGCGCGTTGGGCAAGCGCGACGGCTTCAATGGGTGTCGCAGGTTCCAGCTTGCCGTGCACTGTCCAGCCCAGAATGCCACCGACGGCGAGCCAGCCGATCGCCGCGGCGATCGGCAACCAACGGGCGCGTGCGGGCGGGGCGAGTGTCTGCGCCAGCCGTGCGGGCACGGGTTCATCGAGCACGGGATCGAAGAGCGCATGCAGCGCCTGATTCTGTTCGCGCCAGGCCTGCACCCGCGCCGACAGCGTCGCGTCGGTGGCTAGCCGTGTCTCGATCTCCGCGCTGTGCGCGGCGTCGAGCCGCCCGTCGACATAGGCGTGCAGGGTATCGTCGCTGATCGGTGGGGGCTGATGGCTCATTTCACTCTCCGCAGGGTCGGATTGGTTTCGCCGGACATCAAGGCCCGCAAACGTTCGCGGGCGCGCGTGAGCCGCGACATGACAGTGCCGATCGGCACATCGAGCACGCGCGCGGTTTCTTCATAAGACAATTGTTCGAGCCCGACCAGCAGGATCACCTCGCGATGTTCCGGGGCGAGGTGTTGCAGGGCATTTGAGATATCGCGCGCGGTCGCGGCATCATCGAGCGGCGTATGTGCCGGCTCACTGCTCGTGTCATCGGGTTGAGTGCGTGCGGTTGCCATGGCGGCGCGGATCTGGTTCACGTGAACATTGTGCATGATGGTAAACAGCCAGGCACGCAGGTCGGTGCTCCGGCGGAACAGGCTGAATTTACGCAGCGCGCGTTCGAGCGTGTCCTGCACGAGGTCATCGGCGCGCATGCGATCACGCATCAGCGCCAGCGCATAACGGCGCAGGCGCGGCAGATGTTCCTCGAAAGGATGACGGCCCATTGGATTTGTTCCATGTCCCGGGGCGGCGCCGCCCCGGGGTGTTGTCAGGAAATCAATAGCTGCTGCCGAGCTTCGGGTCAATCTGCCATACTTCATTTACGACCTTGCCGCCGCGATAGGTCAGCACGTAACGCACCTTGATTGTATTCTTCCCGGTGAAGGTCACGTCAGCGGTGACCGTGGCGCCGCTGGGATTGCCGCTCTCGGCAAGCTTGTCGACCGCGACGGTTAGCGGGCTGTTGGCCTTGGCGAACTTGGTCCACACGCCGCGAATCGCCTCACCGCCCTTGTAGGCGCCATCGAGCGGGCCGCCGACCCACTGGAACACGGCATCATCGCCGTAGGCGGTCATGATCTTGTTGACTTCGCCGCCGCCAATGGCCTGGAAATGGGCCTTGGCGTCATCCGCCGGTCCGGCCAATGTGGTGAGGGAAACAAGGGTAAACGCGGTCGCCGCCGCAAGCTTCAGAATTCGCATAATTTTTCTCCTGGGTTGGGGCAGTCCCGATGCGGGATGCTCAAACGGGTAAACACGGCCAGCGGCGGATTTATTCCGTGCGGAAAATTATTTTTTTGCATCGAAGGAGAGGGCTCCCCAGCAGAAAGTTAAATCACTCTGAGGTAACCCCGATTCCATGGACATATGGTTACGCAACACCCGCCCGCGCTTCACAGCGCACTAGGCTCCCACCGCGATCCAGTTCAATACTATTGCAGCTCGATCACCCCGCCCACGTTCACGCTCAGGGTGCTGGTGCCGGCCTCGACCGCGGGCGGCGCGACTGATTCCGCCGCCAAGGCGGCGGCGCGCATCATGATCGGTGCGGGCTGCCCGCCACCGGTGTTGATGGAGACATCCACGATGCGGTAAGCCTTGGCCGCGAGTTGCTTGCGCACCAGCTCGGCGCGTTGCTTGAAGGCGTCGAGTGCCTGCGCGATCAGCTCATCCTCGATCGTCGCGCGCCGTGCGGAGGAAACCGAGAAAATGAGGGACGTGATCTGCAAGCGCTCCTGCAGTTGTCCGATCAGGTTGCCCAGTTCCGCGAAGTCCGAGCTTTCCAGCAGCAGTTCCTGCGTGGCGTGCCAGCGCTGAATCTTTTCTTTGTTGTAGACCGGATAGGTGCGGTAGCCGCCGGTGCGTGCCTCGACCTTGGCCCGCGCCTTCGTGGTCTTGAGCGCTGCGTCCATGCTACGGTTGATCTGGTCGGCGAGGCGTGCGGCGTTGTCGTCTTCGGCGGTGAGGCTGAGCACGGCCTGCATGCGGTCGTTCTCGACCGGGCGGCTGCGCTCGACTTGAAAGTGAATCTGGTTATAGCGTGGCGCTTCGTCGGCGGCCGTGGCCTGGCTGGTGGCGGCCAGGCCGTGGATAAGCGCGGTAATCAGCAGACGTACGAACAGTTTCATGCGAGACTCCCGGAAGCGATAACGGCAGCGCCATTGTAACACCCCACTGCCGCCCCGCGGCCCAGCGGATGAAGTGAGCGGATAAATGGAGTCACGCCCGATTTATCCCGATAGCACACACCTGTTACCATCATTTCAATGTTCACCCGCGTTTCTCACCGGCGCTACCTGCTGATTCTGGGGATCGTGTTCGCGATCGAGTGGGCGTTGCTGGCCATCCATCCCTACGACCGCGCTGACTGGGCGCTGGAAAATGCACTGGTCGCGGTGTTCGTGCTGGTCTTGGCCGCGACCCATCGCGTCTTTCCGCTGTCGCGCATCTCCTACACCCTGATCTTCGTCTTTCTTCTGTTGCATGAGATCGGCGCGCACTACACCTACGCGCAGGTGCCGTACGACGAAGGGTTCCGCCTGTTGTTCGGTTTCGGTCTGAACGAAGCGCTGGGTTTCGAGCGCAATCATTTTGACCGCGCGATTCATTTTTCCTACGGGCTGCTGCTGGCATATCCGATCCGCGAGATGTTTATCCGCGTCGCCAGTGTGCGCGGCTTCTGGGGTTATTTCCTGCCACTGGACATCACCATGTCCACTTCCATGCTCTTCGAACTGTTCGAATGGGGCGCGGCTGAATTCTTCGGCGGTGATCTCGGCATGGTCTATCTCGGGACGCAGGGCGACGTCTGGGACGCGCACAAGGACATGGCGCTGGCGAGCTTGGGTGCGCTGATCTCCATGCTGGTAACCGTCGCGATCAATCTGAGCCTGCAGCGGGACTTCGCGGCCGAGTGGAGCGAAAGCCTGCGCGTGAAGATTTTCCAGCCGTTGGGCGAAAACAAGATCAAGCGCCTGCGGCGTAAACGCAAGAGCTGAGCGAAACGACCATTGACGTTGCGCGCACCCTGAATCGATTCCATTCCAAAGAACGTTACTTTTCTCCGATTTTCTGCACCGCCTCGAAAGCGAGTTCAATTCCCGCGCCAAGGTATAAAGACATATATTTGGATAGCGTAACCGTCCAGCATCCCTGCCGTTTCCTGCCTTGATCAAAATAATAATATTTTAATCAACAAGTTATAAACAATTTCTGTTCAGTCAGGGTTCAGCCTCGGGCAAGTAAGCTTGTCTCAGAAGTAAGCGGTAAACCCTTAAACGCAAGACAAGGAGGAAACCATGAACCGCAAGATACTGAGTGCCGCTGTCCTGGCGCTGGCCGCCACGCTCTCCGCCCCGCTGGCCCAGGCGGATCGCGGCTATCGCGGCGATGACCGCGATGCATACCGTGAGGTCCGGGTGCAACGCGTGGAGAGATATTATAACCGCGATGATCATGATACTCGTCATGATCGTGGCGAGCACCGCGGCTGGTATATGCACAATCATCACGGTGATCGCGATTACTATGAACCCGCACCTCGCGGGTACCGGGAATCTTATTCGGAACAGCGCGCATCCTCGCCCGTGCCCATCATTGCCGGCAGCGTGATCGGCGGGGTGGTGGGACACGAGATCGGCCGTGGCGATCCGGGTGACACCGCGGTCGGCGCGGTGATCGGTACCATTATCGGCTACGAGATCGTCCGCAATCATTGACCGCACGCCGATGCATCCGCGGCGGGGTAAAAGGTACGCAGATGCTTCACCCGCGCCGGTCGGATAAGATGTGTGGCCGATGGCGACGATCCAACCATACGACGGGGGCGACAGGTGATGAGACGCGTGAAGATCATGACGTGCCTGCTCGCCGGCTTGCTCGTATGGGCCTCGGTGGTTCCGGTGGAGGCGAGGCGTGACGAGCGTTCGTCACGCAGCGAAGCCGCGCATCGGGACAGTCTCTCGCTCGATGAGGCGGTGGCGCGCGTCCGGCGCGATACTGGTGGGCGCGTGCTTTCGGCGGAGGCGCGCGAAAATCGCGGCCGCACCACTTACCGCATCAAGGTTCTGATGCGCGACGGCTCGGTGCGCGTGGTCAACGTGGATGCGCAGAGCGGCGAGACTCACTAGCAGCCTATCCCCATGCGTCTGCTTGTCATTGAAGACGAAGCCTCCCTGCGTGAGCAGTTATGCGGCCAGTTGCGCGCCGCGGGCTATGCCGTGGACGGCGCCGCCAACGGCAAGGACGGCCTGGTGCACGGGCGCGAATATCCCATCGACCTCGCCGTCGTCGACCTCGGCTTGCCCGACATCAGCGGCATGGAGGTTATCCGCGCGTGGCGCAAGAACGACCGGCGCTTCCCCGTGCTGATCCTGACCGCCCGCGGGCGCTGGCAGGACAAGGTGGAGGGTCTCGAAGCGGGCGCGGACGACTATCTGGTCAAGCCGTTTCAGTTCGAGGAATTGCTGGCGCGCACCAAAGCCCTGCTGCGGCGCGCCGCCGGTCAGGCGCAACCCGTCGTCGCCTGCGGGCCGATCGTGCTCGACACCGCCGCGCAGCAGGTGCGCGTGGGCAAGCAGGCGCTGGAACTCACCGCCTACGAATACAAGGTGCTGGAATACCTGATGCTGCACGCCGGCGACGTGGTATCGAAGACGACGCTCACCGAACATATCTACGATCAGGATTTCGACCGCGACAGCAACGTGATCGAAGTCTTCATCGGCCGTTTGCGCAAGAAACTCGATCCCGACGAGCGCCTGAATCCGATTGAAACTTTGCGCGGCCGCGGCTATCGCTTCACGCTTCCCTGCGGGGGCACGTGATGCGTTCGTTGCGCGCGCGTCTGCTGCTGGTCTCGGCGCTGGTGCTGGCGGGGTTTTTCGCTTTGACCGGGGTGGCCCTGGATCAGGCATTCCGCCGCAGTGCCGAGACCACGCTGCGCGAACGCCTGCAAGGCCATCTCTATGCCTTGCTTGCCGCTTCCGATCTCAATGCGAACAACAAACTGGAATTGCCCGTGGAGCTGCCTGAGCCGCGCTTCAATCTCGTCGGATCCGGTCTGGTCGCGGAGGTCAGCGACGTCCGGGGTGCGGCGGTATGGCGTTCGCGTTCGGCGCTCGGTGCGAAATTCGACGACGCGGTATCGCCGGCCCTCGGCGAGCATGTGTACACGCAGGTAGCCAACGGACAAATACCGGCCCAATTGACGCTGAGCTTCACCACCCGCTGGGAAGGCAGTGATCGTCAGCCACGGTTGTATGTGTTTCATGTGGCCGAGCGGCTGGATGTGCACGAGGCGCAGCTCCAGCAGTTCCGCCACAGCCTTTTCATCTGGCTCGCCGTGGCCACGTTGTTGCTGTTGGCGATCCAGGCGTTGATCCTGCGCTGGGTGATGTCGCCGCTGCGGCAGTTGGCGCAGAACCTGTCGGAAATAGAGGCTGGCCGCGCCCCGACGTTGCACGGCCGGTACCCGGCTGAAATTCAACCGCTGGCGGATAACCTCAATACCCTGCTCGCGAACGCGCGCGCGCATCTTCAGCGCTACCGCGACGCGCTCGGCAACCTGGCGCACAGTCTGAAGACGCCGCTGGCGGTTCTGCACTCGAGCGTCGAGGCCAAGGTGCCGGCGGAGGAACTGCGCGCGGTGGTGCAGGAACAGTTGCAACGCATGAATGAGATTGTCGAGTATCGGCTGCAGCGCGCGGCCGCCGCCGGCCGCACTGCCATGGTGACACCGTTGTCGGTGGCTCCGGCGGTGCGAAAAATCCTCGACGCGCTGGACAAGGTGTATGCCGGAAAATTGGTGCGCGCCGAGATCGACATCGCGCCCGAGGTGGTGTTTCGTGGCGATGAAGGCGACCTGCTCGAGGTCGTGGGCAATCTGGCTGACAACGCTTACAAGTGGGCGCGCTCGCGCGTGCAGGTGCACGCCCGCAACGAACCGGACGGGCGATCGGGGCGGGAATTTACGTTGCGCGTCGAGGACGATGGACCCGGCATTGCCTCCGACCAGGTCGAGCGTGTCCGCGAGCGCGGCACGCGCGCGGATGCGTCGACACCGGGACATGGTCTGGGAATCGCCGTGGTGCAGGAAATGACGGAGCTTTACGGCGGTGAGCTGGTGATTTCCCGCAGCCCGCTTGGCGGGGCCGCGGTGGAAGTGCGGTTGTAATAAATTACTTTTCTCAATGATCTGGAGGTTTCGACACATGAAACGTTTAACGATTTTCATCCTCATCGCCGCCTTCGCGGCTGTTACCGCCGGCTGCGCGACCGATGAGTACGGCAATCGCCAGCCCATGACCGACGCCCAGAAGGACGCGATCATCGGCGCGGTTTCCGGCGCCGCCGTGGGCGCGATCGGCAATAAAAGCAACCGCAACCGGGGCGCACTGATCGGTGCGGTCGGCGGCGGCCTCGCCGGCGCGGCCGTGGGGTCCTACATGGATTCACAGAAACAGGACTTGGAGAAAGTTCTCGCCTCCGAGGTCCAGGCGGGAGCAATCGAGATCCGGAAACTGGACCAACATAACCTGCTGATCACGATGACTTCACAAACATCGTTTGATTTCGATTCCACGGCGATCAAGCCGGGTTTCTACACCACCATGGACAAGATCGCGAGCGTGCTGATTCGTTATGGCAAGACGCACCTTACTATCGTCGGGCACACGGACAACGTCGGCACCAACCAGTACAACCAGACCCTCTCCGAGCATCGCGCCCAGGCGGTCAATGACTACCTGCGCAACAAGGGCGTGCTGGTGCAGCGGCTCGAGTTCCTCGGCCGGGGCGAGACCGCGCCGCGCGCCACCAATACCACGGACGAAGGGCGCCGTCTCAACCGGCGCGTGGAGATCGTCGTCGAACCGATCGTCGCCGAAACCCAGAATCAGCCGCCGGGATAAGCTACGAGGGCCGGTTTTGCATGACGCCTGCACACGCCTTGTGCAAAGGATGACAATTTCCATGCCCGTCAATAGCGTTTTCGATTCTTGAACGGGTTTTTAAGCTCTCTGGTAGTGCTCATAATCGGGCATTTCAGAGCTGGCTTGGATGTGAAAATATAAGACCATGACCGGTTTCATATTACGTCTACTAATCGTCGCGCTCGGACTGTGGCTGGCCTCGGAGTGGGTGCCGGGTATCGAAGTGAAAGGCTTGGGGACCTTGCTCGGGGCGGCGCTGTTGCTCGGGATCGTCAACGCCATTGTGCGACCGTTGCTCGTGATTCTGACGCTCCCCATCACGATATTGACGCTCGGATTATTTCTGCTGGTCATCAACGCGGGCATGCTGGGGCTGGTCGCGTGGCTGTTCGACAACTTTACCATCGCGGGCTTCGGATCGGCGTTGCTGGGATCAATCGTCGTGAGCCTGACCGGCTGGGCCGCGTCTTACTTCATTGGCCCGCGCGGGCGTATTGAGGTCATCATCGTGCGCCATCGACGATAGTGATTCCTGCAATGCCTCGAATTAAGAAGAGGAACTGATCCACGGGCGTCTGCTCGACGCGGCGGTTCGCTATTTACGTATTTCGCCCGACGGTCTCGCGTGCCGCGCCGGTTGCGCGTTCATCCGGCGTCTCGCGCTCGAGCGTTTCCCGCTCCGCGCATTCGCGATCGCCCGGCTGCTCGAAACGCAGGAATTCCTTGATCATGGCGTTGGCGGTGCGGGCGCAGGCCAGTGATTGCGGTTTTTGATTCCAGCCCCAGTAATCGGAGTGACCCGCGTTGGGGTTTTCCTGCTGCGTGAGGTTGGCGGGCGCGACGGCATTGGCCCAGAACTCGTGGCCGAGCGCGGTCGGGAAAAAGCCCTCGCCCGTTGCCGCGGATTGACCGAGCCGGAAGGCTACGGACAGCACCAAGTCGCTCGAGGAGTACAGACTCAGACCCGCCTCGCTCAAGACCTTGTCGAACGCGGCACGCAGTTCGTGCCGGTCGGGTCGCGGTTCGAGCATGAAGGTAGGCACGGCCCCGGCCATCAGCACCACGCGGCCGACGCTAATGTCGCTCTTGCTGCGCAACTCCCTGAGCAGTTCGAGCGTCAGGCGGCAGCCCATGGAATGCGCGACGATGTCCAGCTGCTTGTGGCCGCTTTCGCGCGCCGCGCGCGCCAGGGTGTTGGCGAGCGCGGCGGCGGTTCGGCGCGCGCGCTCGATGCTCCATGGATAGAAAAGCGGCGAGACCACGCCCCAGTCGGCGTCGCCCGGCCAGTAGATCTGAACCAGATGTCCGTTCGCCACGGGCGTGTCGTTGTCGAGGTTGGCCAGCTCGCGCTGCAAGGCCTCGAATCCGCGATAGGCTTCCTCGCTGGCTTTGAGATCGTTGTTGTAGCCGTGGATCAGGAGCAGCAGATGGCGCCGGCCGGTGAGCTGGCGGTACTCCGGTGCTGACGGCTCGGGTTGAACCTCGCCGCCTTGGGCATGTTGACGGAAGGACAGCCTTGCGGTCGGTTCGAGCGCCACGCGATTATCTCCGCGCGCGCAGGCTGGTGAGCGCGCTGACCACGTCCTTGGCGAAGGGCGCGACCAAGCCACCCAGCACCGATAGCAGCACGACCAGCTCCGGGCTCGGATGGGGTTTCTGGTTGAGCAGGATCCAGGCGAGCAGCGTGCCCCCGCCGATCACGGACCACAGCTGGTTGAGGCGCGCCCAGGCGAATTCGATCTCGTTTTGCAGCGCGTCGAGCTTGCGGCTCACCAGATTGCCGAGCCGGGCGCGCGCCTGCGCCGCGCCGCGGGCCTGCGTGTCTTCCGCGATAGAGATTTTCCGTGGACGGCCTTCCATCCGTTCCGTGCTGAAACGGCGCCACAATTTGGCGTCGTCACCCCCATCCCGCAGCTCTTGTGCCTGGGGCATGGCGGCAATGAATTCGTAGAACGCGGGATACTTCGAAGGGAAGTCGAGCGCCACGTTCGCGGCCGCCTGTACCTGGCCCATGAGCTTGGCCGCCGGCTGATCGTAAAGCACCTCGGCGTTCTGGAGCCCGCCCGCCGCCAGCAGCATGAGTTGCTGATGCGCGGCTTTCGAATCGGGCGCGATCGTCAGCCAGCGCTCGATGCGGCGGCGGTGAAAATGCCGCCGCCAGTACGTCACGTTCTTGATGAGTTCCAGCAGCGCCATGGCGATGGTGCCGATGGCGGCGAGTAGCAGGGCGTAGTCGAGAATCCTTCCGGAAAAACTCTCGACGGTGACAGCAATGGTATTGGTATCCACGGTTGGCAGCCTCCTGTAGGCGGAATAATGTTTATATATCCATGTCGCGCGCGGCGACCCAAATCAAATTATCTGCTTCGGAGTGTGTATGGCAAGCGCGTCATCCCGGCTTTGAAAAATCCGCATGAGCGGCCGCTCAATTTATTCAGTACGCCTTCGGGCTGTCTATCCGTGTCGGCGCCATGGATGATAAAGTGTTGCGCAGACGTTTCGGACCATGGCAAATCCAGTTGCGTCAGGGATGAGGGTGAGCTCGATGTTCTGTGCCGTCAAAAACCGGACGTTCCAGGCGATGCTGGCGATCGTGCTGCTGTCAGGCGCGGCTGCGGCGCGGGCCGAGCCGCCAGAGCCGTGGCTCAAGGGCGTGGCAAGCGCGATCGTCCCGGGCGCGGGGCAGGCGAGCAACGGCGACTATGGCGAGGCAGCGTTGCACTTCGGCGTCTTCGCGGTGTCAGTCTATGGCGCGATCCGTTACAAGGACAAGAGCGATTACCTGGACGCGGACCAGCGCTACGACGAAGATAACAACCGCGAGTTCATCAACAAGACGACGCTACGCTACGACTACGCCGCCAGGCTCGCGACCGACATGACGCTTTATTCCGGCTACGCGGCCTATCGCGACGCGCGCGCCCGTGATAATTCCGGTTTTCGTACGCCGGCGCCGCGCGAGTCGCTCGGCGATCTCGCCATGTCGCCGTTCTCGATCAAGTACCTCGCGCGTCCTACCACCTTCATCCCGCTCGCGATCCAGGCCGCGGCGCTCTACCGCTACAAAGACAGCAAGGATGCCTATGGCATCTATCGCGCCAAAGACGTGAGCGAACGCGATCTTCACGTCTTTAATCTTACCTCCAACGAAATGACCGCGGTGGGCGAGGAGGCGTTCTTCCGTGGATTCCTGAACAACGAGTTCAGTAATCGCTATGGCGATAACGCCGGTCTCGTGACGTCCTCGGCGATCTTCGGGCTGGCTCACACCGGCCAGGGGCAGACCGCCAATGCTCTGGAGGCGACATTGGCCGGCGCGTATCTCGGTTGGGTGCACCAGAAAAACGGTTTCGAGGCGGGCGAGGGCGTGGCGCTGCACTACTGGATCAATGTGCTCGCCGGTATCTCGGCGATCCACAACGGCGGCAGCGCGGAGCTCTTGCATGTCCAGTTGCCGTTTTAGCTCGATCGCATCAGCTGTTTATTCCAAGGCTGGCGCGAGGTACATTGAACGGCGGCGAGCAGCGGTACGGAAATAGATGTCCCGGCGCTTTCCGGGGCGACTAGGTTATGCCATCAGGAGAAAGGTATGCGCAAACTGATTCAGTGGTGCGGAAGTCTGGGACTGATCGTATCTATCGGCGCGCCGGCGGCCGATGCCGGTCCGTCGACCAGCTTGCCGCAGGTGGAATATTCCGCGGACCGGGTGATCTCGGGCGAGCAGGACGGGAAAAGCATGGAACTGAATACCCGCGTGTATTACGCCAAGGGCAAGGAACGCGACGAAACGGAGACCCATGGCCAGGGCATGACCATGATCATGCGGCACGACAAAAAACTGGCCTGGATGCTGATGCCGGACCAGAAAATGTACATGGAGACTTCGTACGCGGACCAGGCCCAGTACTGCAACTGGCCGTGCGTCAACATCGAGAAGGCGAAAATGGGGGAGGGCAAGGGATACACGACGCTCGGCAAGGAAGTCGTGAACGGCGTCGAGACGACGAAGTACAAGGTTGTTTGCGTTGATAAGAAAGGCGACACCATCGAGGGTACCTTCTGGGTCGCCAGCAACGGCGTGGTGATCAAGATGGACTTCACGACCACCGGCAAGAGCGGCAAGTCCCAGCACGGCGTCATCGAATTGCGCAATCTGAAGATCGCCGGGCAGGACCCGGGCCTGTTCGAGATCCCCAAGGGTTACCGCAAGGTCGACATGTCGACCATGTCACTCGGCGGTGGCAGGCCGGCGGGAGTCGGCGGCGCCGCCGGTGGCGTCGGCCCCGGCATGAAGGACATCATGAAGGGCCTGATCGGCCGTTGATGCCGCCAGCGCGGGTCTCCGACCCGTCACGTCGCCGTCAGAGCAGCACCTGCTCGATGCCGCCCTGCTTCACGCGCGCGATGAAGTCCTGCGCCCAGGTTTCGCCCATCTTCAGCCGCGCCAGCTCGACCACGATGTAATCGGTGTCGAGCCCGGTGCTGTCGGCGTAGCGCGCCAACCCCTGCTGGCAGGCGGGACAGGAGGTGAGCATCTTGACGTTGCCGTCGTGGGCGCGGGCTGCGCCGGTGAGTTGCGCGATGCCCCGGTGTATCTCCTCTTCCTTGCGGAAACGCACCTGCGTGGCGATATCCGGGCGCGACACCGCGAAGGTGCCGGCCTCGCCGCAGCAGCGGTCGGAGAGCAGCACCTCTTGCCCCATTAACGCCGCGGCGACCTTGATCGGTTGGTAGGTCTTCATCGGCGTGTGGCAGGGGTCGTGGTAGAGATATTTCACGCCCGGCACACCGGCGAGTTTCACGCCCTTTTCCATCAGGTATTCGTGGATGTCGAGCAAGCGGCAGCCGGGAAAGATCTTGCCGAACTGGTAGCGCAGCAGCTGATCCATGCAGGTACCGCAGGACACGAGCACGGTCTTGATGTCGAGATAGTTGAGCGTGTTGGCGACGCGGTGGAACAGCACCTGGTTGTCGGTCGAAATCTGGTCGCCCTTCTTCGCATCGCCGCTCGCGGTCTGCGGGAAGCCGCAGCAGAGGTAGCCCGGCGGCAGCACCGTTTGTGCACCGACTTCGTAGAGCATGGCGAGTGTGGCGAGGCCGATCTGGCTGAACAGCCGCTCCGAGCCGCAGCCGGGAAAATAGAATACCGCTTCCGATTCGTCGTTGACCTTGCGTGGGTCGCGCACGATGGCGACGTGCTTGCTGTCCTCGACGCCGAGGAACGCACGCATGGTCTGCGACGGCAGACCCGGCGGCAACGGGCGCTTCACGAAATGCACGACCTGCGCGACGATCGATGCGGTGCCGACGGTGGTGGCCGGATGCGACTCGCGGCGCGCGAATGGCTTGCTCAGCAGGGCGTAGGCGAGGCGTTGCACCGAATAGCCCCAGCCGATCAGGAAGCGGCGCATCAGCTTGATGGTCGCGGGGTCGGTGACGTTGAGGAACGCGAGCGATGCCTTGGTGCCGAGGCTCAGGCGTTTTTTGCCGCGGGCGCGCAGCAGATTGCGCATGTGGATCGTGACGTCGCCGAAGTCGATGTCCACCGGGCAGGGCTTTTCGCACTTGTGGCACACGGTGCAGTGGTCGGCCACGTCGTTCAACTCATCGAAGTGGCGGATCGAAATCCCGCGGCGTGTCTGTTCCTCGTACAGGAATGCCTCGATGATGAGGCCGGCGGCGAGGATCTTGTTGCGCGGCGAGTACAGCAGGTTGGCGCGCGGCACGTGCGTGTTGCACACCGGTTTGCACTTGCCGCAGCGCAGGCAGTGTTTGATCTCGTCGTTGAGCGCGCCTAGTTCGCTCGCTTCCAGAATCAGAGCCTCCTGCTCCACCAACCGCAGCGACGGCGTGTACGCGCCGTCCAGTGTCGCGCCCGGCAGCAGCTTGCCGCGGTTGAAGCGGCCGTCGGGGTCGATGTCGTGCTTGTAGCGCGCGAACGCCTCGACCTCGGGTGCGTCGAGATAGTGCAGCTTGGTGATGCCGATGCCGTGCTCGCCCGAGATCACGCCGCCGAGCGACACGGCGAGCTGCATCACGCGGTCGACGATGCGGTGCGCCTCCTGCAGCATGGCGTAGTCGTTGGAGAACACTGGGATGTTGGTGTGCACGTTGCCGTCGCCGGCGTGCATGTGCAGCGCGACGAACAGCCGGCTGGCGCGCAGTCCGGCGTGGATCTCGTCCAGCCGTCGGCGCACGCTCTCGAGCTCGCCGCCGAGAAATATGTTCTTGAGCGGTCGCTCGACCTCACGGCGGTAGGAGATGCGCAGGTCGCGCCGCGCGAGCAGGTCGAAGAAACTGTCGCCCGGGCGTAGTTTGGCGCGTTCGGCTTCGTCGAGCACCGCGGCGTTGCGTTGCGCGTCGGCGTCAAGGTTCACCAGTATCGCGCGCCAGCGCGTGCGCACCTCGGTCAGGTGCTGGCGCGCGTCGTGTTTCTTGGATTCGAGGATGGCGTCGCCCTCGGCGCTGCGTTCGGCCTCGGGACCCGTGTGCAGCTCCGGCATGTCGCCGGCCAGGTAGTCGAGCACCGCGTCGATCATTTTGAGCTTGTTTTGCGTGGATTGCTCGATGTTGATGCGGTCGATGCCGCGGCTGTAATCGGCCAGACGCTCGAGCGGGATGACCACGTCCTCGTTGATCTTGAAGGCGTTGGTGTGCGTCGCGATCGCCGCGGTACGTGCGCGGTCGGCCCAGAAACGGGCGCGCGCCTCGGGGCTCACGGCGATGAAGCCCTCGCCGTCGCGCCGGTTCGCCAGCTGCACCACGTGCGCGGCGGCGCGCGCCACGGCGTCCTCGTCGTCGCCGGCGATATCCGCCATCAGCACCATCTTCGG
>NZ_JBGQKW010000058.1:0-17355 GCF_041499725.1 Sulfuricaulis sp.
TCCACTTCTCCAGGAGTTCCAGAAAGGTCAGCAGCTTTTTCCTCACCGGCGCGGCGAGATCGAGCCCCATCTCGCTTAGACCCTGCTGCAACCGCTTCTCGAGTTTCATGCCTCCCGCCCTTTGCTTGATATTGGTTTACGGGTTCCCGGTCCCGCAATTTATCGATCCGGCACGAATCCTCCGGGGGATGAAAGCGCAGAAAAATATTCTATGCCTTCGTGACAGCAACATTATGCCGGATCAATAAATGAAAATCGTTATGATAAACGGATTATTGAGGTGGGATGAGCCAGCTTGAAAAGCCACCGCCCTAAAGCTCATGTTCCAAGCTTCGGATAATCCGCTCGACCGCCTCAATAATCCCTTCATCCCCCCGGCCGCTATCCTGAACCCGAACCGTGGACTAAGCTGGCCAGAAATGGGCGCAAACAAGAAGATTATCATCAAGGCATCGTTGCTGGCCCTCATTGCGGGCGGCCTTTGGACCCCATTCTACGCACAGGCAGCTGACATCGGCCAACCGTCGGCAGCGGACGGGCAGGTGATGACGGACACTCAAACCGCCGAGGCCAGGGCAAAACCCGCGGTGGCCATCGCCGGCCGGGTCACGCGTGCCCTGTTCACCCGCAAGGTAAAAGACCTCGAGCCGGTAGATACCGTTTCAGTCCTTACTAACGACAAAACCCGCATCACCTATTTCACGGAAATCCACGGCATGGCTGGGCAGACCATCACGCATCGGTGGGAATTTAACGGCAAGGTTTTGCTGGAAAAAAAACATGAGGTGGGTTCTTCACACTGGCGGGCCTATACGAGCAAAACGCTCGATCCCACGTGGCTCGGCGAATGGAAAGCTTCCGTGGTAGATGCCGCCGGCGGCACGCTCAGCGTGAACACCTTCACGTATATGAGGAAATCCGATGCCGGGTCCACGCCGGTTTCGACGGCGCCGAACTAACCGGGATGGGTCGCGGACGGCGCCCACTCAGGCACCAAGCACAAACCACCACAGCACGAAGCTGGAGAAAAGCGCCAAGGCAGTAATCACACTGCCCCAGAGCTGTGGCTTGGCGCTGACCATTTTATCCAGATGGTAATGGGGCATATCGAGCGGCTTGGTCAGCTGACGCGTCGAGACCCAGCGGTTGACGGATTCGGCCCAATGCTTAAGCTTGCCGAGCTTGAACAGCGACATGAGACCCACCACGATGGCCAGGATGGCACCCAGCAGGATTACCGTGATCAGGGTGATCCATGTGAACTCCCACGCGCCGGCCGACAACTTTACACCGCTGTAGAGACGTGCCAGTAACCGGCCGCCGTCCTCGGCACTCACCCCGGAGATGAAAATCACCCCCTTGATCAGGATCAGCGCGGCGCTCGTCAGCATGATCGCGCCGAGCACGCGTGGATAGCGCAGCAGGGTGCGATCAGCCTGGCGCGGCCTCGCGAGCGGCTTGGTCATCCGGCGCGTGGAAATCCAGCGATTGGAAATCTTGAACAGATCTCCCAAGCGCTGCGGCGCCGCGATCATCAGCACACCAATCAAAAAGGCGAAGAGATTACCGAAGATGAGAAACAGGATCAGGTAGTACAGCGTGCTGCCCGGGGTAATCGACACGTGTTGCCTCCTGTGCGTTTCGCCGGCAGCCGTGCCGCCGATTCCTCCATTTTAGCCGCTGGAAACGGACGTGGAGGAATTCGCGCCGACTGCCACAACAATGTGGCGTCTAGGCGCGTTTGCGGCGGCGCAGATGGACGAGCAGCAGCGAAATGGCCGCGGGCGTGATACCCGAGAGGCGTCCGGCCTGACCCAGGGTGGCGGGCCGGTGCGACACAAGCTTTTGGCGCACTTCGACCGAGAGCCCGCGCACGTGGTGATAGTCGAAATCCTGCGGCAGCGCGGTTTCTTCATGGCGCAGGTGCAACGCGATTTCCTCCTGCTGGCGTTCGATATAGCCGGCGTATTTGGCCTGGATCTCGAGTTGGTCAGCCACCTCGGCATCGACCGCCGCCGCGCCGGCACCGGGCAGGGACATCAGCGCTTGATAAGAAACTTCCGGCCGAAGCAGCAGTTCCATCAGGCTGGCGGTATGGGCGAGCGGCTGACCGATTACACGGATCGCGGCTTCCTTGGGCAGCGACTCCGGATGCAACCGGGTTTTCTTCAGCCGCTCCTGTTCGCGGGTTATTGTTTCGGACTTTTCGCAGAAACGGGCCCAACGTGATTCATCCACGAGCCCGAGGCTCCGGCCGATCCCGGTCAATCTCAAATCGGCGTTGTCCTCGCGCAGCGAGAGCCGGTATTCGGCGCGCGAGGTGAACATGCGGTAGGGCTCGGTGACGCCGCGGGTGATGAGATCGTCGATCATTACGCCGAGATAAGCCTGGTCGCGTCGCGGCCACCACGATTCTTTTTCCTGCGCCTGGCGCGCGGCATTGATGCCGGCGATAAGGCCCTGCGCCGCCGCTTCTTCGTAACCGGTGGTGCCGTTGATTTGACCGGCGAAGAACAACCCCGGCAACGCCTTGGTTTCGAGCGTCGGTTTCAGGTCGCGCGGATCGAAATAATCGTACTCGATGGCATAGCCCGGACGCGTGATGACGGCGTTTTCAAATCCCTTGATCGAGCGTACCAGATCCCATTGCACGTCGAAGGGCAGGCTGGTGGAGATGCCGTTCGGATAAACCTCGTGCGTGTTGAGTCCTTCGGGTTCGACGAAGATCTGATGCCGATCCTTGTCGGCGAAACGCGTGACCTTGTCCTCGACCGAGGGACAGTAACGCGGGCCCACGCCCTCGATCACTCCGGTGTACATCGGCGAACGGTCGAGTCCGGCGCGGATGATTTCATGCGTGCGCTCGTTGGTATAAGTGATGTGGCATGACACCTGGCGCGGGTGCTCGGCGCGCGAACCCATGAACGAAAACACCGGCGTCGGCTCATCGCCCGGCTGTGCCGCCAGTGTCGAGTAATCGATGGTGCGGCCATCGAGGCGCGGAGGCGTGCCGGTCTTCAGGCGCCCGGCGCGGAACGGCAGCTCGCGCAGGCGCGCGGCCAGCGCATTCGACGGCGGATCGCCGGCGCGTCCGCCCTGATAGTTCGAAAGACCGATATGAATAAGGCCGCCCAGAAAAGTGCCGGTGGTGAGCACCACGGTCCGCGCACGGAATTCAATGCCCATCGCCGTCACCACGCCGGCGATGCGATCGGCTTCGACAATCAGATCATCGACGCCTTGCTGAAATATCGTGAGGCCATTCTGGTTTTCCAGCAGCGAGCGCACTGCGGCCTTGTAGAGCACGCGGTCCGCCTGCGCGCGCGTGGCGCGCACCGCCGGCCCTTTGCGTGCATTGAGAATACGGAACTGGATGCCGGCGCGGTCGGTGGCCCGCGCCATGACCCCGCCCAGGGCATCGATCTCCTTCACCAGATGTCCCTTGCCGATGCCGCCGATCGCCGGGTTGCACGACATCTGGCCGATGGTCTCGATGTTCTGCGTCAGCAGCAGGGTTTTCGCGCCCAGGCGCGCAGACGCCGCGGCGGCTTCGGTGCCGGCATGACCGCCGCCGATAACAATCACATCGTAAAACTCAGGGTGCAACATCTAACTCTCTGGACGGATGGGGTAAATTGCGGGTAGAGGATCATAAGCCACACGCAGGCGAATTTCACCTTCCGGCGGTTTCGGCTATAACTTTGAGAGGATCGTTCGGTCATACCCGAAAACCCCGATATCACCATAATGTCCCTCGCCCCGGAAAGACAGAGCCAGCCCGCTCATATTCTGGATACGGTTATCCACCGTATCGGCCAGATCGTGCTCGGCAAGGAGCGTCAGGCGCGTCTGTCGCTCGCCTGCCTGCTGGCGCGTGGACACCTGCTGATCGAGGATCTCCCGGGGGTGGGCAAAACCACCTTGGCCCATGTGCTGGCCAAGGTGCTGGGCCTGCACTTCAAGCGTATCCAGTTCACGGCCGACCTGCTCCCGGCCGACATACTCGGCGTTTCCATCTACCAGCCCGAGGGCAAGAATTTTGTTTTCCATCCGGGGCCGTTGTTTGCCCAACTCGTGCTCGCGGACGAAATCAACCGCGCCACCCCCAAGACCCAGAGCGCACTGCTCGAAGCCATGGAAGAGCGTCAGGTCACCGCTGACGGTGTGACACACAAACTGCCCGAGCCGTTCTTTGTCATCGCCACGCAAAATCCGCATCACCTGATCGGCACCTTCCCCTTGCCCGAATCGCAGCTCGATCGTTTTCTCATGCGCATCGAGATGGGCTACCCGGATCGGGCGGCGGAACGCGCGTTGCTCAAGGGCCGCGACCGGCGCGAGCTGGTCGAATCGCTTCAGCCTGTCATCAGCGCCGACAAGCTCGCGAGCCTGCAACAACTGGCTACGCGCGTACACGTCGCCGAGCCGTTGCTCGATTACGTGCAAAACCTGATCGATGCCACGCGCCGCGCCGGCGAATTCGCCGAAGGGCTTTCCCCCCGGGCCGGCCTTTCGCTGCTGGCCGCGGCCCGCGCCTGGGCCATGCTCCATGGCCGCGACATGGTACTGCCGGAAGACGTGCAGGTGGTTGCCCCTTGCGTGATCGGTCATCGCCTGCGTCCCGCGGGCGGAGGCCGCGTGGTTTCCGTCGCGCGCCTGCTCGAGACCGTGCCCATTCCCTGATGTCCACCACGCACGCGCCCAGCGATATCATCCTGGGGCGACGACAGCTGTTCATGCTGCCGACCCGCTTCGGGCTGCTGTTTGCCTTGCTGCTCGTGGTGCAGTTGCTGACCGCGATCAATTACGGCAACGGTCTGGCATATGCGCTGACTTTCCTGCTCGGGTCACTCGCGGTGGTGTCGATGCTCTACACCCATCGCAACCTTTTCCGGCTGCGTCTGGCCGCCGGAATCTGTGCGCCGGTATTCGCCGGCGAGGCCGCCGTGTTCCGGATTCACCTGACAAACGACAGCGACACACCGCGCTTCGGTGTACTGGTGATGCGTGACAAAAAAGAAATCGCCGGCGTGGACATTCCCGCGCGCGGCTCCGCCGATGTCGAACTGCCCATACCCGCCACCCAACGCGGCCGTCTCGCGATCCCGCCGGTGACGGTGGCCACGCGTTTTCCACTGGGCTTGCTCTACTCCTGGTCGCGCCGCGTCGAGCTGGAGCAATCCTGTCTGGTTTATCCGCGCCCGGGGGACCCCGCGCCACGGCGAACCCGCGAGCAGGAAACGCTCGAATCCACACACGGGCTTAAAGCCGGCGGAGATGATTACATCGGCACGCGCGAGTTCCGCCCCGGCGATTCGCCGCATCACGTGGATTGGAAGGCAGTGGCACGCGGTGAAGGCTGGCACATCAAGCAATTCGGCGGCGGTTATCAGCCCACGGCGTGGCTCGACTGGGACACGCTCCTAGGCCTCGACACGGAAACGCGACTCTCCGTCCTCACCCGCTGGGTGCTGGATGCCGAGCGCGACGCAATGCTCTATGGTCTGCGTCTGCCGGAAAAATCCTTCGCGCCGGCGAATGGCGAACATCACCAGCACGAATGCCTGCGCGCACTCGCGCTGTTTGGACTGAAACCATGAACGCGGCCATCACCAGCCGGCCGGTGCTGCACAGCCTACTGGTCGCCGGCGCGTGCGCGGTGGCGCCCCACGCCCTGGAGCTGCCGCTGTGGATCATCGCGGTATTCACCATCGGCGCCGCGTGGCGTTATGCCTGCGAGGCCTTTCAATGGTACCGGCCGAGTCGTCTAGTGCGTCTGGCGCTCATGCTGCTCATACTCGTGGCGGTGTTCCGGCAATTCGGCACGCTGCTGGGGCGCGACCCGGGTATGGCGCTGTTGATCACGCTGCTGGGCCTGAAATTTCTCGAGCTCAAAACCCTGCGCGACTTCGTGGTCAGCCTGTTCGTGTTCTATCTCGTCATTCTCGGCGGCTTTCTTTATTCGCAGTCGTTGTGGCTTGGTGCGTGGGCGCTGGTCGCAGTGGCGGCGTGCACCGCGGCGCTGATACATCTCATGCAGCCCGCGGGCTTGAATATGCCCCAGCGTTTGCGGCTTTCGGGGATCATGCTCGCCAAGGCGCTGCCGCTCATGGTGATTGTCTATCTGCTGTTCCCGCGCATCAGCGGTACGCTCTGGGGACTGCCGGCGGATGCCCACAGCGGACTCACCGGCATGCCGGACATGATGCAGCCGGGCAGTATACGGAACCTGAGCGAATCCTCCGAAATTGCCTTCCGCGTCACCTTCGAGGGCACCCCGCCACCCCTGCGCGAACTCTACTGGCGCGGGCTGGTGCTCACAGAAACCGACGGGCGCGGTTGGCGCCGCGGAACCGCGCAACCCGGGGGGAAGGTTTCATTCGTGTCGCTGGCCGATCCGGTGCGCTATGACGTGACCTTGGAACCCAGCAACAAACCGTGGATGCCGGCACTCGATATTCCCGCCATCAGGCCCAAGGGCGCACGTTACCAGGCGGACTTCACGCTGGAGCACAACGAGCCGATCCACGAGCGCCTAAATTATTCGCTGACTTCTTACACCCGTTACCGCACCGGCGCGCTCGACGCAGCGGAACGCGAACAAGCCTTGCGGCTGCCCGTGAATTTAAGCCCGCGCACGCGGGCGCTGGCTGAACAGTGGCGCCGGGAAAACGGAAATCCTTTGCCGGTGGCGCAAGCCGCGCTCGATTACTTTCACCGGGAAAGTTTTTTTTACACGCTTAACCCGCCGCTGCTCGGCGATAATCCGGTAGATGAATTTTTATTCGCCACTCACCGCGGGTTCTGTGAGCATTTCGCCGCGGCATTCGTGACGCTCATGCGCGCGGCCGGCGTCCCGAGCCGCGTCGTCGTCGGCTACCTCGGCGGCGAACTCAACACGGCGGGGAATTATCTGATCGTGCGTCAGTCCGATGCCCATGCCTGGGCGGAGATCTGGACGGCGGAACGCGGCTGGATGCGCGTGGATCCGACCGGCGCGGTGGCCCCCGAGCGCATCGAACTCGGGCTGGAGGCCGTGCGCCGCTTGGAGCAACAAGGTATCGGTCTCGGCAGCCTGCCCGCAGATGCCGTGCTGCGTGTCATGGAGCTGGGCTGGTTCGAACACGTGGCGCGTCATGCGCGCTGGTACTGGGACCTGACGAACATGACGTGGTATCGCTGGGTGGTGGACTATGGCAAGGAGCGCCAGGAGCGGTTTTTCACGTCACTGGGGCTGGATGATATTTCCTGGAGCCGGCTGACCAGCCTGCTGTTCGTCGGCGCGCTGCTGGTCACGCTGGTTTATGCGTTTTTATTGTTGCGCCCGAAAAAATCCGTTGATCCGGCGCTGGCGCTTTATCTGCGCTTCTGTCGTCAGCTCGCGCGTGCCGGCATGGTGCGCGCACCGCACGAAGGTGCCATCGACTTTGCCCACCGATGTGCACATCGTAGGCCGGACCTCAAGAATCGCATGGATGCAATCACCGAACGTTATGTGCACGTGCGCTATGGCGAGCTAACCGGCGCAGACGAACTGCGCGCCTTCAAACGCGAAGTAACGGCTTTCAGGGCGTGAAGATAATGTGTACGGCTAACTGAAAATTATTGCCAGCACCATGCCGTCTCTGCATCGGCCATGGTTCCATAGGCCTGCGTCCAGCCGTTGAGAACATAGTTATAGGTGCTCACCCATCCATTGGTACGGTAGGGCTTCTGCCTTACATCCATTTTATAACAATAGCGCGTCTCGGCAGGGCCATTGAGCGTCGTGGTAGTGGAATATCTTATCCACAAGTACGGCCTCAGGTAATTCAATTCAATCCCGTTTATGACGCGGGCTAATTCATCCCAAAGTATCGGCTGGGTTTCGGCATGGGCTTTCTGTTGACTGGCATTCACTCCCAGGAATACCAGCAACAAGATCGGCATATAATGCAATTTCATTTGATCCTCCCTGTATCGATAAAATCCTCCGTGTCTTTATGCGCTTCTCGCGACCCGATGTGACGATACTGCTCGCCGTAGCCTAGGTGCTTGATGTCTTAACGGGTCTCACCGCTGAACCAAGCCCGGTGCTTGGTGCTGTCAATTATACGTGACGCGCCGGGACCGACATCGCCCTTCATCGCGCACGTTATTGCGTGCATCTGAAATATTTTTTTGAGCCGTCTCTTGTCGGTGCCGATTCAAAAAACGCGCCGATGAAAATTCCTACACGCGTAGGCAAACAGCCGATGAAAGGCGCAGGCGAAATAGTAGGAAAATAATTTACCGATTCCAAGACCGGCGATATGAATCATGCGGCAAGAAATAAAAACCTACTTGCCAATACAAAAACTGGAAAAAATCCGTCCCAGCAAATCGTCTGAAGTGAACGCGCCCGTGATTTCTCCTAGCGCCTGCTGCGCCAGACGCAGTTCCTCCGCCAGCAATTCACCGGCGCGCGATTCTTTAAGCTGCGCTTTTCCCCGAACGAGATGTTCCTGCGCGCGGCGGATAGCGTCGAGATGCCGCCTGCGCGCAATAAAAGTACCTTCACCCACCGGTTGAAAACCCATGCTTTCTTTCAAATGCTGACGCAGCACATCCAACCCGGCGCCGGTTTTCGCCGACAACGCGATTTCAACGCTGCCCGATATATTTGTAATCCCAGCCGCGCGGCGGCTTAAATCAATTTTGTTGTGGATCACGCTGCGTGGCAAATTCGGCGGCAGAAATTTTTCAACTTCCGCCGGCAAGCAACCACCGGCGTCATCATCCAATACCAGCAGCACGCGATCGGCGCGTTCCATCTGTTCGCGCGCGCGGCGGATGCCTTCGGATTCGATCGCGTCGCGCGCGTCGCGCAGGCCGGCAGTGTCCACGATGTGCAGCGGCATACCGTCGATGTGAATGCGCTCGCGCAACACATCGCGCGTGGTCCCGGGAATCGGGCTGACGATCGCCGTTTCGGTCTGCGCCAGCGCATTCAGCAGGCTCGACTTGCCGGCGTTCGGAGGACCGGCCAGCACCACGGTCATACCGTCGTGCAGCAGGCAACCCTGGCGCGTGGAGTCAAAGAGTTGCCCGATATTGCTTTCCAGCACGTCGAGCTCCCGCAGCATGCGTTCGTCGGCCAAAAAATCAATTTCCTCTTCGGGAAAATCAATCGCGGCTTCGACGTACAGGCGCAGACGCGTGAGCCCCTCCACAAGCGCATGCACGCGCCGGGAAAACTCGCCTTCGAGCGAACGTAAAGCGGAGCGCGCGGCCGTTTCCGAGCCAGCCTCGATCAGATCGGCCACGGCCTCAGCCTGAGCCAGATCAAGCTTGCCGTTTAAAAATGCACGTTCGGAAAATTCACCGGGGCGTGCTCCGCGCGCCCCGAGTTCCAGCGCGCGACTGAGCACCATGTCGAGAATCACGGGGCCGCCGTGGCCATGCAGCTCCAGCACATCCTCGCCGGTGAAGGAATGAGGCGCCGGAAAGAACAGCGCCAGGCCCTGATCGATAGGCCGAGCGGCGGCGTTCAGGAAATTGGCGAAGGTGGCGTGGCGTGGATGCGGGAGCTCGCCGAGCATGGTCTCGGCAATACACCGTGTGGCAGGACCGGAGAGACGCACGATGCCGATGCCACCGCGTCCGGGCGGCGTGGCGATGGCGGCAATGGTGTCGGTGGGGATCACGCGAGCGTGATGCGGCGTTACTTCTTGCCCTCGACGATGCGCGTGATCCGCCACTGCTGGGCGATGGACAGGACGTTGTTAACCGTCCAGTACAGCACTAGGCCCGCGGGAAAGAACAGGAACATGGCGGTGAACATGAACGGCATGATCATGAACACCTTCTGCTGCACCGGATCCACCGGCTGGGGGTTGAGTTTCTGCTGCGCGAACATCGAAACACCCATGATGATAGGCAGAATGTAATACGGGTCCTGCGCCGAAAGATCCTTAATCCACCCTATCCATGGCGCCTGGCGCATCTCGACGCTTTCGAGCAGCACCCAGTAGAGCGCCAGGAATACGGGGATCTGGATCAGGATCGGCAGACAGCCGCCGAGCGGATTGATCTTTTCGGTTTTATATAGCTCCATCATCGCCTGGTTGAGTTTCTGGCGATCGTCGCCGTAACGCTCCTTGAGCGCCGCCATCTTGGGCTGCATCTTGCGCATGTGCGCCATGGATTTGTAGCTCGTTGCCGACAGCGGATAGAACACGGCCTTGATGAGAATCGTGAGCACAATGATCGCCCAACCCCAGTTGCCGAGCAGGCGATGAATCGCCGCCAACAGCCAGAACAGCGGCGCCGAGATAACCGTGAGCCAGCCGTAGTCCACGGTGAGATCCATGCCTTCGGGGAGCGTCTCGAGAATCTTGTGCTCCTTGGGACCTGCATAGAGCGAGACGCGGATTCGCCCGTCAGCACCGGGAGCGATTTTTGTCGGATTAGTGTTTTTGAAGCCGAGTACATGGCGCGTATTATCGAGCACGTCGCTGTAGAATTCGTTGCGCTCGTCCTTGGGCAGCATCCACGAGCCCACGAAGTAATGCTGTAGCATCGCCACCCAGCCGCCGGTGACCTGGCGTTTGAGCGGTTTCTCCGCCATCTTGTCGAGGGGGATTTTTTCGTACTTGTTCTCCGGGGTATAGATCGCGCCTCCCGTGTAACTCGGGGCTACGTTCATGAATCCACCACCGGAAGAGGTGTGCGTGCGCTGGAACTGGCCATAAAAATATCCGGACCATTCACGGCTGCTGGCATTTTTCACCTCGAACTCGACATCGACAACATAGCTGCCGCGATGGAAGATGTAGGTCTTGATGTATTGCACGCCATCCGGTGCACGGAAGATCATCGACACACGCAGATCGCTCTGGCCGTCCGCTAACGAATAGCGCGCTGCTTCGGCGGTGAAGCGGGTTTTATGATTCGGGTACTGGCCTTCGAGACCGATAAGCCCGGACTGGGCGACAAAAAGCTCGCTGCCTTCGTCTTGCATCAGCGGGAACGGTTGCTCCGGCTTGTCCGCCGCGACCGGGTAGTGACGCAGAGCCAGTCCGCGCAGGTCGCCACCTTGAGTATCAATGACAGCATCTATCACATCCGTGCGCACCTCGAGACGCGAACCGCGGGACAACGCCTCGGTTGCCTTGGGGGCAGGGACCGCCTCCGTCGCCACCGCAGGGGCCTGGGGGACATCCGGTGTCGCGCCTGATGGTGTGGCGGATGTTGCCGTAACGGTCGTGGCATCAGGGGGGCGTGCGTTCTCCTGCTCCCATGCCTGCCAGAGCAGCATCAGTACCAGGGCAAGTCCAAAAAAAAGAAACAGACGTTGATTATCCATGTTTGCGTGCCGAGACAGAGCTGGTTCGGGTGGCGGGAGGAACCGGATCATAACCGCCGCGGCACCAGGGATGGCAGCGCAACACGCGTCGCAGCGCGAGCCATAGTCCCCGCAGAATACCGTGGTTTTCCAGGGATTCAATCGCGTAATGCGAACAGCTGGGATGGAATCGGCAATGATTCCCCAGCCACGGGCTCAACAGGTAGCGATAACCGCGGAGGGTGGCTATGAGGATTTTTTGCACTGTTTTTCGACCTTATCCCAGATCTGCTGCAACGATGCGCGTAATGAGATCGACTCAGCCTTGCCCGCACGCGGATTGGCCACCACCACGATATCCAGGCCGCTGAATTTTTCCTTCTGGCACCGGAATGACTCGCGAATCTGGCGTTTAACGCGGTTTCGCACCACGGCCCGAGGCGAAGTCTTGCGGGAGACGACGATGCCTAAACGCCCGTAGGGGTGAAGGTTTGGGGCCGTGTAAACACCGAAAAAATCGTCGCGCCAACGCGTGCTGCTCTTCAGGGTCACCTTGAACTCTGCCGGCTTCAGCAGCCGGTATGACTTGGACAGCCCGCAACGGGCGGTCGTCAAAATCAGACGCCCAGTCGGCGGCGGCCCTTGGCACGGCGCGCGGCCAGTATACGACGGCCGCCCACTGTCTTCATGCGGGCGCGGAATCCGTGGGTGCGCTTGCGCTTGATCACGCTGGGTTGGTATGTACGTTTCATCAGTTCTGTTCTTCTTTAGGTATCGGCGGCAACGGTGTTGCTGCAAAAGGGCGGCAAACTTACTGCCTCGCGTCGAGGTTTGTCAATACATAATTGTCCTAACTGACTGTAAATGCTAAGAGCCAATCATACCTGTGGATAACTCCGGATTATCTGGCTAGACTTCCGGTCCCCGTTTTTGTCCGTTGTGTGGTTCAACATAAAATGCAGTCGCCTGTCTGGAAGAAATGCCTGGAAAGGCTTGAAGAGGAGCTTTCGGCGCAACAATTCAATACCTGGTTGCGTCCGCTGCATGCTGTCCAGGATACACAGGTATTGCGGTTGCTGGCCCCCAACCGTTTTGTCATGGACTGGGTACGGGAACGGTTCTTTGATCGGATTGCTGAGTTGATCATTGAATACAGTGGTGGCGCGCTTAAGGTGCAGGTTGAGGTCGGAAGCCAGTCCCGGCATGTGACGCCGAGCGTCAGAACCCCTGTGTTACCGGCGGAGTCGGCACCATCACTCAAAACCCCGTCTATCATCGGTCGGCTTGATTCTACATTCACCTTTGAGACACATGTCGAAGGGAAGTCAAACCAACTCGCGCGCGCGGCCGCGAAACAGGTGGGCGAAAATCCTGGAGGGGCCTATAACCCGCTTTTCATTTATGGTGGTGTTGGTTTGGGCAAGACCCATCTTATGCAAGCGGCGGGTGATTTGATACTCAAACATCGTCCCGAAGCGAACGTTGCTTACGTCCACTCCGAGCGTTTTGTCTCTGATATGGTAAAAGCCTTACAGCATAATGCGATTAATGACTTCAAGAAGCTTTACCGTAATCTTGATGCGCTACTGATTGATGACATTCAATTTTTTGTTGGTAAGGAGCGCTCACAAGAGGAATTATTTCATACTTTCAATGCTCTACAGGAATCTAAGCGCCAAGTCATTATCACCGCTGATCGTTTTCCGAAGGAACTGATGGGTGTTGAAGAACGGTTGATTTCCCGCTTTGGGTCAGGTTTGATTGTATCGATTGATCCGCCGGAGCTGGAAACACGAGTTGCTATCCTTATCAAAAAAGCCAAACAGGAGGGGGTAGATTTGCATGAAGACGTAGCTTTTTTTATTGCCAAACGAGTGCGTTCGAATGTGCGTGAACTCGAGGGAGGATTGCGGCGCATTTTGGCCAGTGCTTATTTCACTGGCCGACAAATCGACATCTCTCTAGTTAGTGATAGCCTCAAAGACCTTATTTCATTTCAGGAACGACTGGTCACAGTTAATAACATTCAGAAAACAGTAGCGGAGTATTTTAAAATTCGTATCTCCGATCTGCACTCAAAGAGTCGTTCACGCCAAGTAACAAGACCCCGCCAGGTAGCTATGGCACTTGCTAAAGAGTTGACAGAACATAGTTTACCTGAAATTGGTGATGCTTTCGGTGGTCGTGATCATACAACAGTTCTACATGCCTGCCGGAAGGTTTTGGAGTTAAAGACCAAGGATTCCAGAATGAACGAAGATTACAGTAACCTCATACGGATTTTGACAACATGACTAACAGCTTGGTGATAACCCTGTGCACAATGTTTGTAGAATCTCTCTGAGCCGGTATCATTCAGAACTTACCGTTCTTACACACAGAAACCAAGTGCGTTACACACACGGTGCTCAGTTCATTTAACGCTGTTTGGCTAGGATATATAAGCTTTATTCACAAAATTGAGCTTTTCTTGTTATAACAACTTTAAACTATCTTTACTTAGGTAAATTATAGAAATGCAGATCAACCTCACACGTGAGGACTTGCTAAAACCATTGAGCTATGTCGCCGGTGTAGTCGAACGCCGTCAGACACTCCCTGTGTTGTCCTTTGTTCTGTTGCGCTTGCAGGATGGCGAGATGACGTTAACTGGTACCGATCTGGAAATAGAAGTTATCGCAAAGATAAAAGGACTTAAGGGAAATAACGCTAGTGCTGAAATTGCGCTCCCTGCCAGAAAACTTTTTGATATATGTCGTGCTTTACCTGTTGATGCAGAGATTAATATCAAGAGAGAAAAAGAGGGCGACAAAGCCACCATCAAGTCCGGTAAGAGTCGTTTTGCGCTTGCAACTGTCCCAGTTACGGATTTCCCCAACATACAGTCACAACAATGGGAGCAAGCACTTACTATATCTCAGGGCAACCTCAAGAGTTTATTTGAACAGACTCATTTTTGTATCGCCCAACAGGACGTCAGGTACTATCTGAATGGTCTGCTGCTTGAATTTGTTGATAAAAAGCTACGAGCTGTTGCTACTGACGGTCACCGAATGGCGGTTAGTGAAATTGCCTTGGAAAAATCCAATAAGGGTGAGAAACAGGTCATAGTGCCACGTAAGGGCATTCAAGAAATGATGCGTCTGCTGGATGACCCGGATGGCCTAGTTGAAATCCAGATCAGCGCAAATCATTTTCGTGCACAAACCAGTGGTTTTGTGTTCACCTCAAAGCTTATCGATGGCCGATATCCAGATTATACGAAAGTTATTCCTCACTCGCAGTCAAAACTCCTGAAACTGCCCCGTGAGGCCACCCGTGAAACCTTGGGAAGGGTCGCCATACTATCAAGTGAGAAATATCGTGGAGTACGGTTCAGCTTGAGTGATAAATCTCTGCAGATTACAGCGCATAATCCGGAACAGGAGGAGGCGCAAGAAGAAGTGAACGTCGACTACTCGGGAGAAGCTATGGAGATTGGCTTCAACGTGAATTATATGATTGAAGCCATTTCCTCTCTGCGTAGCGAGTATGTAGTTTTCGGCCTTAATGATCCCAATAGCAGCTGTACTCTGGCATCTCCCGAAGCGCGCTATCCCCAATACGTTATAATGCCAATGCGGCTCTAGCAGCTTTCACCGCGAATATGTTCCACGTGGAACGCACCCCGCGAAAATAAAGGTTTCACGTGAAACAGCCAGAACTTAGCCTTCGATGACACAGCCAAAAAAGGATAGTCCATCCGTTTATGATTCAGGCAGCATCCAAGTCCTTAAGGGCTTGGATGCTGTGCGTAAGCGTCCTGGAATGTATATCGGAGATACCGATGACGGGACCGGCCTGCATCACATGGTTTTTGAAGCGGTTGATAACTCGATCGACGAGGCACTAGCAGGGTTCTGTAATCGTGTCATGGTAACCATACACGCGAACAGTTCCATAACTGTTTCAGATAATGGCCGCGGTATTCCAACCGATGTAATCCCCGAAGAAGGGCGGTCTGCGGCGGAAGTGGTAATGACTGTATTGCATGCCGGTGGCAAGTTCGATCAAAACTCCTACAAGGTTTCTGGAGGTCTCCACGGTGTGGGTATTTCTGTGGTTAACGCCCTATCCGAACTGCTTGAGCTCACTATCCGCCGCGGCGGCAAAGTTTACTATCAGAAATACATGCTGGGCGAACCGCAAGCGCCTCTTAAAACAATTGGGGAGAGCAGCGAAACGGGGACGGATGTTCGATTCAAACCCAGCAGCAAAATCTTCGGCAATACGACATTTAATTATGACATCCTGGCAAAAAGGTTGCGCGAGCTATCGTTTTTGAATTCCGGGGTCAAGATTTCGCTCCTAGACGAACGAACTGGTAAAGAAGACACATTCGAATACAAAGGCGGTATCGCGGCTTTTGTCGAACATCTGAACCGCAACAAAAACCCGCTGCATCCGAAGCCTATCCAGATCACGGCTGAACGCGATCGCGTCACAGTTGAGCTATGCATGCAATGGAACGATTCCTACCAGGAAAATATCTTCTGCTTTACCAACAATATCCCGCAGCGCGACGGCGGAACTCATCTTGCCGGCTTGCGCGCCGCCATGACTCGCACGCTTAATCAGTACATTGAAAAGACAGGTCTGGCTAAAAAAGAAAAAGTCGACATTAGCGGTGACGATGCTCGCGAAGGCCTAACGGCCGTGCTTTCCGTCAAGGTACCCGACCCAAAATTTTCCTCACAGACCAAGGATAAGCTGGTCTCATCAGAAGTGAAGGGAGTCGTTGAATCCATAATAAACGATAAACTCTCTGAATTTCTTGAGGAAAATCCATCCGATGCGCGCGCCATCGCCATCAAGATTGTCGATGCGGCGCGGGCACGCGAAGCGGCCCGTAAAGCCCGGGAAATGACACGGCGTAAAGGAATCATGGATGTGGCTGGTCTTCCGGGAAAACTGGCTGACTGCCAGGAACGTGATCCGGCCAAATGCGAACTGTATCTGGTCGAGGGTGACTCCGCCGGTGGATCCGCCAAACAGGCACGCGATCGCAAGTTTCAAGCGGTACTTCCTCTCAAGGGCAAGATTCTGAATGTCGAGCGTGCACGCTTCGACAAAATGCTGTCTTCCACCGAAGTGGCCACCCTGATCACAGCGCTAGGGACGGGGATAGGAAATAATGACTTTGATATCAATAAGTTAAGATATCATCGGGTAATTTTGATGACTGATGCCGATGTAGACGGCTCACACATCCGGACCCTGCTCCTGACTTTTTTCTACCGACAAATGGGCGAATTGATTAGCCGTGGTCATGTCTACATTGCTCAGCCGCCATTATTCAAAATCAAGCAGGGGAAACAGGAGCGCTATCTCAAGGACGAAAACGAACTACAGGAATTCTTGCTCGAAGCCGCATTGACGGACGCTGTGCTGTTTGCGGCGGGTGGCCAGGAAGTGAAGGGAACCGAGCTCGCCAATCTTTGCCGCAGTTATCTTGCCGTGGAACAGACGATAAAACGCCTGTCACGCCGTTACGACGCCGAAGCGCTGCGTCGTCTAATCTACATGCCGCGTATCACGTCTGAACTGCTCAAAAACAAAAAGCAGGCTGAGAAGATCGTACAGGATTTGCAGAGTCGGTTGTCCACCGATGCCGGTCATCGCAGCCGTTATGAAGTGACGCTGGGCATTGACACACGCAATAATCTGCATGAAATGAGCGTGTTGCGGCATGAGCACGGCACGGCCACACGTACCAAGATCGACGCCGAATTTGTCTCCTCCGGCGAGTATGCCTCGATGCGAGCACTGGGCGAGCGCCTGGAAAAATATTTTACCGCCGAGGCTACCATCCAGCGTGCTGACAAAAATCAGAAAGTAATGAACATCAATGACATGTTGGAATGGCTAATGGCCGAAGCGCGCCGCGGTCAGACCATTCAGCGCTACAAAGGCTTGGGCGAAATGAATCCAGAGCAGCTGTGGGAAACCACCATGGATATCAGCGCCCGACGTTTGCTTAAAGTGAACGTGGATGACGCCGTCGCCGCAGA
>NZ_JBGQKW010000059.1:0-17205 GCF_041499725.1 Sulfuricaulis sp.
AATCATGAAATGAATGGGCCTTAAAACTGTAAACTTAGCCTAGTTTGCGGGAAATCGGGTTGACGCAGGTCAAACTTCCGAACCGTGCCAGTGGATTTAAGCCGCCGCAATAATCGCTAGGCGACAAAAGGCAGAACCTGACGGGTGAGCGCGACCAGCACGATGTACACGAATATCGCAATTGCCACGAGCCACGCGCTAACGCGGATTTTTTTGGTGCTTCCGTATTTGAGTCCGATCGCGCCGATGATGATATAGGCCAGCAGCGCCAGCACCTTGGCCGTCAGCCAGCCCTGCACGAACGGGTATTGCTGGATTTTCATCGCCAGCAGGATCGCCGATCCGAGTAAAACCGTATCGATGATATGCGGCGCTACTCGCACCCATTTATTTTGCAGCCACGGCGATTCTTGCATCATCCACACGCCGCGCATCAGAAAGCCGGAAATAGACAACACCACGCAGGTGACGTGCAGATACTTGAGCAGCAAATAAGTCATATTTTCTGTTCCCTGTTCATCAATGATGATGACAGGACGAATGGAGCGCAGCGGAGTAGGGCTTCATTTATCCGGGTTTCCTGTCGAGGCGCGGCCGCAGGTACAACGGCGCGTAAAGCCATCCCCACAGCAGGAAAGACACCAACCAGGTTGCCGCGGCAAGGACGTTTAACGTTCCGCCGGCAGTACCAGGCACAAATTCCGCCACGATGCGCAGCATGGCGGCGATGTTAACGCTGAAAAGCACGTACCACGTCAGGTCATTGGCCTCCAGGGCACGGCCGGAATGTCCGAGGGTGACGCGCGAAGCCATCGCGACCACCATGCCGGTGAAGAAACCGATGCCGAGCGCGTGCAACGGCGCGCGTCCGAAGTAGTCCACACCGGTGACCAGCAGTGCGAGGCTTTGCACGGTATAGAGTGTCATCCCGACGCCGAGCCACAGAAAGGCGATGTGCAGCATGGCCAGCAGGCGCGCGTGGAAGCTGCGACGGAACTGCCAGACCCAGGAATGATGCAGCGCCGCCACCGCCAGCGGCGCATCCGCGAGGAAGCGCCACGCGGTCTGGCCGGTGAGTTCGAGCAGCACATGCCCCACGGCGCATAGGAGCATCACTGGCGGACCCCAAGCGGGACGCACCATCATGTAGTTCATAAGCACGCTTTGGCTGAAAAACGGAATCATGCGATGCGCCACCAGGAACACCACCGGTACCATGAACAGCCACAGCCCGAACTCGCGCGCCAGCAAGAAAGCCATCGGCGCGCCGGAGAAAACACCGACGAGAAAACATGCGATGCCGAGCATGCCAGCGGCGAGGGCCAGGTTGAGCAGACGCTCGTGCGACCCGCGTTTGGGTGATTGGAGGAAAACCGCCAGCAAGGCATATAGCGTCACTCCCCAGCCAAGCAGTTGCAGTGCCAGCGCCGCCGCCAGGACGATGCGCGAAGTGAACAGGCCGAAATAAAATAAAATCATGCCCGCGGCGAGGAAACCGAAAGCGGCGATATAGCGCGATGCCGGTACTGTCGGACCGCCCATCCAGCGCGGATAGACCGTCAGGAGAAATCCGAAAATGAAAAACGGAAACAGTCCGTACAACATGAGAAAGGCATGCGCCCACGTGGATGGGATTACCGTCGGCAAGGGTGCCCACCAACCCGCACGCCCTCCCAATTCCGCGAGCCAGAGAAGCATGATCAGCACCGCCTGCACCGCGCCGGGGAAGAACATCATGCGATGCGGCGCGGCCGAGAATACCTGCCAGTGACCTGGTTCCGGGAGCGCTGATGTGTCTGTCGACGGCATGACTCGATGTATGTGGATATCGGGAACAAGCCTTGTATCAGCGTTTTCCGCCTCAGGGCCTTGATGAAAATCAAGGGCATTGCCGGCGTCCAGTCACCCGGGAAAAACTGTAACGGCCCGTTGCGGACGCCGTCGGCTAGCGCGGCGTCCGCAACGAATGCTGGAGGGTCAGGGCGACACTGAACAGGACGAGCGCGCCGGCCTGATGCGCGGCCGCCAGCGGTATCGGCACGACATACAGCAGCGTCGCGATGCCGAGCAGCACCTGCACCGCGAGCCAGCCGGTCAGAAAATGCACGGCGAGCCGTGCGCGCGCCGGCAACGCCACGCGCATCGCCCGCCACCAGAAAACCGGGATCACGAGACACAGCAGATAGGCGAGGAGACGGTGGTTGAACTGCACCGTGGCGATGTTCTCGAACGGGTTGGACCACAGTGGCTGCAGCGCATACAGGCCCTCGGGAATGAAGCGGCCATTCATCCAGGGAAAGGTATTGAAGGCGAACCCGGCCTTGTTGCCGGCAACGAATCCACCCGAGAGGATCATGAGAAAAATCAGCGCGGTCACCGCCACGCCAAAACGGCCGAGCCCCCGGGGCGTGGGCCGGGGCTCCGGCGGATACAGCAGTCCGAGCGCGGTCCAGAACATATACGCATAAATGATGACGGCAAACGCCAAGTGCGCCGTGAGCCGGTAGGGGCTGACGCGCGGGATATCGACCAGTCCGCTTTTCACCATGTACCAGCCGAGCGCGCCCTGCAACCCGCCCAGCACGAACATGACGATCAGTTTGGGCGCCAGTTCACGCGTGATGCGCCGGCGGACGAGGAAATAAAGAAACGGAATCAGAAACACCGCGCCGATAAGCCGGCCGAGCAGACGGTGCGCCCACTCCACGTAGAAAATGCCCTTGAATTCCTCGATCGACATGCCGGAATTGACCTTCGTGTATTCCGGCGTCTGCTTGTACTTGTCGAAGGTCTGCTCCCACCGGGTCTGGGTGAGCGGCGGGACCGCGCCCATGATCGGATCCCATTCGACGATGGAAAGCCCCGACCGCGTCAGCCGCGTGACACCGCCCAGCACCACCATCGCGAAGATCAGCGCGCAGCAGACGAGCAGCCAGAAGGCGACGGGTTTTGCGGAAGACAGCGTGTAGGCAGGCGTCATCTTATGTAGCCCTATTCGCTCCGCTCGTTCGTCTTTTCATAAGATTCAGGCTCGCGGTGTTACAAGATGCATGAGGTTCACGGTACTCAGCAATAATAACGCAGCCACCGCATTATGCGCAGTCACCATCGCCAGGGGCAGGCCGAAAACCACCGCGGCGGCGCCCAACAGTAATTGCAGCAGTAGAAAGACCAGCATCGCCGTGCCGGTGCCGCGACAGCGGCCTCCCAGCCTGAGCCCGCGCCACCCCAGCCATCCTATATATAGGAATGTAACCACGGCGCCGAGGCGGTGGATCATGTGGATGAGCTTGACGACATCGCCGGTGATAATGACGCCGCCGTCGGTGACGGGAAGCACGCGGAACAAATTGAGACTCTCGCGCCAGGGACCGTCGAGCCAGGGGAAATTACCGCAGCCGGGAAGACTGGCGCAGGCGAGCGCGGCGAAATTGGCGCTGACCCACCCACCGAGAGCGATCTGGACGAAAACCATGAACACGCCGATGCGCGCCCACGGCCGCAGCGCCGGCGCGCGCGCATCGCCTACGACCGGGGACACTGAACGCTGACCGAGCCACCACAGCATGGCCAGCATCGCCATGCCGCCCAGCAGATTGCTGAGCGTCACCCACGGGAGCAGTGGCGAGGGTGTTTTGTATCCGAGTACCGACAGAAACACCGTCAGTCCCAGCACCGCCAGCGACAACCCCGTGTTGTGTCCCGGTTGCCGTTTCCGGCGCAGCGCCATCAGTGTGATGCCCAGCACCATGGCGCCGAGCGTGGACGCCGCCAGACGATGAATGACGGTGGCCCACGCCGGCACCAGGTGCGCGGCGGCGAGCGATTCCGTTCCACCCGCCGGTGATTTGATCAGCGCGTAACACGCCGGCCATTCGGCGCAGCCGAGGCCGCTGCCCGCGAGCCGCAGATAGGCGCTGAGAATGACGACGACCAGCACTAGAACGAGGGAGAGAAAAACCAGCAGCGTGTAGAGGCTGTCCGTGCGTGGTGACGGGGAGCGAGAGTCAGGAGAGGCGGTCGACACGCTTTGCATCGGGAGTAAGTTTTCGAGGGTTCGGCGACCGGTGTATCAGGAAACCCTGATGGACACATTTGATGTTAGTCATGGAGATTGATCGTATGCCCGCGACTTTTTTTCAGCGTCATGTCGCTGCTGGTTTAACCCGCGTCAAAGTGTAAATCATTTTTGGTCGAATTGACCTAAGTCAAGTAGATGAGCGCCCGAATCGGTCTTTAATTGACAGCGGCATAATGCCGCAGCGAAAGAATAATGGCGCCGGGCGCGCTACAACAGACCGGCGAAAGTAATCAAACGGTTTTTTTGATCAGCACAGGAGGTATATACATGTCTGCCGCCAAAAACACGGGCTCGGGAAGTCGGGATCAAGCCGTCCCTGCCATGCAACGGGTGCTCGACAATCCGTTTCTGCTGCTATTCATCGGTGTCGTGGTTCCCACGGTGTTCTACATCCTGTGGGGCATTATGGAAATCGTCACTATCCCTCTGGCCAAATAATATCCGGGAGACGCTAACATGAGCACTTTACTACCTCCTGCCGAACGCATCTGGTGGAAAGAACCGATCGAGGGCGTCGAGCTTTTCTGGGTCGCCATCGCGCTGGTCTGGGCCATCGTGATGTTCATCATGATGCCGTACTGGCATGTCTACGGTAAGCAGAACCTCTCGAACGAGGCCTATCGCACCACGACCGAGATGTACGGAAAGAAAGTCCAGGCGATGGTGGAGCAATACACCGTGCGCAAGGAAACCGCGCGCGACATGCCGGTGGTGCATCCGCCGGCGGGCGCCGATGTTTACCTGCTGGCGCGGCTGTGGGAATGGTATCCCATCCTGGAGCTGGAAAACGGCAAGACCTACCGCCTGCACCTGTCGTCGATGGACTGGCTGCACGGCTTTTCGCTGCAGCCGGAGAACATCAACATGATGGTGGTCCCGGGCTACGAGACGGTGATCAAGGTCACGCCGAACAAATCCGGCGAGTATACCGTCGTGTGCAATGAATACTGCGGCATCGGGCACCACACGATGACCGGCAGAATCTACGTGAAGTAAGGAGGAGCGGCCCATGGCGAATAGCGCAGAATTCCGTACCTGTCCCGACACCGGCCTGCTGTTCCACAAGCCGGCCGAGACGCTGATGAAACTGAACGCCGTCGCGGGAATCGTGTTCCTGCTGGTCGGCGGCGTTATCGGCTTGTTGATGATCTTGACGCGCTGGCCGACGGTTCACTTGTTGCAGGCGGACATGTTCTACATGCTGCTGACCGCGCACGGCGTCGGCGTACTCATCTTCTGGATCATCTTCTTCGAAATAGCCGTGTTGTACTTCGCCTCCAGCACCCTGTTGCGGTCGCGCCTCGCGGCACCGCGCTGGGCGTGGCTCGGGTTTGCGCTGATGGTCATCGGGTCCATCATGACCGAGGTCGCCGTCTTTCAGGGGCGTTCGAGCGTGATGATGACCTCCTATGTTCCGATGTCGGCCGAGCCGCACTTCTATCTGGGTCTTATTCTCTTCGCGGTAGGCGCCTTGATCGGCTGCTTCGTGTTCCTGGGGACGCTGGTTATCGCGCGCGCCGAGCGCACCTATGGCGAGGGGTCGATTCCGGTGGTGACGTTCGGCGCATTGACCGCCTGCATCATCGCCATCTTCACCATCGCCTCGGGCGCGATCATCCTGATCCCGACCTTCCTGTGGAAGATCGGCTTCATCAACTATATCGACCCGTTGATGTACCGCGTCATGTGGTGGGGCATGGGCCACTCCTCGCAGCAGATCAACGTCTCGGCCCACATCGCCGTGTGGTACCTCATCGCCGGCGTGGTGTTCGGCGCCAAGCCGCTGTCCGAGAAGGTTTCGCGCATGGCGTTCCTGCTCTACATCCTGTTCCTGCAGCTGGCCAGCGCCCATCACCTTTTGACCGATCCGGGCATCAGCTCGGAATGGAAAATTTTCAACACCAGCTATGCGATGTATCTGGCGGTGCTGGCGAGCATGATCCACGGTCTGACGGTGCCGGGCGCGATAGAAGCGGCGCAGCGCAAGCGCGGCTTCAACAAGGGCCTGTTTGAATGGCTGCGCAAGGCGCCGTGGGGCAATCCGACCTTCTCCGGCATGTTTCTGTCGCTGATCATCTTTGGATTCCTCGGCGGCATCACCGGGGTGGTGATGGGCACGGAACAGATCAACCTGATCATTCACAACACCCTGTACGTGCCGGGTCACTTCCATGCCACCGTCGTCGGCGGCACGACCCTGGCTTTCATGGCGCTGACCTACTGGCTGGTGCCGGTATTGTTCCAACGCGATGTCATTCTGCCGAAACTCGCTAAGTGGCAGCCGTATCTGTTCGGCTTCGGCATGATCGGCTTTACGCTGTTCATGATGGGCGCCGGTACGCTGGGCGTCCCGCGGCGCCACTGGGACATCTCGTTCGCCAACGCCCTGTTCCAGTACCAGTACCCGGAAGTCGCGTATCTGATGCTCGGCCTGATGGCCATCAGCGGAATTCTGGCGATCGTGGGAGGCGGCCTTTTCGTTCTGCAGATCGTCGCCTCGGTCCTGTTCGGCCGGCGCCGGGGCGAGGTCAAGAGCGCGATCCCGCTCATCGCTGAACCGGTGGCGGCGGGTGTCCACGGCATCGGCATCGGCGGCATCTCCGTGCCCGGGACACTGGTGCTGGCGCTGGTGTTCCTGACAACGTTTATCCTGTACTACTTCGTCAACTGGAAGTATTTGTCCCAGGTCTGGGGACTGGGCTAGAAGCTGTCACAAAAACTGCTGCGCGTCCGTGATCCGGGATCGGGCGGTGCTCGGCCGCCGTGTACACTCCGGTTCCTGCGCTCCGTCCTCACCCGGCTGACGGCCGCTCGCGACGTTTTTGAGACAGCTTAGATTCAGGCGGTTGTAAACGCGGACCACTGGGCCCGCCCGGCTGTTCCTTACCGATATGATTCCTCCATGCACATTAAACATTTACTCATCCTGTTCCTCGGTTTGATCGGTGCTGGCGTCATGGCCTCGCCAGGTATGGCTGCGCTGCATGACACGTCCGGCCAAGCTTCGTCACCGACGGCGGGGGCAGACCCGGCATCGAAATTCGAACAGAAAACCGCACTGGGCGTCAGTCAGGGTGCGATCGGCAAGAGCCTCGGCGATTACACGCTGACGGCGGCAGACGGCCGCAACCTGCGGATGTCTGAATTTCGCGGCAAGCCGCTGGTTATCAGCCTCATTTACACCAGCTGTTATCACATCTGCCCGACGACCACGCAGCATCTGGCCAAGGTGGTGCGTACGGCGCGCGCCGCACTCGGACCGGAAAGCTTTAACGTGCTGACCATCGGTTTCGATACGCCCAAAGACACGCCATTCGCGATGCGCCAGTTCGCCCTGGATCAGAGCGTGAACATCGCGCATTGGGAGTTTCTGAGCACCGATGCCGCGGCGATGGCTGGCCTGACCCGGGAGCTCGGCTTCATCGCTTACGGCGCGCCGCACGGATTCGATCATCTCATCCAGGCCACGGTGGTCGACGCGCAGGGAAAAATTTACCGCCAGGTGTATGGCATGACTTTTGAGACCCCGCTGCTGGTCGAACCGCTCAAGGAACTCGTCTTTGGCGCGCCGACATCGTCTTCGCTGTTGTCGAATCTGAGCAGCCGCATCAAGCTGTTCTGCACCGTTTACGATCCCTCGTCCGATCAGTACCGTTTCGATTACTCGATATTCATCGGGTTTTTCATCGGCCTCGGCTCCATCGGGACCGTGAGTTTCCTGTTGATCCGCGAATGGCGCCGTAATCGCCGCCGCGCGCGAGCTTGACCTGAGTCATATTTCCCTCCCCGAGTGGCGTGCTAGGGTATTTGTTGATTAGCGGCTTAGAGCCTCTAATAAAATGAATATGATTTTGAACCGCCAAGACGCCAAGAAAGACTGCTTTGTAAGAATAAAAAACTTGGCGTTCATGGCGGTTCATCTCTTTTGCTAAGGATTCTTAGGAATTCCGCGGAGATCCGTTTTGATCGAGACGATACAGCGCGCGGGCCGCCGGGCATTTTCGCTTTTCGAGCGTGCCTTCGATGCGGCGTTTGGCCCGAGGATCAATCCGTTCTATCACCTCGGGGCGCTGTCATTTTTCTTTTTCTGGGTGGTAGCCGCTAGCGGTATCTATGTTTATGTTTTTTTCGAGACCAGTATCGACGGTGCTTATCGCTCGGTCGAATACCTGACGCATACCCAATGGTACGTGGGCGGGGTGGCGCGCAGCCTGCACCGCTACGCCTCGGATGCGATGGTGATCAGCGTGCTGCTGCATCTGGTGCGCGAATTCGTGCTGGACCGTTACCGCGGCGTGCGCTGGTATGCGTGGTTGACCGGTGTGATTCTGTTGTGGTTCTTGTACGCCTCGGGCATCGGCGGCTACTGGCTGGTGTGGGACCGCCTCGCCCAATATGTTGCGGTGGTGACCACCGAGTGGTTTGACTGGCTGCCGATTTTTGCCGAGCCGATCGCGCGAAATTTTCTGAACAGCGCTTCGATCAACGACCGTTTCTTCTCGCTGCTGGTGTTCATGCATATCGGCATCCCGCTGTTTCTATTGCTGGGCATGTGGATTCATATTCTGCGCATCAGCCGCGCCAAAACCAATCCGCCGCGCCCGATCATGATCGGTAGCTTGCTGGCGCTTACGGCGTTGTCGCTGATCTATCCAGCGCTCAGCCAGGGACCGGCCGATCTCGATACGCTGGTCAGCCGGGTGCAGCCCGACTGGTTTTATCTGGCCATGTATCCCTTGATCGATCTCTGGTCGCCGGGCGCGATCTGGGCTCTCGCGGGCGGCGGGACGTTGTTGTTGATGCTGCTGCCGTGGTTGCCGCACCGGCGGGAAGAACCGGCGGCCGTGGTTGACCTTGCGAATTGCAATGGTTGCGGCCGCTGCTTCGCCGACTGTCCCTACAGCGCCGTGATCCTGCAGCCGCGGCGCGACGGCTTGCCGTTCGAGAGTCAGGCCGTGGTGGAACCGGACCTGTGCACGGCTTGCGGGATCTGCGTTGGTGCCTGTCCCACCGCCACGCCATTCCGGCGGGTGAGCGATCTGATTCCGGGCATTGACATGCCGTCGCTCACGACGCGCGAAATGCGCGCGCGCATCCTCGCCGCCACCGCGTCACTGACGGGAACCGACCGCGTCATGGTGTTCGGTTGCCGCTTCAGTTCCGACTTGACGGCGCTCAAGGGGCAGGGCGTAGGAGCGGTTGCATTACCCTGCGTCGGCGCGCTGCCGCCTTCATTCATTGATTTTGTGATCAGCCGCCGTCACGCCGACGGCGTGCTGCTCGCGGGCTGTATCGCGGGCGATTGTTATCAGCGCCTGGGTCTGGAATGGACCGAACAGCGTCTGGCGGGACAGCGCGATCCGTATCTGCGCGGCAGGGTGCCGCGCGCGCGGCTGGCCACGGCATGGGCCGGACCTGCGGGCGGCGCCACCCTGGCGAGTGAGATCGCGGCATTCCGCGCGCGGTTGCGCGCCATGGGTCCGTACCGCCACGGCTCCACCCCGCCGCCGGCTTCTCCTGCATCCCATCCACCGGAGGATCACGATGTCTCTTATCGAGTGGGATGAAAAATATTCCGTCGGTGTCGCGGCCGTGGATCACGAGCATCGCGAGCTGATCGGCCTGGTGAACGAGGCCCATGATCGCCTGATGCGCCCGGGCGGCGAGGAGGCGGTCATGGATTTTCTCGGGGAGATATTTGCGCGTATCACCGCGCACTTCGCGCTGGAAGAGAAGATCATGCGCGCCAGGAACTACGATCATTACGACGCGCACAAGGCGGATCACGAGCGTTTGCTCGACGAAATCCGCGATATCATGGACGATTACGAGGACGGGGAATTCTTCAGTGAAGAGCCGTTCGCGCAACAGCTGAAGACGTGGTTTGCCGAACATTTCAGCACCCACGATGCGCGATTGCACCGGCGTCTCGATTGAGCACGGCGGAGACGAGGGAAAAGTGTCAACGACATGAGGATCGAATCATGCTGAAAAAGATCATGCAGTATTCCGGGCAGGCGGTGTTTTACGGCCTGTTTGTCGCCGTGATCGGATATTTTTCGTCGGCGCCGGCCTATATGCATTTCCCGAAGGACATAGCGCTGATCAAGGCGAGCTTCAGTCATGCGGGGCAGCCGAAAGAGGAGTGTCATGTCCGCACCGCGGACGAACTGGCGAAACTGCCGCCCAACATGCGTGTGGCGCTCCAGTGCGGACGCGAGCGGTCGCCCGTGGTGTTCGACTTGGAACTGGATGGCAAGGCGGTTTACCGGGCTGAACTGCCGCCGGCGGGTCTTTCGCGCGACGGCGTCTCCACGGTATATCAACGCTTTCAGGTGCCCGTTGGACGCCACCATCTGCGCGCGCGGCTCAAGGACAGCGTGCGCGTAACGGATTTCAACTACGTAAAGGAGGCGGATGTCGAGCTTGCGCCGGCGCAGGTATTTGTCGTCGAGTTCAGCGCCCGTACCGGCGGGTTTATATTTAAATAGGGCGCGAAGAGCGCAAAGAATTCACGGGATGGAATTCTGAATTATTTTTTTCTGTGAATCCTGTGAAATCCTGTTAATCCAGTCTATTGTTCTTCTTTGTGTCTTTAGCAGCGAGCAATCACAATGGAATTTTCGCTTCCGATTTCTGACGACGGCCGTCGGCAGCTTGCCACCGGCTGGTTGATGCTGGGATTGGTCTCGTTGCTGGGTTCCGGGATTTTTTCGGTGCTGCTGGTGCTGGCGCGTACACCCTATGTCCAGAATTTTTTCCCCTGGGTGGATTTTTTCCACACGGCGCTGGTGGTGCACGTGGACCTCTCGGTGCTGGTGTGGTTCCTCGCCTTCGGCGGCGCGCTGTGGAGTCTCAATTCCACGCCGCGCTTTCTCGGCGCCGGCAGGCTGGCCCTGTTGCTTGCCGCCAGCGGCACCCTGGCGATCGCGGCCGCGCCTTTTTCCGGCGCCGGCGAGGCGCTCATGAGCAATTACATTCCCGTTTTGCAGCAGACATGGTTCCTCACCGGGTTGTTGCTGTTCGCCGCCGGCTTCGCCGCGCTGACTCTGCGCGCGATGGGCGCGATTCCGCCGGTGGGCCAGTGGATGGAGGGCGCGGCGGCGCTGCGTTTCGGGCTGAACACCGCGGCGGTCTCGGCCATGCTGGCGCTCATCGCCTTCGCCTGGTCGTATTTCACGGTGCCGGAATTTCTGCACGGCAAGCCTTATTACGAATTGCTGTTCTGGGGCGGTGGCCATGTGCTGCAATTTACCTACACGCTGCTCATGCTGGTCGCGTGGCTGTGGCTGGCCTCGGTCTCGGGCGCGCCATTGACGCTCAGCCCGCGCGTGGCGCTGATTTTCTTCGGTTTCGGTCTGGTAACGATTTTCTTCACGCCGATTATCTATTATTCCTACCCCGTAACGTCCGTGGAGCACATCAAACTCTTCACCTGGCTCATGCGCTACGGCGGCAGTCTCGCCGCCTTGCCCCTGAGCCTCGCCTTGCTGCATGGTCTGTGGCACGCCGGAAAAGCGACGGGGAGCGGCCAGCCGCTGCGTGCGGCGTTGATTGCCTCGATGATCCTGTTTGGCGCGGGCGGCGCGATCGGTTTCCTGATCAGCGGCACCAACGTCACCATCCCGGCGCACTATCACGGCAATATCGTCGGCGTGACGCTCGCGTTCATGGGGCTGACCTATCATCTCCTGCCACAACTCGGGTTTCGCGCGCCGGAGGTGAAACTGGCTCGCCTCCAGCCCTGGCTCTACGGCGGCGGCCAGTTGCTGCATGTGCTGGGCCTGGTGATCTCGGGCGGTTACGGCGTGCAGCGCAAGGTCGCGGGCGCGGCGCAGGCGCTCGACAGCGTCGGCCGCGTCACCGGCATGGGTCTCATGGGGGCGGGCGGCCTGATCTCCATCGCCGGCGGATTTCTGTTTATCTATGTCTGTTATCGTGCCATGTGGCCCGGGACGCGCGTCGCAAGCCGTGATACGTAAGGCGCCACGGCGTTTCTGCCGTTATTTTCAAGGGTTAATCCGCGTTTACGTATTACGATTATCCCGCACAATCCGTTGACCCCCGCAAAGGGATAGGGGGATATCTCCAATGGGGTTGCCGCCATGGCATTAGGTTGACGTAGATCATACTAATGCGCACCACGTTTCCTAATATACCGCCTCGGAAACGGTATTCCGGGTCGGGGCCATTCGCGGATGATCGAAAGGCAGCCTCCCCCGCACGCCGGTCCGGACCCAAGTCGAAATTCTTCCTGATTGGCGGAGAAAGCCCATGACCAAAAAAATGCACGCAACCCCCATGCTGGATCAGCTCGAAAGCGGCCCTTGGCCCAGCTTCATTACCGGCATCAAACGTCTGGCCAAGACCAGCGACATGGCGGTCGATCTGCTCGGCCAGTTGGAGCACTCCTATCAAACCCGCAAGGGCTACTGGAAAGGCGGCACGGCCAGCGTCATCGGTTACGGCGGCGGCGTAATTCCGCGTTTCTCCGAGGTCGCCGAAAAATTTCCCGAGTCGAAGGAGTTCCACACGATCCGCATCATGCCGCCGCCCGGCATGCATTACACCAGCGATATTTTGCGCAAGTTCTGCGATATCTGGGAGAAGCACGGCTCCGGTCTCATCGCGCTGCACGGCCAGACCGGCGACATCATGCTCCAGGGCTGTACCACGGAAAAAATCCAGCCCGCTTTCGATGAGTTCAACGAGCTGGGCTTCGACATGGGCGGGGCAGGACCGTCGGTGCGCACGGGAATGTCCTGCGTGGGACATGCGCGCTGCGAACACTCCTGTTACGACGAGGGCCGCGCCCACCGCGAAGTGCTGAACACCTTCATCGACGACATCCACCGGCCCGCGTTGCCTTACAAGTTCAAGTTCAAGTTCTCGGGCTGCGCGAACGACTGCATGAACTCCGTCCAGCGTTCCGACATGGCCGTGCTGGGCACTTGGCGCGACGACATTCAGGTCAACCAGGCGGAAGTCAAGAACTTCGTCAAGAAGAAGGGCCGCGAGTACGTGGTGGACAACGTGATCACGCGTTGCCCGACCAAGTGTCTGAAGCTGAAGGCCGACGACACGCTCGAGATAGACAACCGCAACTGCGTCAAATGCATGCACTGCATTAACGTCATGACCAAGGCGCTGTCGCCGGGTAAGGACCGCGGCGTCACCATCCTCGCGGGCGGCAAGCGCACGCTCAAGATCGGCGATCTCCTGGGAACGATGATTGTGCCGTTCATGAAACTGGAAACCGATGAGGATTTCGAGAAGCTCGTTCAATTGAGCAAGACCCTCATGGAGTTCTGGGCCGAAAACGGCCTGGAGCACGAGCGTTGCGGCGAGATGATCGAACGCATCGGCCTCAATAACCTGCTGGAAGGTCTCGGCATGGAGGTGGACCCGAACATGGTCAATCACCCGCGAACCAATCCGTATATCCGCATGGACGGCTGGGACGATGAAGTGGCGCGCCTCAAACTGGCCAAGGCCGGCTGAGAAATAACGAAATTCTGAATTGAACGGAGGTTATTCAATGTCTGCACAACCGCGTATGCCCACCGAATCCGGTACGCCGGATCATTTCCAGTATCTGCATCCTGTAATGAAGCGCAACTACGGCCAATGGGCGTGGCACGAACGTCCGCGTCCCGGCGTGCTGCATCATGTGTCGCACACCGGTGACCAGATCTGGACCGTGCGTGCCGGCACCCAGCGGCAGATGGATGTGTATACGATTCGCAAGCTGTGCGACATCGCGGACAAATATGCCGACGGTTTCGTGCGCTTCACTATCCGCTCCAACATCGAATTCATGGTGGCGGATGAAAAGAAGGTGAAACCGCTGATCGAGGAGCTTTTGAAGGGCGGCTTCCCGGTCGGCGGCACGGGCAATTCCGTGTCCATGATCTCGCATACCCAGGGCTGGCTGCACTGCGATATCCCGGGCACCGACGCTTCCGGTGTCGTGAAGTCGCTGATGGATGTACTGCATCAGGAGTTCATCCACGAGGAAATGCCGAACCGCGTGCGCCTTACCACCTCCTGCTGCCAGATCAACTGCGGCGGCCAGGGCGACATCGCCATCAACGTGCAGCACACCAAGCCGCCCAAGATCAATCACGACATCGTCGCCAACCTCTGCGAGCGTCCCACGGTTGTGGCGCGCTGCCCGGTGGCGGCGATCCGTCCCGCCATGGTCAATGGCAAGCCGACGCTGGAAGTCGACGAGAGGAAGTGCATGTGCTGCGGGGCCTGCTATCCGCCATGCCCGCCGATGCAGATCAACGATCCGGAAAATTCCAAAATCGCTATCTGGGTCGGCGGCAAGAACTCGAATGCGCGCACCAAGCCCACGCTCCACAAGCTGGTGGCCGCGGGCATTCCCAACAATCCGCCGCGCTGGCCCGAGGCCGCCGCGATCGTGACGAACATTCTGCGCGTGTACAAGAAAGACGCGCATGCCTGGGAACGCGTGGGCGAGTGGGTGGATCGCATCGGCTGGCCGCGTTTCTTTGAACTGACCGGCCTGCCGTTTACCAAGTATCACATCGACAACTGGCGCGGCTCGCGCGCGAGTCTCAACACGTCGACGCACGTGCGACTCTAATTAACGTTTTCGTGCGAGGTGCGCAAAGGGTGAGGGGGTCCTCACCCTTTTGCATTGGGTAAGCGGTTCAGGGTTGCTTGAAGTGGCTGATCAGCTGGAAAGAGACAAGCGCCAACACCAGAATGATGACAAAAAAGATGATGGAGCGGTTTTCAAAGCGGTGGCCGCGCCGGGTCTCGATGCGCTCCAGAATCCAGTCGGAGGCGAAGTACAGTCCTATCCCCATGAGTGTGAAATAAACTATTTCCACGACGTTTGCGCCCCTTGTTGATCTGTCGTACGGCGCCATTCTAGCGTTTCGCGGTGATCCAGGCTTGACTGAAGTCAAGGCCTCTGTAATCTCCCTGTATCAGGATTGATGAGATGCATGCAGGGCTTATGCTTCGATCCCATTTTGCGAACCTTCCGTGACCTTCCTGGCGACCGCCATTCGCCTGTTTGCATTGTTCCTGTTTCTGGGGATGACCGCCCCGGTGCACGCGGAGACGATTGACGAGCTTTACCCTACAGTGCGGGATTTTTTCCCGCAGGCCGACCGCTTCGGCACCCTCGAGGGCAAGCCACCGTCCGCCGCCATTTATCAGGGCCAGCGCCTGCTCGGTTATGCTTATCTGACGGACGATGTTATCCGCATTCCGGCGTATTCCGGACATCCGATCAACACGCTGGTGGGCTTCGATCTCCAGGGGCGCATCGTGGGCCTGCGCATCGTCGAACACCAGGAACCGATCCTGGTGGTGGGGATATCCGAAGAGCGCCTGCAGCGCTTCGTGTCGCAATATAAGGATAAATCCGTATTCGACCGCGTCGTTATCGGGGCCGGCGCCGACGGCGACGTCGCCATCGACACCATCTCCGGAGCCACCATCACCGTCATGGTCGAAAACGCGACCCTGATGCGTTCCGTGCGCCGCGTGGCCGAATCCCGCGGTCTCTCGCCTCCGCCGCCACCCGCGCCCATCACGGCCGATGCGACGACTGTCTCCGGGAAAGAGAAACCGGCCTCTGACAATGTTACGACGCCGGCGCCCGCCCCCGGCAAATCCGCGCCGCCCGCCGCGGTAACCCATGCCAGGGCATTATCGTCGGTCTCCCAGGCGGCACCGAAAAAAAATATAACCGTTTCCGTTCAAGACGAACCTATCTGGAAAGGAGTCTGGCGCAAAAGTACCTTCCAGATCGCCGTGCTGGTGGCCGGTCTGGTGTTTCTGACGCTGGTGCTGGTGTTTCAGGACTGGCTGGCGAAGCGCCCGCGTCTGCTGGTGTATGTGCGTGATGGCTATTTGATATTCACCGTTGTTTTTATCGGCTGGTATTCGCTCGCGCAGCTTTCCGTCGTCAACGTGCTCACCTTCGCGCAGGCGGCGATGCACAATTTCCAGTGGGAAGGTTTTCTCATCGATCCCATGATGTTCATTCTGTGGTCGTTTGTGGCGGTGACGCTGCTGCTGTGGGGGCGCGGGGTTTATTGCGGCTGGCTGTGCCCGTTCGGTGCCTTGCAGGAACTGACGCAGCAACTGGCGCGCCGCCTCGGGGTGCGGCAATATGAATTTTCCGAGATGGTGCACGAACGGCTATGGGCGCTGAAGTATATTATTCTGCTGGCGCTGTTCGGCGTCTCGCTGCAATCGCTGGTGCAGGCCGAGCGCATGGCCGAGATCGAACCGTTCAAGACCGCCATCACCATGCGCTTTCAGCGCGAGTGGGGTTACGTTGTGTTCGCCGCCGGACTGATTCTGGTCTCCGCCATCAATCGCAAGTTCTACTGCAAGTATCTCTGCCCGCTGGGCGCGGCGCTCACCATCCCGGGCAAGTTCCGCATCTTCGACTGGTTGCGGCGGCATCGCGAGTGCGGTCGTCCCTGTCAGATCTGCGCCGTCGAGTGCGAGGTGCAGGCGATCCGCAAGAATGGTGAGATCAACGCCAACGAATGCCACTATTGTCTCGACTGTCAAGTGACGTATTGGAACAACCGAAAATGCCCGCCGGAGGTCGAGCGGCGCAAGCGCCGGGAGCGGGCGCCGCGCGCGCTGGAACTGGTACGGAAAATGGAATCGCACATGGGTTCTTCGGGCATCGACGAGGTTAACCCCTCCTGCGAAACTTGCCCGGGACGGGACCGGTGAATGCCATTATGTGCCGGCAAGCCCAAATTCCTTGAATACAAGCCGATAAATTCATTTTCATTTGACTCATGTCAAGTGGGGTTGTTTTTGACCCATATCAAGGAGTAGCCCCGGTCACAACCTTACATTGTGTTCATCACGTCGTTTCAATTCTTTCTTAACTACTTTGACGCGGGAGGAGCCCGACATGAAATACAAACACGTAGCACTTGCCGCCGGTCTGTTAGCAGCGACCGCGCTATCCATTACCGGTGCCGCAGGGGCGGAGGAAAAACCTTCCGGCCATCCGGGAACGCCGGAGACGGAAATGCGCTACAAGGGCGCGCCGGTGCCGATCAAGCCGGAACAGGCCGAAACCGTGGTGTCGCCGAAAGCGCCGCCGTTGA
>NZ_JBGQKW010000060.1:0-16867 GCF_041499725.1 Sulfuricaulis sp.
GGACAAGACGATATTCGTGACCACGCACTACATGGACGAGGCGGAGCAGTGCGACCGCATCGCGCTGATGCGCACCGGGCGGATCGTGGCGCTCGATACGCCGGCGCAGCTCAAAAAAGCGGTGTTTCCGGGGCAGCTGTATGAGCTCGACCCGCGCGGTAAGGCCGATTATGCGCGTCTTCAGGAACTGCGCCGCGACCCCGGGTTCGAATACTTCGAGGCGTATGGATTGCGCTTCCATGCCGCGTTCCGCAACACGCCGGCGGCGGCGCAGCTGCAATCCCGGCTCGATCGGGACTTTCATGTCCGCGCGATCGTCCCGACGCTCGAGGACGTCTTCATCCGGATCGTGGAGGGCGCCAACCCATGAGTTTCCGCTGGAGCCGGGCCGCCGCGGTCGCGCGCAAGGAGGTGTATCACGTGTTGCGCGACCCGTTCACGCTCATGATGTCGCTCGGGCTGCCGGTATTCATGGTGTTTGTGTTTGGATTCGCGATCGAGTTCAACGTGAAGGATATCCATGTCGCGATGTTCGACGCCGACCAGACCCGTTCGTCGCGCCAGCTCGCCGATGCCTTCGGCAGTTCCGGTTATTTCATCGTCGATCACGTCGCGTCGCCAGACGCCGCGCAACGCGCGTTGACGGGCGACCACGATCGCGCGGCGCTCATCGTTCCGGGGGATTTCCAGAAAGACCTCTATGCCGGCCGCACGGCGCGCGCGCAGGTGCTGCTCGACGGGTCCGACAACTCGACCGTGGGCCCGATCCTCGGCTACGTCGGAGCGATTCAGACCATCGCTTCGCGCCGCATCGGCGAATTCGATCCGCCCGAGCCGGTCAAGATCAAAACGCGCTTCCTCTTCAATCCCGAGCTCAACAGCCGCTGGTTCGCGGTTCCGGGCCTCGCGGTGGCCGTGATGGCGATTCTTTCCGTGCTACTCACGGCGCTCACGGTGGCGCGCGAATGGGAGGACGGTTCCATGGAGCTGCTGCTGTCCACGCCGGTCGAGCCGCTCGAGATCATCGTGGGCAAGCTCGCGCCCTACGCGGTGCTCGGCATGGCGGCGGTCGCGTTCATTTACATCATGTCGCGCACCGTTTTCGGCGTGCCGTTCCAGGGGAGCCTGATCACGTTCGGTGCCGGTTGCGTGCTGTTTCTCGCCGCGTGTCTCGCGCAGGGATTGCTGATCTCGGTAATCACGCGCAATCAGCTGATTGCCATGCAACTCGCGATCATCACCGGACTGATCCCGGCGCAACTGCTTTCCGGCTTTATCTTCCCGATCGAGAGCATGCCGGCCTTTTTCCGGTATTTCACCATGATCCTGCCGGCGCGCTGGTTCATCGTCATCACGCGCGAGTCCTATCTCAAGGGCGCGACGCTGCTCGAGATGGGCACGGCATTCGCGGCGCTCGGCGTCCTGTGCGCGATCATGGTCGTGCTCGCGACCCGCAAGTTCAAGAAGGACCTCGAACCATGAGCCCCACGCTTGGCGGTTTTCTGCGCAAGGAATTCAAGCAGGCGCTGCGCGACCCGCGCATGCGGATGCTGCTGTTCGTCGCCCCGATCATCCAGCTCACGTTGTTCGGGATCGCGCTCTCGAACGACGTCAAGAACATCCGGCTGTGGGCGCAGCCGGACTCGCGTGACACGGTATTGCAGCACGTCTATGAGTGCGCCGTGGAGAGCAAGTGGTTCCTGCCGGGCGCCGGCGACCGCAACGCCGACCCTTTCGAGCTGCTGCGCGCCGGCAAGATCGACGCCGCGCTGATACCGCCCCCGGGCGGGCTCACGCGCTCGCTCGGGCGCAGCGACGCCGATCTGCAACTGCTGGTCAACGCCACGAACGTGATCCAGGCGCAATCCATAGAAGGCTACGTGAAGAACATTGTGAACCGCGTCATCCAGGACGATCTCAAGATCAAGCCGCCCGATCTGCCGGTCCAGTTCGACGTGCGGGTGCTGTATAACCCCACGCTCCAAACCTCGTACTTCATGGTGCCGGGCGTCATGTGCATCCTGCTGTGCATGACCTCGCTCATCCTGACCAGCATGTCGATTACGCGAGAAAAGGAATTGGGCACGTTCGAGATGCTGATTTCGGCGCCGGTCTCGGCGTCGGAAGTGATTTACGGCAAGACGATACCTTACGTGGTGCTCGGCATGGCCACCGTGCCGTTGATCCTGGCAGTGGCGGTATTCGGATTCGGCGTGCCGATGCGCGGTTCGCTGCTGGTCCTGCTGATCGCTTCGTTCGCGTTCGTTTGCACCGCGGTCGCCATCGGGACGTTGATCTCCACGTTCGCGCGTAACCAGCAGCAGTCCATGCTCGGGGGATTCCTGTTCCTGTTTCCGGCGATCCTGCTCTCGGGGCTCATGTTTCCGCTCGAGAACATGCCGCTGATCATGAAATGGGTTTCCTATGCCGATCCGTTGTCGCATTTCCTCGCGCTACTGCGCAACATACTGCTGAAAGGCGGCGAGCCCGGTTTCGTGGCGCTGCACGTGGCGGTACTGGTCGTCATGGCGGTGGTTTCGGTTCTCGTCAGTTTCAAGCGGTTTCATACGACGCTGCAATAACGAGACGTTGTTCCGCACATTGGCGAAGGGGTCGCCACCCGTCAACGGTTTTTAAGGACACGCTGCATTTCGCGGTCGGACTCGCGTTTCTTGAGGTCGGCGCGCTTGTCGTGCGCCTGTTTACCCTTGGCGAGGCCGATTTCCAGCTTGGCGCGGCCATGCTGCCAGTAGAGCTGTAGCGGGATGAGCGTGTAGCCCTTGCGCTCGGTGGCGCCGATCAGTTTGTTCAGTTCCTCGCGGTGCAGCAGCAGCTTACGGGTGCGCGTGGGATTCGCCTGGATATGCGTCGAGGTCGAGGTCAGCGGCGAAAAGTGCGTGCCTACGAGAAACGCCTCATTGTGCTCGATCACGACATAGCCTTCCTTGAGCTGCGCGCGTCCGGCGCGCAGGCACTTGACCTCCCAGCCCTGGAGCACGAGCCCGGCCTCGAACTTCTGCTCGATGAAATAGTCGTGCCAGGCCTTGCGGTTCTGGGCGATGACGGGACCGTGCGAGGTTTCTTTTTTCTTGCTCATGGGCGATCAAGCTGACATCGGAGCAGACATGGCGTGGAATCGATCGTTCGCCGTGGCCTATGCTTAATATACTTAATATATATTAAGGAATCGGCATCGGGAGGATACGTGTGAATCGGTTTGTCGGTGGACGCCCTGCGTTGAGTATGCCACATTCTCGCCCCGTGCGAGAGAAACCCAGCCCTGTTCCGTCGGGGAAGAGACGATGATTCCGACCCACAAACATCCGGCGCGTCGCGATCCCTTGCGCAGTGGCAGGAAAACCGTGCACGAACGCTGGTCCTCGCCGGGCATGTTCGTGCTGGCGGCCGGCGGCGCGGCGATTGGCTTCAACAATTTCTGGCAGTTCCCCCAGCTGGCCGCGCAGTACGGCGGCGGGGCATTCCTGATCGTTTATCTGCTGTGCCTGCTGATCATCGGCCTGCCGTTGCTCATGGCGGAGTACATGCTGGGACGCAGCGGGCGCGCGTCGCCGGTCGCGACCTTCCGGTTCCTGGCGCGGCGCGTGCACGGCACTCGCCTGTGGAGCGTGGTGGGCGCGATGGGCGTGCTCAGCGTGTTCCTGATTCTTTCCTATCTCAGCGTCATCGCCGGCTGGGTCATCGCCTACACCTTGCGCGCGGCGTCCGGCGTTTTTGTCGGCCTGACGGCGGATGGGATGAGCGCCCAGTTCGCGCAACTCGTGAAGGATCCCGAGAAGCAGCTTTTCTGGCACACCCTTTTCATGACCATGACCATGGTCACGGTCAGCCGCGGCGTGCGTCACGGTCTCGAGGCGTTCGCGCGTTACGTCATGCCGCTGCTGCTGATTTTGCTGCTGGTTCTGACGGTTTACGCAGCGAACACGGATGCCTTGGCCCATGCCGCCAGCATGCTGTTCCTGCCGGACTTTACCCGGCTGTCGGGCGCGGGCGTGCTCGCGGCCATGAGCCAGGCTTTTTTCAGCCTCGGACTGGGCGCCGGCGCGATGCTGATGTACGGTGCCTATCTCAATGTCGAGGCCAGGATTCCGCGGCTGTCGCTCTATGTTGTCGGCATGGACACATTCACCGCCCTGGCCGTCAGCCTCGTGGTGTTTTCGGTGTTGTCCGCCGCCGGCGTGGAGCTGTCCTCCGGACCGCGTCTCGTGTTCCAGTCGCTGCCGCTGGCGTTCGACCATCTCCCCTTTGGCCGCGTGTTCGTCACGCTGTTTCTCGTGCTCTTGGTGCTTGCCGCGTGGATCTCGGCGATCTCGCTCGCGGAGCCGGTCATGGTGTGGCTGAGCGAGCGCTTCGGCATGAGCCTGCGAAATTCCGCGCTCTTGTGCGGTGTTGGAGCTTGGGCACTCGGGGTGGTGACGATTCTCTCGTTCAACAACTGGGCGTTTTCGTTCAAGTTTCTCGGGATCGTCAAGAAAATGGGATTTTTCGATGTCATGCAGATCGTAACCGCGCAGGTGTTGCTGCCTGTCTCGGGCATTCTGATCGCATTGTTCGCCGGTTGGGTGCTCAAGCCGGAGATGACGCGCGAAGCGCTGCACCTGCGGCCGTCCTGGCTTTATCCCGCGTGGTTGTGGCTGATGCGTCTGGTGATTCCGGCGCTGTTGCTGATCGTGCTGTTCAATCTTCCCGATCTGTTTGCATGACCACGATTCACCGCTCGGCGCTCGTTCCGTACAGCGCGCACCAGATGTTCGAGCTGGTGGCGGACATTCCTTCCTACCCGAAATTTCTGCCGTGGTGCGGCGGCGCGCGTATCGTCTCGACCGAGGGCGATGAAGTGATCGCGGCCATCGACATCGCCTACAGCGGCGTGCACCGGACCTTCTCCACGCGCAATTTGCTGCAACGCGACAAGATGATGGAGATACAGCTGCTCGAAGGACCGTTCAGCTACTTGCAGGGCTTCTGGCAGTTCAAGGCGCTGGACGAGCAATCCAGCAAGATTTCCCTCGATCTGGAATTCGATGTCGCGAACCGGATCGTGGGCCTGGCGCTGACGCCGGTATTCTCGAATATCGCGAACCAGCTGGTGGATCGCTTCCACCGGCGCGCGACGGAGCTGTACGGCAAGCCGGCATGAGCGCGGTACAAACCTGGCGCGTGGAAGTCGCCTACGCCACGCCTGCCCGCCAGGAAGTGATCGAAGTGTCTGTGCGTCCCGGCGCGACGGTGGAGCAGGTCATCCGCGCGTCGGGCATGCTCGCGCGATTTCCGGAGATCGACCTGACACATCAACGTGTGGGCATATTCGGCGAGACCGCGCGCCTGCAGGATGCGGTGCACAACGGCGATCGCGTGGAGATTTACCGGCCGTTGGTGGCAGACCCGAAGGAAGCGCGGCGAGTACGAGCCGTACGCCGCGGAAAAAAATTATAACGTGCGCAGGTGGGTGGCGTCGGATTTCGCCGGTGCGTCGCTGGGCGCTGGTTTGGCGGCGGATTCCTTGGTCGTCGGATCGCCGGACTTGATGTGTGTATCGCCCTGCACCGCAACCAGCGTGTCGTTCTTGAATACCACGGTCACGCGCTGGCTTTCACCGGAAGTCTCATTGGTGCGCCGCAGATAATAGTAATAATCCCAACGGTCCTGGTGAAAGGGGTCGGTCACGAGCGGTGTCCCCATCACGAAGCGCACCTGGCTGGGGGTCATGCCGGGCTTCAGTTTGTCGATCATTTCCTGGGTGACGACATTGCCCTGCTGGACCTCAACCTTGTAGACCGTAAGACATCCGGAGAGCAGTAGGGCGAGAATCGCCGCAAAAAGCATATGACGCATGGTTTTGGAACTCATCCGTGGGGTGATTTACACTGGTGCGATGATAACCCAGAAAGCTTTTCCGGGTATACTCTCCGCGCAGTCCCTGAAGGGAAGACGTCTATGATGACCTCCACGCGAAATCCCAATGTCGGTGGTGCCGAGCTCAAGAAGGCCGGGCTTAAGGCGACATTGCCACGCCTCAAGATTCTCAAAATACTCGAGGCCACCGAGCATCCGCACATGACCGCGGAGGAGGTTTACAAGGAACTCCTGAACATGGGTGAAGAAGTCGGGCTGGCGACGGTCTACCGCGTGCTCACCCAGTTCGAGGCCGCGGGCCTGGTGATCCGGCATAACTTCGAGGGCGGGCGCTCCGTTTTCGAGATCAACCAGGGCAGCCATCACGATCACATGGTGTGTCTCGAGTGCGGCAAGGTCTTCGAGTTTTACGATACCGCGATTGAAGAGCGCCAGCACAAGATCGCCGAGAAGGCCGGTTTTCATATCGACGATCACTCGCTGTATCTCTACGGCGTGTGCGAAGGCATGAAGCAGCACGGCAAGTGCTCCAAGAAATAAAGGGACCCCCTCCGACTCCCCCTACCCATGAACCTGCGGCCGAAGGCCGCACGAACTCTCCTTCTCCCGCTTGCGGGAGAAGGTGGCCCACAGGGCCGGAAGAGGGAAGAGACCGCTCGGTTCAAGGGTGCAATTCGCGGCAGCCGTTCGCGGCCGTGCGGTCTCTCCCGCGGAAGCGGGAGAGGGGAGAGGGGAGAGGGTTCGTGGCCCGCCGTCGTTTTTCTCAGCTCCGTTTCACCTTGCCACCCATGACCCAGACGAACACGATCCCGCAGGCCGCCAGGGCCCAAACCACCACCGCGCCCGAGGGCAGATCGAGCACCGCCGACAACGCAAGCCCGACGGCATAGCCCAGCACGCCGACGGAGTAGCCGATGACAAGTCGCCGGCGCGCGACATGAAAACGGCTCGCCAGCGCCGGGATGATCAGACTGGCGAACACGAGATACACGCCGACCAGTTGCACCGCCGCCGTCACCGCAAATGCGAACATCCCGTAGAAGCCGAAGCGGCCCAACCGTGTCCCCGTGCCGAACCAGAGGACGAGGATGACGACAGTGAGCAACGCGACGGGCAGTAACTGGCGGTAGCTCACCCATAAAATCTGACCGACGAGCAGATCCTTGAGATGTTCGCCGCCGTGCGGGTTGTTCGCCAGCAGTAGAATGCCGGCGCAGGCGGCGAGCACGAACAGCACGCCGATCAAGGCTTCCTGCACCTCGGGCCAGCGCTTCTCGGTGAGCGTCAGGATCAGCGCGCCCACCAGCGCCGCGCCGACGGCCGCGATCTGCACCGCGTAGCCCTGCGGCTCCCAACCCAGCGCGTCGGCGGCGATGACGCCGAGCCCCGCGATTTGCGCGATCGCGAGGTCGATGAACACGATGCCACGGGCCAGCACCTGCTGGCCCATCGGCACGTGCGTTGCGAGCACCAGCAGGCCCGCGCAAAACGCGGGCCCGAGAATGCTGAGGTCGAGCGCGTCGAAACTCATTTCACCGCCTGCAATAGTCGTTGTACGGTGTCGTCATATAAGCCGAAAAGATCTTTGTCCTTGTCCGAACCCCCCACCGTGAACGGCAGCATGACCGCCGGAATCTTGGCGCGCTCGGCGAGCCATTCCGAAGCGCGCGCATCCTCGTAGGCCGAGCGGATGACCATGCGCGCCGGTTCGCGTTTGAGCTGCGCCAATACTTCTTCGAGGTGCGCCGCCGTCGGTTCGACACCGGGCTTGGGCTCGAGCTCGGCGATCTCCCGCATCCCGAGCCAACGATAGAGATAGACCCAGCTTTTGTGGTGTGCGACCACGACGATGCCCTTGAGTGGTGCCGCCTCATTCTGCCACCGTTGGATCGCACTGTCCCAGCGCTTCGCGAAGTCCTGATAGCGCGTTTGGTAGTAAGAGGCGTTCGCCGGATCGACCTCGCCCATGCGCTGGGCCAGCGCGGTCGCCACGCGGCCGATATTGCGCGGATCGGTCTGTATGTGCGGATTGCCTCCCGGATGAATGTCGCCCGCGGCGCGGTCGAGGATTGTCGGGACTTCCAGCTTCTGAACGTAGTTGGCGGCTTCGAAGTATCCGGGCTTGTCCGGTTGGACGGCGCTATTACCCGATTGACGCAACACCACCGGCAGCCACCCGATTTCAAGCTCGGAACCGGTGCATACGACCAGATTCGCGCGCCGCGCCCGCGCCAGCAGGCTCGGTTTGGCTTGAATCTGGTGGGGGTCCTGCAACGCGTTGGTGGCCACATAGATTGACACGCGATCGCCACCGATCTCTTGCACCAGCGCGCCCCATTCGGGTTCGCAGGCGAAGACATCGAGCGCTGAGGCGTGCTGGGCGAAGGCAAGCGTTGCGACGGTGAGCAACGCACTAAGAAGGTTTTTCATGTTGAATGCTCCTTGAAATCAGAATTGATGGGCGCCGTGGGCGCCGAGGCTCATCTGGTACTGCACGAACCATTGATTGTCGGTGACGTCCTGGCGTGACTTGTCCTGGGCGAATTGCAAGCGGATGCGGCTGAATTCGCTCGGGCTGTAGTCCACCATCACGCTGTTCTTGGACGGATTGAAGTTGGATTGCGGCAGATTGGCGTTGTTGGACGAGTAATCGACCGTACCGTGATCGAGTTGCTCGGTGCGCAGACCTGCGCGCCAGTACGGCATGAACTGGTAAACGCTCTGCAGATACCAGCCGGATTGTTTGGAATCGTACGACGACGTGTTTGTGGCGCCGAGCGCTCCGTCCGAATCGTAGGTAAGATCGCCATTATTGTGCCGGCGCAGGTACTCCGCTTGCAGCTTGAAGTTGGTATAGACCGGATTGCCGTTCGGCGCGTACTTCCACACGAAGTCGGCGATCCACAGGCGGGTGTCGCCGTTGAAGCTGTTGGTTACAGCATTGCCGGCAATATTGATGTCGGAGAACTCCTGGTTCTGCGGCGAGGTTTCCAATACCGAAAGACCCGCACGCCAGCTGTGACTCGCACCCACATCGCCGCCGACGTGCGCGAATACCGTGCCGGCGCCGGAACCGTTCTTGTCGCGATCGCTGCCGGGATACGGGCGGCCACGGCCGAGTTCCGCACCGAGCTCGAGGAAGGTGTCGGTCGGCGCGAGCCATTTAACCTGCACCGCGTCGTCGCCGAATTGAGTACCGAGGAAAGCCTGGTAGGCGAGCGGCGCGTCCGTGAAATCCCAGACGTGCGCGTGCTGCGCGTTGAGATAACCGATGCCCGAGAAGAACCGTCCGGCTTTGACGGTAACGCCGTCGGATAGCGCGATCGTCTGGATGAACGCCTCTTCCACCGATGCGGTATCGTCGGGGTGCATGGAGTAATTCAGCCCCCCGTAGAAATACGGATCGATGTTGGCATAGATGCCGAGTTCGCTTTCGGCGAGGCTGAATCCGCGTTGGCCCGGGCCGATCTCCACGCTGGACGGCACCGGAAAACCGGTGATGCGGTAGTTCGCCGGGTCCTGCGAAAGATTCGTGTAAAGGCCGGAAAGAATCAGCGAGATAGCTGGATTAAAGCTGCCCGCGGACGCGGCGGGGGCGGTCGCCGCCGGGGGCGCGGACTCCAGTTGCTTGACGCGTTCCTCGAGCGAACGCAGTCTTTGTTGCTCGTTCGGCTGTTTGGCGGCCGAATCCGGTTGTGCCGATGTGCTGTCAGGCGATGCCGCGAAGACGGCGGTTGGCGTGACGACGGCCAACACCGCGGCGGTGATCAAGTTTCTGCAAGTCATAATCATTCTCCGAAATCAACGAAATGAATTGACGCCTTGCCGGAGCAAGACGTGCGTCATGGGCACGGGGTCCGGACGCGGTTGTTTTAACGGCTAGATTTCGGAGTCGACGGGAGGAGCGCGCACCGCGTAGGCGGTGATTTCGTGCCGGCGCGGCGCGGGAACAGCGGGAAGCGAAAGATATGTTTCAGGTGTGAATACGATGAAAATGTGGGGAACGGTAACCGGCGTTTTGCCCAGGTGATTGACGAAGACGCACTGGGCGCACGGTGCATCCGGCTTCTGAAGCTGATGGTCCAGCTCGTGCGCCAGCGCGCCTGCTTCGACCACCAACAGCAGCAGCGAAAGGAGATAGCCAGCGAGTTTTGATCTGGATCTCACGGCGGTGCGTTGCGGGTGCAACATTCCTTTGTTTATTGTAGTGAGCGCAAAACCCTAATGCATGTCGTGCTGATATGCAAGACCCTGGTGGGTAATCGCAGTGCGATTCAAGTAATGCCGCCGTTTTGTCAGGGCGATAATGGGATTCCGTCAGTGACCCGTCAATCGAATCGCCGCATAGATCAACGCGGCGCCAAGAAGAGTCATGATGGTAGATAACTTTGTTGGATGGGCGTGGTAGCTTTCCGGCAACAGGTCGCTCGCGCCAATGTAGAGAAAGAAACCGCAGAAAAGCGCCAAGATCAGTCCAAGGGCGACTTCCGGCAGAACGAAGAAGACCGTCGATGACAGTCCCGCTACCGGCGCGGCGGCATCGAGCAGCAGCCAGCGTAGTGCCTCATCCGGTTTGCCCGAATTCTTAAGAACGAGATTTACCGTATTGATGCCGTCGGAGAAATCATGCACGAGCACCGCGACGGTGACGATGGCGCCCACCGACGTGGAAACCTGGAAAGCGAGACCGATCGCTACGCCATCGAGGAAGCTGTGAATGGACAAACTGCCCGCCCCTAATCTTCCGCGTCGCCGGCGGAGCCCCATGCCTTCGTCACCCCCCGTATGAAGCACGACAGTCCGATCGAGAATCATGTACAACATGAATCCGAGAGCCGCCACGGACGTGATAACCGAAATGTCGTGCTCCTTTCCTGCCAGTTCGATGGCTTCGGGCAGAAGATCGAAAAATGCCACGGCAATGACCGCACCGGCGCTGAAGCCCAATATCAGATGAAGTTTGTCCGCGATGCGCAACGCAAACCATCCACCCAGCAGCGTGGACAAAAAAGCAGCGATACCGACAAGAATTATTGTCATCACTGGATGATCGTATTGGTGGCGGGCGTCTCAGTGAGCCACGCTATGCCGAAGAGGTTATGAACGGGAGGCAGTTATCTCAGTTCCAGCAGCACCGCGGTTTCATCGCAGTTGTTGAACTTGTAACACTTGACGCAGATGCCCCAGACTTTCTCCGGCAGCGTATCCTTGGCCACGGTCTTGAAGCCGAGTTTGTGGAAAAACGGGGCCACGTAGGTGAGTGCCATCAGGCGCTTGAGCTCGATGGTGCGTGCTTCTTCAGCAACGCGCTCGACCAACAGACGTCCTAAACCTTTCCCTTTGAATTCATCAGCCACCACGAGGCTTCTGACTTCGCCCAGGCTCTCGGTAAATATCTCGAGCGCCGCGCAGGCCGCGACATGTCCGTTGATCTCGATCACAAAGAAATCGCGCAGGTGACGGTAGAGCTCGTTCATGGTTCTTGGCAGCAAATTGCCTTGCGCCGCGTAGATTTCGAGAAGGTGGTGAATTTCGGGCACATCGTGGATCGCCGCCGGCCGGATGATCGGCGTGACGCTCGCGACGGCGCGAGTCAGGTCAGGCTGAGGCACGGGTGAGCATGTCCTTGGCATGGGCGAGGGTCTGTTTACTGATTTCCACGCCGCCAATCATACGCGCGATTTCCAGGGTGCGCTCATGCTCGTCGAGCGGCGCCGCCTCCGCCAGCGTGGTCTTGCCTTCGGCGCGCTTGCGCACTTGCACGTGCTGCGCCCCCTGGGCCGCGACCTGGGCCAGGTGCGTGATGCACAACACCTGGCGCGCCTGGCCGAGCGCGCGCAGTTTCCGTCCCACCACTTCCGCCACCCGGCCGCCGATGCCGACGTCTACTTCGTCGAAGATCATTGTCGGGATGCGCCCGGTGCCGGCGAGAACCACCTGCAATGCGAGACTGATGCGCGATAGTTCGCCGCCCGAGGCGACCTTGGCCAGCGGCCGCGCCGGCTGGCCCGGGTTGGCGCTGACCTGGAACTCGACGCGCTCCAGGCCCTGGGCGCTGGCTTCGCCTTCCGGCAATGGAGTCAGGACCAGTTCGAATTTCCCCCCCGGCATGCCGAGCTCCTGCATTTCGTCGCTCACCGCGCGCGTGAGTTTTTTCGCCGCCACTTCGCGGCGGCGCGAGACGTCCTTGGCCGTCTTGAAATAGGCCGCGCGCGCCGTCGCCAGATTTTCCTCGAGCTTGCCGAGATTGACGTCGTAATTCTCGATGTCGTCCAGTTCCGCGCGCAGTCGCGCGTGCACCGCGGGCAACTCCTCCGGCTTCAGTTTGTGCTTGCGCGCGAGATCGTGAACGGTGGACAGGCGGCGCTCGACGGTTTGCAGGCGCGCCGGATCGAGTTCCAGGCTGTCGAGATAATGGTTGAGACGTCCGCCGGCCTCGTCGATCTGGATGGCGGCTTCGTTGAGCAGCGCGACGATCTCGCCCAGTTGGGGATCGTATTGCGCGAGCGTTTCCAGCCGGTTGAGCGCGCGCGCCAGTTGCCGCGATACCGCCAGCTCCTCGTCTTCCTGCACCGCCTGGGTCACGGCCTGTACGCCTTCGATGAGTTCGGCGCCGTTGGCCAGCCGTGCATGCTCCTCCTCGAGCGCGGGAATCTCGTCGGCGGCCAGCCCCAGCGCATCCAGTTCGCGCACCTGGAAGCGCAGCAACTCGGTGCGTGCCTCGCGGTCCGCGGTCTGCTGCTTCAGCGATTCGAGGCGCTCGTGCAACGATTGCATTTCGCGATGATGACCGGCGAGGGTGACAACGGAATCTTCCAGCCCGGCGAAATCGTCGAGGATCTGCCGTTGCGCGTCGCGCCGCAGCAGCGACTGATGTTCGTGCTGGCCGTGCACGTCGACGAGGTATTCGCCGAGCTCGCGCAGCATCTGGATGGGCATCGGCCGGCCGTTGATGAAACCGCGCGAAGGTTTGTCGGTTTCGATCACGCGCCGCAGCAGGCATTCCCGATCCTCGAAGAGGTCGTGTTCCTTGAGCCATTTGGCGGCGTCGTGCGACGGCTTCAGCGCGAAGCCGGCGGAAATTTCGGCGCGTGCGCAACCGTGGCGGATCACGTCGCTGTCGGCGCGGTCGCCGAGCACCAGCGCCAGGGCGTCGATGAGAATGGACTTGCCCGCGCCGGTTTCGCCGGTGAGCACCGTGAAGCCCGGTTCGAAGCTCAGTTCCAGCTCGCGGACGATGGCGAAATCGCGGATGTGCAGGATCGTCAGCATCAGATCTTCCGGCTCCAATGCAGCTTGATGCGCATCACCTCGAAATGACTGCGACCCGAGGGATGCAGGAGTTCGACCTCGATTTCCGAACGCCGCACGTACACGCGGTCGTTGTCCTCGAGCGTGAAGGTGGACTGGCCGTCGAAGGTGGCGTGTGCGTGCTGCTCGGTAATTCGGGCAACCAGTATCTCCACGATGCTGTCGCTGGAAAACACGATCGGACGGTTGGAGAGCGTGTGCGGGCAGATCGGCACCACGGCGATGGCTTCGAGCGCGGGATGCAGGATCGGCCCGCCCGCGGAGAGCGCGTAGGCGGTGGAACCCGTCGGACTGGCGACAATGATACCGTCGCCGCGGATGCTGTGGACGAACTCGCCGTCGAGGTAAGTCTCGAATTCGATCATGCGCGCCAGCTCGCCCTTGCTGACAATCACGTCGTTGAACGCGATGGCGGTATGCACGATCCGGCCCTTGCGCATGATCTCGGCATGCAGCAGCAGGCGACTCTCGGTCTGAAAGTCGCCGTCCAAAATCTTGCCGATCTCCATGGTCATATGTTCGGCCTGGATGTCGGCGAGAAAACCGAGCCGGCCGAGGTTGACGCCGATGATGGGGACGCGATAGCGCGCGAGGTCGCGCGCCACGTTGAGCAAGGTGCCATCGCCGCCGACGACGACGGCCAGTTCGATCTCTCCGCCGATCGCATCGCGCGGCCGTGCCGGGGACTTGGCCCCGGCGATATGTTCCGCCGTGGCCTGGTCGAACAGTATCTTGAGCTTCCGGCCGAGCAGAAACTCCTCCAGCCGGAGGATATGTTCGGCCACGGTCTGGTCCTGGTATTTGCCGAACAGGCCGACGGTTTTGATTTTTTTGTCCATGCGCGTTTTTCCGGAGACGAAGCCTTAAGCTAGCACGCACAGCCATGGCGGCCAATCATGTGTGGCGGATATCCGTTTCTTCCTTTGAAAAAAGCCCATGTCGCCCGCGGTTCGAGCGGAGTCCGGACGGTTTCCCCATGCCTGCGTGTCCGCCGTCGTCGGGACCGCCGTGACCCTGACTGAGGCACGAAGCGCGAGCTTAGGCGCGCACCGGGCTTGGCACTCTACCGGGGGGAGTGCTAAAGTCGCTACCATATATAGAGCAATTGACATGTCCCTGGACGCCCGCGCGGAAATACTGCTGAAAACCCTGATCGAGCGATATATCGCCGAGGGCCAGCCCGTGGGTTCGCGCACGCTGGCGCGCCAGGCGGGATTGGAGCTGTCGCCAGCCACGGTGCGCAACGTGATGGCTGACCTCGAGGATTTGGGGCTGGTGCGCTCGCCGCATACCTCGGCCGGACGCGTCCCCACGGAGCGGGGCTATCGCGTGTTCGTGGATACCCTGCTCAAGGTAAAGCCCCTGAATGCCGGCGAGCTGTATAAACTCGAGCATGAACTTTTCGCCAATCACGATCCCCATCATCTGATCGAAAGCGCCTCGCATATCCTGTCCGAGATCTGCAATCTCGCCGGCGTCGTGACGGCGCCGCGGCGCGAAGAGCAACTGGCCTTCCGCCACATCGATTTTATGAGCCTCACGGGCCAGCGCATCCTGGTGATCCTCGTGACCCAGGACGGCCAGGTGCACAACCGCATCATCCAGGCGGAGCGCGAGTATTCGCCGGCCGAACTGGTGCAGGCGGCCAACTACTTCAACGAAACCTACTCCGGCGTGTCGATGAACGACGTGAAACGCGCGCTGCTGAACGAAATTCAACAGGCGAGCGACGATATGCAGCGCATTATGCAGGTCGCGGTGCAAATGGCGCGCGCCGCCCTGAGCACCGAGGAAGAACCCGAGGAACTGGTGGTCAGCGGCGAATCCAAGCTCATGGATTTCCCGGAGCTCGGCGACGCGCGCAAACTGCGCAAACTGTTCGACGCCTTCACCGCCAAGAGCGATCTGCTGCATCTGCTGGACCAGAGCATGCGCGCCGGCGGCGTGAAGATTTTTATCGGCTCGGAATCGGGTTACGACGTGCTCGCCGACTGCAGCGTGGTCACGGCACCCTACAGCGCGGATGGCCGTATCGTGGGGACCCTCGCGGTGATCGGTCCCACCCGCATGGCCTACGAGCAGGTGATTGCCATGGTCGACATTACCGCGCGGCTCCTGAGCGGCGCGCTGAGTAGCGGCGAGCGCGCCAATCGGCTTGAATCCACGAACCGTTAGCCCCATTCACCATGAGTGTATTCAGCGTGGAGGTAATGTAATGAGTCAGTATAAGGAAGCTCCGACCGATCCTGCCGCGGGATCTCCCGCCGCGCCGGCCGAGTCGGGCGCCCCGCATGATCTCGAGCCGGTCCCGGAGATTGATCAACTGCGCGCCGAGCTGGAACAGGCGCGCACCGAGGCTGGAGAAAACCTGGACCGGTTTCTGCGCGCCAAGGCCGAAGCGGAAAACACCCGTCGCCGCGCCGAGGCGGACGTCACGGCCGCGCACAAGTATGGCGTGGATCGTTTCGCCGCCGAAATCATTTCCGTCCGTGACAGCCTGGACCTGGCCCGGATGGTGGAACTGCCGAAGGACACCAGCCCCGCGGTGCAAAAGATGCATGAAGGACTGGACCTGACCCTGAAACTCATGGACAGTGTTTTCCAGAAATTCGGCGTGACGCGGCTGGATCCGAAGGGGCAGAAGTTCGATCCCGAGCGACATCAGGCCATCAGCATGGTGGAGTCCGTGGAGGTGCCGCCGGGACATGTGGTCAGCGTGGTGCAGAAGGGCTATCTCCTGAACGACCGGTTGCTGCGCCCGGCCATGGTGGTGGTGGCCCGGGCTGCCCAGGCCGCGGCCAAACCGGCCGGCTAGGCTTGAAAAGCCCCGAATCAACCCCATTTCGAACATCATTAATACTCCGAATACTGGAACTTTGAGGCAATAACACATGGCGAAAATCATCGGTATAGACCTGGGCACGACCAACTCCTGTGTCGCGATCATGGAAGGCGACAAGGTGCGCGTGATCGAAAACAGCGAAGGCGATCGCACCACGCCGTCGGTCGTGGCCTACACGGACGACGCCGAGGTGCTGGTGGGCCAGGTGGCCAAGCGCCAGGCGATCACCAACCCCGCGAATACGCTCTACGCCATCAAGCGCCTGATCGGACGCAAGTACGAAGACGAGGTGGTGCAGCGCGACATCAAGATGGTCCCGTACAAGATCGTGAAGGCGAAGAACGGCGACGCCTGGGTGCAGATCAAAGACAAGGCCATGGCGTCGCAGGAAATTTCCGCGCGCGTGCTGCAGAAGATGAAAAAGACCGCCGAGGATTATCTGGGCGAGGAAGTGACGGAAGCGGTCATTACGGTTCCGGCCTACTTCAACGACTCCCAGCGCCAGGCGACCAAGGACGCCGGACGCATCGCCGGCCTCGAAGTCAAACGTATTATCAATGAGCCGACCGCGGCGGCGCTCGCCTACGGCATGGACAAGAAGCCGGGCGATTCCAAGCTCGCGGTCTACGATCTGGGCGGCGGCACGTTCGACATCTCCATCATCGAGATCGCCGAAGTCGACAAGGAGCACCAGTTCGAGGTGTTGTCCACCAACGGCGACACCTTCCTCGGTGGCGAGGACTTCGACAAGCGCATCATCGATTACCTCGCGGACGAATTCAAAAAGGACGCGGGCGTGGACCTGCACAGGGACCCGCTGGCGCTGCAACGCCTGAAGGA
>NZ_JBGQKW010000061.1:0-16854 GCF_041499725.1 Sulfuricaulis sp.
GCCGCCTGTCTGCTGTTCAACGATCGCGGGGAACGCGTGGCGCGCTACGACAAGATTCATCTTTTTGACGTGAGCCTCGACAATGGCGAGCAATATCTGGAGTCGCGCAGCTTCGAGCCGGGCGATGAGGTCGTTGTGGCCGACACGCCCTGCGGAAAACTGGGGCTCGCCGTGTGTTACGACCTGCGTTTCCCCGAACTTTTCCGCCGCTTGCTGGATCAGGGGGCGGAGCTGTTTGTCGTGCCCGCCGCCTTTACCGCGCACACCGGCAAGGCCCACTGGGAAGTGCTGGTGCGGGCGCGCGCCATCGAGAATCTTGCTTATGTCATCGCCGCGGCGCAGGGCGGCCGTCACGCCAATGGCCGCGAGACACACGGTGACAGCATGATCGTGAGTCCCTGGGGTGAAGTGCTTGCGCGGCTGGCACATGGCGCGGGTCATGCCAGCGCCGATTGTGACCGCGCGCGCCTGCAAGGCGTGCGTGCCAGCCTGCCGAGCATTCGGCACCGGAGACTGAGCGCATGAACACGAACATGCTGACGCTGGCCCGGAAATCCCTGTTGGAACCCGCCGGCCTGGGTGAAACGGAGTTGATGCGTCTGATAGGACAGTTGATGTCGGGCAGCGTGGATTACGCCGATCTCTATTTTCAATACAGCCGGCACGAATCCTGGTCGCTGGAAGAAGGCAAGGTCAAATCCGGCAGTCATAGCATCGAGCAGGGCGTCGGCGTGCGCGCCTGCGCCGGAGAAAAAACCGGCTTTGCCTATTCCGATGAAATCGTCCTGCCGGCACTGCTGGAGGCGGCCGGGGCCGCGCGCGCCATCGTGCAGCAAGGCGTGCCAGCGCGCGTGCCCGTCGCCTTCCGCGGCGAGGCGGGGCGGCAGCTTTACCGGCCGGACGATCCGCTCGCGAGTCTTCCGGATGAGGCCAAGGTGAAATTGCTCGAGCGCGTGGAGCAAGAGGCGCGCGCGCAAGACCCGCGCGTGAAGCAGGTCATGGCGAGCTTGGCCTCGACGCATGAAGTGGTGCTCGTGGCGCGCTCCGACGGCGTGATCGCCGGCGACGTGCGCCCGCTGGTGCGGCTCAACGTGACGGTGATCGTGGAGAGCAACGGCCGGCGCGAGCAGGGCAGTTCCGGCGGCGGCGGACGCTTCACCTATGATTATTTTGCGCGCGCGGACCAGGCGCTCACTTACGCGCGTGAAGCGGTGCGCCAGGCGCTGGTGAATCTCGACGCCGTGGAAGCGCCGGCGGGCACGATGCCGGTGGTGCTCGGTCCCGGCTGGCCCGGCATTTTGCTGCACGAGGCCATCGGCCACGGACTCGAAGGCGATTTCAACCGCAAGGGCACGTCCGCGTTTGCCGGCAAGCTCGGGCAACGCGTGGCGTCCGAACAATGCACCGTGGTGGATGATGGGACGATTCCCGACCGGCGCGGCTCGCTCAACGTGGATGACGAGGGCACGACGACGCAGAAAACCGTGCTCATCGAGAACGGCGTCCTCAAGGGCTACATGCAGGACACGCTCAATGCGCGCCTGATGGGTGTGGCGCCCACCGGCAACGGCCGGCGCGAATCCTACGCGCATCTTCCCATGCCGCGCATGACCAACACTTATATGCTGGCGGGTAAATACGATCCGAAGGAAATCATCGCCTCGGTGGACCGTGGTTTATACGCCGTTAATTTCGGCGGCGGGCAGGTAGACATTACCTCGGGCAAGTTCGTGTTCTCCGCCTCCGAGGCGTATCTGATCGAGAACGGAAAAATCACGCGCCCGGTCAAGGGCGCGACGCTGATCGGCAACGGGCCGGACGTGCTGACACGCGTGTCCCTGGTTGGCAATGATCTTCAGCTCGATCCCGGTGTCGGTACCTGCGGCAAGGAAGGGCAGAGCGTTCCCGTCGGCGTCGGCCAGCCGACGCTCAAGATAGACAGTTTGACCGTCGGAGGAACCCAGGGTTGAGCGCACTGGTGACCAGCCCGGTGGTGGCGGACAAGGAATCCCGCGCGCGGCTTTCCGCCGTCGTCGAGTACGTGCTCGCCGAAGCCAGGAAATCCGGCGCGAGCGCGGCCGAAGCGGGCGTGAACATCAGCCAGGGTTTGTCGTTGACGGTGCGCCTGGGCGAGGTCGAAACCGTGGAGCACACCCGCGACAAGGGCATGGGCGTGACCGTCTATTTCGGGCAGCGCACCGCTTCGGCCAGCACCACGGATTTCAGCGAGCAGGCGCTGCGCGAAACCGTGCGCGCCGCCTGCACCATCGCCAAGTACACCGCGGAAGACGATTGCGCCGGCCTCGCCGACCCCGAGCGGCTGGCGAAGGACATTCCCGATCTCGATTTGCATCATCCCTGGAACCCGGGCACTGAGCGGGCCATCGAGCTCGCGCGCGCGGCCGAATCCGCGGCGCGCGGCTTGGACAAGCGCATTACCAATTCCGAAGGCGGGAGCCTGTCCACCCACGAGGGGCTCGAGGTGTATGGCAACACGCACGGATTTCTGGGTGCGGTCGCGGCCACGCGCCACAGCCTGTCGGTGAGCGTCATCGCGCAGGACGACGGCGGCATGCAGCGGGACTATTGGTACACCGTCGCGCGCGTGGCGGGGGCCTTGGAATCGCCCGAGAAGGTGGGACTGGAAGCGGCGCGACGCAGCCTGCGGCGCCTGGGAAGTCAAAAACTCTCCACGCGCGACTGCCCGGTGTTGTATGAGGCGCCGCTCGCCTCGAGTCTGTTGTCCCATTTTGTCGGTGCCGTGCGCGGTTCCAGCCTGTACCGGCAGGCCTCGTTCCTGCTGGACAGCATCGGCAAGCCGGTGTTCGCCGATTTCGTGCGCATCCACGAGCAGCCGCATCTGAAGGGCGCGCAGGGGAGCGCCGCGTTCGACAGCGAGGGCGTGGCCACCAAACCGCGTGACCTGATTCGCGATGGGATTCTGCAAGGCTACGTGCTCGATTCTTATTCCGCGCGCAAGCTCAAGATGGCCACCACCGGCAACGCCGGCGGTGTGCACAATCTCACGATCGAGCCCGGCCAGGACGATCTCGCGGCGCTGCTGAAGCGCATGCACACCGGGCTGCTGGTGACGGAACTGATCGGCTTCGGGGTCAACATGGTTACCGGCGACTATTCGCGCGGCGCCGCCGGCTTCTGGGTGGAAAACGGCGCGATTCAATATCCGGTAGAGGAAATCACCATCGCCGGCAATCTGAAGGACATGTTCCGCCATGTCGCCGCCGTGGGTAACGACGTGGACACCCGCGGCAATATCCGCAGCGGTTCAATTCTGATCGAATCTTTGACGGTGGCGGGGAGTTGAGATAAATATCCAATATCGGAGGGATTTGGCGCATGTTCAAAATAAAATCTCTCCGATCCCTTTTGTTGCTACTGGCATCATTGATCTTGGTCGGCTGTCCGCTCGCCGCTAGCAGATTTTTCGTCAGTAGCGCCACTTTAGAGTCAAATGAATTTAAGATCAGTAAGACTGGGAGGATGGAAGTCGGCGAACTCGTGATGGTCATAAGACCAGCCAATGCCTTACTTACTTATTCTGGCGATGATTATTTTTCGATTCCAGTCCGCGGGCGTTCTCTCGATCCAAGTGAATACTCTTACCCATTTTCGTACTACGAGGATTTTGATTATGGTCGAAAACAATTGCCGGACTATTTCATTTTAGAAGTGCTACTTGTGGTAACAGACGACGACGTCGCGCTTGACCTGGGTAGGATAACTCTATCAACGGATAGTAAGGACATAAACTCCTCTAGCTACTACGAACTCGAAAAACGATACCAAGGATTCAGATCAGCGGGAAAGTCTACCTTAGGATACATAGCGCCTCTTTGTAAGGAGCCTGGTGGCGAGGCATGGAGCGGTGCAAACGCACTAAAGCTTGTGAGAGAGAATGCGGCGAACAAATCCATACATCTTCGGAAGAAAGGAGACGATTGCTTCGCTGTTAAGTTTAAGGCGCCGCCGCCCGATCCTAGGACAAGATTCAAGATTAAGATAGATGGGCTGACTGTTAATGGGAAATCCATTTCTCTACCTGCGATTGATTTTGTTCCAGACACTATCTATAGCCGTTCTAGCTAAAGTTAGCTAAGGAAATCAAAGAACCGAATCAAATAACAATCAAAGAGGCTAAGGTCAATTTGCTTTCGAGAGCGATTCCGAATGTCCAGCACCCCCGTGTCTATTCTGAAGTAACCCCGTTTCTACAATTGCCTTCCCCAGTTTACCGTTGTTCGCTGTAACAAGCCGGCAACAGACGTACAATGCTCAGGAAATTCCGCTTTGCGCCGGCGCGCGAGTCCTCTACACTCTGGCCGCGAAAAATAGATAAATCCCCATGGCCAAGGCGCGCAAACAAAAGAAGCTGGATCATTTGAAGCGTGTCCTGGCCGCGCTCGAGGCCGGGGATACCGCGCCGGTACACGGTATTCTGGCCGAACTCCACCCGGCGGACATTGCTCATATTCTGGAAGGCCTGCCGCCGGAGCCGCGTGCCACGGTCTGGGCGCAGGTGGACAATCAGCATATGGGCGAGGTGTTGCTAGAACTGCCGGAGGCGGTGCGCGTCGATCTCGTCAAGCTGATGGACGACCAGGCGCTGGTGGCGGCGGCGCATGCCCTCGATACCGACGACATCGCCGACCTCATTCCGGACCTGTCGGACGAGGTGATTGCGGAAATCCTGTTTGCGCTCGACAAGCAGGACCGCCAGCGCCTCGACGCGGTGCTGTCCTACCCCGAGGACACCGCCGGCGGCCTGATGAACGTCGATACCATCACGGTGCGGGAGAACATTGCCCTTGAGGTGGTGTTGCGGTATTTGCGGCGACGCGGCGAACTTCCGGAGCACACCAATAGCCTCTTTGTCGTCGACCGCGACGACCGTGTGATCGGGTTGCTGTCGGTGGCCAAGATGCTTACCTCCGACGCCTGGACACGCGTCTCGCAGGTGATGGAGCGCGAGGTGATCAAATTCCCGGTGCATACTGCGGACAAGGAGGTGGCGGCGGCGTTCGAGCGCTACAACTTGATCTCGGCGCCGGTGGTGGACGAAAACAACCGCTTGCTCGGGCGCATCACCGTGGACGACGTCGTGGATGTGATGCGCGAGCAGGCCGAGCGCGAGCGGCTCGACCGCGCGGGCCTGCGCGAGGCCGAGGACCTTTTCGCCAGCGTGTGGCAAACGGTGCGCAACCGCTGGACCTGGGTCGCCATCAATCTCGTCACTGCCATCATCGCCTCGCGCGTCATCGGCGCCTTCGAGGGCACGATCGTAAAGCTGGTGGCGCTCGCCTCGCTCATGCCCATCGTCGCCGGCATCGGCGGCAACACCGGCAACCAGACCACTACCATGATCGTGCGCGCGCTCGCGCTCGGCCAGATCTCCGAGGCCAGCATGCGCGCGCTGTTCGCCAAGGAGATTCGCGTGAGCCTCGTCAACGGCCTGGTGTGGGGCGGGCTGCTGGGGATCATCGCTTATATCCTCTACGGCCTGGTCTATCTGGGCATTGTCATGACGGCAGCGATGACTCTGAACCTGTTGCTCGCCACCTGCGCCGGCGTGGCGATCCCGCTCGTGCGCTACCGCCTTGGCCGCGATCCGGCGCGCGGTTCGAGCGTGCTCATCACCGCCATCACCGACAGTGGCGGGTTTTTCATCTTTCTGGGCCTGGCGACGCTGTTCCTGGTCTGATTCTGCCGGCGCCCCGGTCTCGGGGCAGAAACGGCCACAGGGGTCCTGAAACCCGCCATTTATCAGCTGAATTTGCGCTTCCCCGGGCCTGTGCCATATTTGGTAGAGGTAGAGAGGAATCGCAAAAATGTTGCCCAACACCATTCAACTGATCAGTCAGGCCATTAAGGAAAAACGTTGCATTGCCATTCGCTACCACGACCAGCGGCAGATCCGCGTCGTGGAACCGCATGCGGTCTACACCGACGAGCGCGGCGACCTGTCCGTGGACGCCTATCAGACACGCGGCCATTCGGCCTCCGGCCGCCCGCCGCCGTTCTGGCGACCGTTCCGGCTGAAGAAGATAACCGCGGTTTCGGTGCTCAAGGAAAAATTCCAGCCGCGGATCGCGGAAGGGTTCAGCGCCAACCGCCTGAAGTATCGCAGTGGCCTGGTCGCTATCGTTCAGGACAGCCAGCCGGCCTTCGGTTACGTTTATCCTGCCCCGACCACGGAAATCGGTCCGCACCTGCCGGAAGATCTGCGCCGTTAGTTTAGAATGTGAAGTTCGGAGTGTGGAATAGGCTGGATTAACTTCCTAACTCTGCATTTCCGCAGACTCAGCGTTGATTGAGTTTCTCCACCAGTGTGTGCACTTCCCGTATGTCGCGAATTTTCATTACCCGTTTGGCGAATCGGGTGAGTTCCCCCACGTTACTGTCGCGCACGATTTTCTTGACTTCCAGCAAGGTGACCGGATGCATGCTGAACTCGGTGAGTCCGAGCCCCAGCAGCAGGCTGGTATAGCGTGGATCGCCCGCCATCTCGCCGCACATCGCCACCGGTATGCGCGCCTTCTTGCCCGCCTGGATCGTGATGTCAATCAGGCGCAACACCGACGGGTGCAGCGGATCGTAGAGGTAGTTCACCGCGTCGTCCACGCGGTCGATGGCCAGCGTGTACTGGATGAGGTCGTTCGTGCCGATGGAGAAAAAATCCAGATACGGCGCGAACAGATCGGCGGAGATCGCCGCCGCCGGCACCTCGATCATCCCCCCGACGGGAATCTTCGGGTTGAATTTGACGCGGCTGCGCTTGAGCTCGCTCTTGGTTTCTTCGAGCAAATCGAGCACGCGAAAAATTTCATCCTGGCTTGAGAGCATGGGGATCATCATGCGCACGTCCCCGTAGACCGAGGCGCGCAGGATGGCGCGCAACTGCGGACGGAACAGCGAGGTGTCGTGCAGGCACAACCGCACGGCGCGTAGACCCAACGCCGGGTTGACCGTGATGGTGGCGCCGGCGCGCCCGCCGTCGACCTGCTTGTCCGCGCCGAGGTCGAGCGTGCGGATGGTGACGGGCTTGCCCGGCAGCGATTTGACCACCTTGACGTAGGCGCGGAACTGTTCTTCCTCGTTCGGAGGCGCGGGCCGGTTCATGAACAGGAATTCGGTGCGATAAAGGCCGATACCCTCGGCCCCGGCCTGGGCCGCGGCGCGCACGTCCGCGGGCAACTCGATGTTGGCCAGCAGCATGATGCGGCGATGGTCGCGTGTCACCGCGCGGCTGGTTCGGAGCCGGTTGAGTTCGCGGCGCTGCCGGAGTATTTCCTTTTTCCGCCTGCGGTACTCCTCGACGATATGTCGGTCGGGCGCGATGATGAGCATGCCGCGTTTGCCATCCACAATCAGTTCCTCGCCGGAACGGACGTAACGCGTGGCGCTGTGCGCCGAGACAATAGCCGGGATGCCGAGACTGCGCGCCAGAATCGCGGTGTGCGAGATCGGGCCACCCAGGCTGGTGACAAACGCGTGCACGTGATTGTGCTTGAGCATCACCGTGTCAGCCGGCGTGAGATCGTCCGCCACCACGATGGCCCCGGCGGCGATCTTCTCGTCTTCGTCATAATTCTGCTGCAACAGGTTGCGCAGGATCCGGGTGACGACCTGGTTGACGTCGGTTTTCTTGTTGCGCAGGTAATGATCGTCCATCTGCTCGAACATGGCGCTCAGGATGTCGCTCTGGGTCTTGAGCGACCATTCGGCATTGCACTGTTTCTGCCGGATGGCGTCGATCGGCGCCATCGAGATCATCTTGTCATCGAGCATGAGCAAGTGTGCGTCGAGGAAACTCGACGCTTCGGGCGGCGCATTGGCGGGGATATGCTCGCGGATGGCCAGCAGCTGACGGCGCGATGCCTCTACCGCCCGTTGAAAACGCGTGACTTCTTCCTCGATATATTCCTTGGGGATGGCGTATTCGGGAATTTCCGGCAGATCCCGCTGCAGGACGAAGGCCTTGCCGATGACGATGCCGTCGCTGACGCCGGTGCCGTGCAGCGCTAACATGATATTCTCAAGACGAACGAGCGTAGCGAGTAGGGCTTCTCATCATATGGCAAGATGAACGAACGCAGCGAGTAGAGCTTCATTTTAGGAAAGCAAGCCTGCACAAAAATAGCCATTTTATTCGCCTTCCCCGAAGCGGTCGTTGACCAGCTCGGTCAGCGACTCGATCGCCTTTTTCTCATCCTCGCCGTCAGCGCAGATCTCGATCTCCGCCCCCTTGGCGGCCGCCAGCATCATGATGCCCATGATGCTCTTGCCGTTGATTTGCTGGCTGTTGCGCTTGAGCGTGATCTCGGCGGCATATTCGGAAGCGAGGCTCACGAACTTGGCCGAGGCGCGGGCGTGCAGGCCGAGCTTGTTGATGATGATGATTTTCTGGCAGCGCATCAGCGTGTCCCCTGGATTTTCCCTGGATTGCCGGCACAAATAATGCCGCCGCTGCCGCCGCTCAAGGCCTTGTCGATGAGGTCGTCCATCTCAAGATGCCGGTAGTTGAGGACGCGCAGCAACATCGGCAGGTTGATGCCCGTGATCAGCTCGATGCGTCCGCGCGCCAGCAGTTGACAGGCCACGTTGGTGTGGGTCGCGCCGTACACGTCCGCGAGAATCAGCACGCCATCGCCCTGGTCCACCTTCCGGATACCCTCGCGCAGGATGGCGTCCACATTCTCCGGCGTTTCCGTGTAATCGAGGTCCGTCGCCGCCAGTTGCGGCGGTAGGACCCCGAGTGTGTGCGCGACCGCCGCGATCAGGCCGCCACCCAGATTTTTATCCGCGAGAATCAGTAAACCAATCATTTTTATTCCATCCTGGTTATCTCTGCCCATTCACGAGAGAGGATAGGTGGCGAGGATTCATTTGCATCCTTGGCTCCGTATTTGGAGCATTTGTTTTTCGCTCTCCTGCTTCGGGCAAAAGCCCAGGGCGCACTTTCTTCGCTTCGCGTCCGGCTGCGCTCGAAAGCCCGGGCCTGGCCATCCCTGGCCAGGCCGCTCGCGGCCTGCGCCGCTCACCCGTGTGCGCCCGTTCGCCGCCGCGCTGCTCACCCTTGCACCACTTCTGCATCCTCAGATTCGCCATCATCACGTTCCTGTGCTGCTGCTCAGTTCCCGGTGACGCACTTGCGTCTTGACGCCCTTGCCCGAAAAATATTCCGCCAGCCGGCGCACGAGATAGACCGAACGGTGCTGACCGCCGGTGCAGCCGATGGCGATGGTGAGATAAGTGCGGTCCTCGCGCTCGAAGCGTGGCAGCCATTTTTCCAGAAATACGCATATATCCTCAAACATGGCTTTAACCTCGTCGTATTGTTCGAGAAAATGCATGACCGGCTCGTCCAGTCCGTTGTATTGGCGCAGATCGGTCTGCCAGTAGGGATTGGGCAGACAGCGCACATCGAAGACGAAATCGGCGTCGAGAGGCGTCCCATGCTTGTAACCGAAGGATTCGAACAGCAGCGTCAGTCCCGCGGTATCCTCGCCGCGCGCGAAGTTGCTTACCTGCATGCGCAGCTCATGCGGCGTGGTGCGGGTGGTGTCGATGCGGAGCGACGCGTCAAACGACAGCGGTTCGAGCAGTTTTTTCTCCACATCTATCGCTTCGACCAGCGGCGTCTCATGATCGAGCATCGGATGCTTGCGCCGTGTTTCCTTGAAGCGCTTGACCAGGATAGAGTCCTCGGCCTCCAGGAAAATGATGCGGTAGTGGACGCCGCGCGCGCGCAGTTCGTCCAGGCTCTTCGGGAGATCGGCGAGGAAGGCGCGGTTGCGCACGTCCAGGCCGATGGCCACGTTCATGACGGCGTTGCTGCGCATGTCGGCGAGCAGGCCGGAGAAATGCGGCAGCAGCACGGCCGGCAGGTTATCGATGCAGTAGAAACCGATGTCTTCCAGGGCTTGGAGCGCAATGGTCTTTCCGGATCCGGACAGACCGCTGACGATGAAAAAACTCATTCAGTCTACTTTGCTGCGCGCCCTGCGCAGCGCCTCTCCCGCCAGCGCGTCGCGCCGGGCCGGATGAGCGGGCCCGGCATTGTTCATGTGCTCCTGATGCCGTTTCATGAAATCCTCTAGTGGATCGAAGCCCCACATGCGCAGGATGTAGGCGCGGATGGCGGTTTCCACCAGCACCGCCAGGTTGCGGCCGGGGCCGACGAAGAGCGCCACCTCCGGAATTTCCACATCGAGAATAGCGCGGGTCATCTGCTTCGATTCCAGCCGGTTGATCTTGCTCATTTTCTGGCGCTGGATGGTTTCCAGGCGCACGATCAGGTGCAGCTTCTTCTTGTGCCGTACCGCGGTCTCGCCGAACATGAGCCGCACGTCCAGGATGCCCAGACCGCGCACTTCCAGGTAATCCGAGAGCAGCGTAGGACATTGGCCCACGATCACGTCCGGGCCGACGCGGACAAACTCCACGGCATCGTCCGCAATCAGGCGGTGATTGCGCGAAAGCAGCTCGAGCGCGAGCTCGCTTTTGCCGATGCCGGATTCGCCCGTGATCAGTACACCCATGCCCATGACTTCCATGTACACGCCGTGTACCGTGATTCGCGGCGCGAGCGCGCGCGTCAGGTAGTACTGGAGATGATCGATCACCACCGGGCTGGGCAGTGACGACGAGAACAGGGCGAGCGAGGTCTTGTCAGCGGCGGCGATCAGGTCGGGCGTGATATTCCTGCCGTTCGCGACGATGACAGCCGAGGTTTTGTCGCAGGTAAAAAGGTTACGGATCGCCTCTTCGTACTCCTTTTTATCGAGACGAGACAGGTACGCTATTTCCGCTTCACCGATGACCTGGATGCGGTTCGGGTGGACGAAATTGAGATGGCCCACCAGCGCCATGCCCGGATACTTGGCGGTCGTGGGTTCGAGCAGGCGGTTTTTACCTGTTTCACCCGCAATCCATTTGAGTTTCAGCAAAACGGATTGCGCTTCGAAAAAATCGTGCGCCGTGACCGGTGGTGTGGTCATGGAGTCGATACGCGATCTGCTCGGCCTGATCGAAGCGCCGGCGGATTTCTTCCGTGGTTTACGCCGCAAGCAGCTGTTGCCTCATTATCGTGGTTGCGGAAAATTTCCCCGCCGCGACAGAATATGCATAACTTCTTCCGCTGTGTCCGTCGGGGCGCAGCAGGGTGAAAACCATTGTAACAGGTTTGCGGTCGAGAACGCCTCATTCATGCTACGGACACCTGGGCGGCGAACGCCCCGATAGACCGCGGCGCACCTTCAAGCCGGCCGTGGGGCAGAAAGCCTTCGCCGATTCCGGTTTTGCCGGGGCACTCCGCGTTGAATGGACAATCCGGCGCTGTCTGCCAATCGGGTTGGGCTCAGATGTATGCGGTTCCTGCCGGATGATAGGCGTGCGCCAGTACCATGCCTTGGGATGGACGCACGCACGCTTGCCCGGCAAGGAGGGTCTCAGGGGGTTTCGAGTTTCTTGAGCGATTCTTCGCCGCGGTGGTGGTTGGCGGTTTTCCCTCTGTGTCGGAGCATCTGCCGGTCGAGTTTGGCGGCGAGCGCGTCGATCGCGGCATACATGTCGGGTCCTTCGGCATTGGCGTGCAGGGTGGTCCCGGGCGCGTGGATGGTGGCCTCGGCCTTGTGCAGGTTTTTCTGGACGTGCAGCACGACTTTGGCGTCAATGACGTCGTCGAAATGTTTCTGGAGGCGTCCGATTTTCTCCGAGGCATAGTTGCGCAGGGGTTCGGTGATTTCCACTTGATGACCGCTTACCGTGATTTGCATGAAGGCTCTCCGAAGCTGATTAGACTAGCGACTTTCGCTGGTTGGAAGGAGGGATGCTCATCGACTCGCGGTATTTCGCGACCGTGCGCCGCGCGACATTGATGCCTTGCTCGGACAGGATCTCGGCGATCTTGCTGTCGCTGATGGGTCGCGTCGGTATTTCACATTCCACCAGCTTCTTGATAATCGAGCGGATCGCGGTCGCCGAACAGGTGCCGCCGTCCGCGGTGGAGACATGACTGGAGAAGAAATACTTCAGCTCGAATATTCCGCGCGGGGTAAGCATGTATTTGCTGGTGGTCACGCGCGAGATGGTCGACTCGTGCATGCTCACGGTTTCCGCGACGTCATGCAGCACGAGCGGCTTCATGGCTTCGGCCCCGTGGTCGAAGAAAGCGCGCTGGCGGTCCACGATCGTGCGCGCGACCTTGAGCAGCGTCTCGTTTCGGGAATTCAGGCTCTTGATGAACCAGCGCGCCTGCTGGAGCTGGTCCTGCAGGTAACGGTTGTCGGCGCTCGAATCCCCGCGGTGGATCATCTTTTCGTAATGACGGTTGATACGCAGATTCGGGGAGACGTCCGGATTGAGATCGGCGCGCCACACGCCGCGGATTTTCTTGACGACGATATCGGGGACGACATAGCTCGCCTGCGAAGAAGTGACGGAATTTCCCGGCCGCGGGTTCAGGCCCTGGATGAAATTGATCACCTGCTGCAGATCTTCCGCCGCGAGTTTGAGCTGGCGCCGTAGCTGGGTGTAGTCCCGGTCGGCCAGCAGGGCCAGGTTTTGCGGGGTGGCGAGTTCCGTCGCCGCCTTTAGCCCGGGGGTATCGGACGGGAGCGCTTTCATCTGCAGGCGCAGGCATTCGGCGAGGTCGCGCGCGCCGACGCCGAGCGGGTCGTAATTCTGTATCTGATGCAATACCGCCTCGATCTCGTCGATCTCCACCGGCAAGTTCTTGCTCAAGGCCTGCTGGATTTCCTCCAGCTTGCAGCTCAGGTAGCCGTCCTCGCTGATGGCGTCGATCAGGGCGAGCCCAATCTGCTTGTCGGTGTCCGAAAATGGCGTCATTTGCATCTGCCACAACAGATGATCGCGCAGTGTCTGCGGCGGACTGTTGCGGGCGTCGATGTCGGGGAAATCTTCATCCGACGCCGAGCGGCTCCCCGTGGGAGCGGTCATGGATTCGAAGCTGTCGGTCCAGTCTGACTCGTTGTCGTCGCTGGGACCGGCGTCGACATCGGGACCGGAATCGGTCGTCGGAAGCGTTTCGGCCTCGTCGTAGGAAGATGTCTCGGTGCTGTCCGGACTCTCGGCGGTGGTGGAGTTCGCCTCGCCTTTTATTTCGGCGGGTTCTTCCTCCTTTTCATTTTCCTCGAGCAGCGGATTGCTTTCGAGCGCTTCCTGGATCTCCTGCTGGAGTTCGATGGAAGAAAGCTGCAGCAGCCGGATGGCCTGCTGCAACTGGGGGGTGATTGTTAGATGTTGACCAAGTTTAAGGTCAAGTGACTGCTTCATAAATACAGGCGATTGTTCTGTGGTAAGCGGGGCCGCTCCGCCCCTGGAGCGATTCCGCGTTGTCTTCCCGAAAGTTTAGTACATATTCGTGCGGTGGGGGGGATTCCGCCTGTCGTTCTGGCGCGCGGCGCCGCGGTGTCTATACTCTATAGGAAACAGCGAATAAAATCAGAGACGGAAATCCTCTCCCAAGTAAACCTTTTTGACGGCGTCATTATATAAGATATCGCTGGGCGCGCCCGAAGTCAGTACCCGGCCGTCGCTCAGAATATACGCGCGGTCGCATATTTTGAGGGTTTCGCGCACGTTGTGATCGGTGATCAGCACGCCGATCCCGCGTTCCTGCAGGTGCCTGATCAATTGCTGAATCTCCAGGACGGAAATCGGATCCACGCCGGCGAAGGGCTCATCGAGCAGGATGAAGCGCGGCGTGGTCGCCAGCGCGCGCGCGATTTCCACGCGCCGCCGCTCGCCTCCGGAGAGACTGATTCCCGGCGCGTCGCGCCGCGCGGCGATATTGAGATCGTGCAATAGTTCCTCGAGGATGCGCGCGCGATCCGTCTCGGCAAGATCGGCTCGAGTCTCGAGAATCGCCATGATGTTTTCCGCGACTGTCAGGTTGCGGAACACGGAAGGTTCCTGCGGAAGATAGCCCAACCCCAGACGCGCGCGCCGGTGCATCGGCAGATCGCCGATATCCGTTTTATCCAGGCGGATGGCGCCGCTGTCCATCGGCACGAGTCCCACGATCATGTAGAAGCAGGTGGTCTTGCCCGCGCCGTTCGGGCCGAGCAGACCGACGATCTCGCCGCTGCGTATTTCCAGCGAAACGTCTTTGACGACCTGACGGCCCTTGTACTGCTTGTTCACTCGATCGGCCGTCAGCGTGCTGGTGACCTGGATGCTGGGCCGTTTGCTCTTTGAGCGCCTTTCCTGTTTTGTCGTTTCGGCCATGAGTGCGCTCAGGGGTTGGGTGCCGGGTTGGAGGTGGGTGGGGCCGTCTGCTTTCGGGGTTGTATGACGGCATGCACGCGGCCGTCGCTCTGGTCGTCGCCCGTGGCGTTCAGGCTTTTGGCATCGAGATCGTAGTGCAGCACGCTGCCGGTGAACAGATCATCGCCGCGTCGCAGGCTGACCTCGCCGCTCATGTCGAGTTTTCTCGTGGAGACGTGGTAATCGACCCGCTTGGCCTCGGCCTGTATTTCTTCCGACGTGGCATCCGGCTGTTGACGCAGCTTCACCGGGCTGCCGGTTGCCTGAATGAGTTCAGTTTGGTTGTTCTTGGCGCGGATTTCCACGCGATCCGCCTTGATCGACAGCCGGCCCTGTTCGGCGACGACATTGCCGCGGTAAACCGCCGTGCCGGTTTTTTCGTTGGCCTCGACCGAGCGGGCGTTGATGCGGATGGGTTCGTCCGCATCATTCCTGGCGGCGTGCGTTATCGGGACGGCCGCCAGCCACAGCAGGAAATAAATGACCGGCAGCAGGACAGGCGAGGCAAGCTTGCTTGGCTTCATGCGGACGTCATCGGTCGAGCAGAATTTTCATGCTGTCGGCGTGGATTTCACCGCCGGCACCTCGCGGCTCACGGCCCTGGGCGGAAAGGACGTTGCCGCTCATGAGGATCTGATTTCCATCCTTCGGTATCCATCCCTTGTCGGCGCGGGTGTGTATGGGCGTGAGATTTCCGCGATACTGGATCAGATAAGGTTGCTCCAGATCGGAGCTGCCGTCGTCGCCGTAATGAACCAGCCGCGCGGCCGCCAGGGTATAACGCCGGTGACCATCCTCGTTCATGACCGTGGCGTCGAAATTCTCGATGATGTAGTCGGGGTCGTGGCGCGCCTTGCCGTCGAATACCTTCTCCGGCACGCCCACCGCGCGCGTCAGCCACCATGAGCCGGTGGCGAGCAGCAACAGAGTGGCCGTGATGGCGAGCCGTTTGGCGTCGAGGATCATCCGGTCGCCCGCCCTCCGTGGTCCGAGAGGTATTTCTGCATTTCCGCGTGGTAGGTTCCCTGCGCGTACAGGATCATCTCGCAGGCCTCGCGCGCCGCACCGTAACCGCCGCTGCTTGGCGTGACCCAGTGAGCGTATTTTTTGGCGAGCGGATGGGCGCTCTGTACCGCGATGGCCAAGCCCACCTGCAGCATGATGGGCAGGTCCACCACATCGTCGCCGACATACGCGGTCTGTTCCGGCGTGAGCTTTAGTTCGGCGATCAATTGGCGGTAAACCGGCAGCTTTTCCTTGCATCCCTGATGGACATATTTGATGTCGAGATCCTTCACGCGGTGTTTGACCACCTCGGAGGTGCGGCCGGTGATGATGCCGGCGGCCACGCCGTTGCGTTGCAACATCTTGATGCCGTGGCCATCGAGCGAATTGAAAGCCTTGTATTCCTGGCCGTCATCGCCGATCACGAGCCGTCCATCGGTGAGCACCCCGTCGACGTCGAACAGCAGAAGTTTAACCTTTGCCGCCAAGCTTAATACTTTTGGATCTATTGTAAACGCCGGCGCGAGAATCTGATTCATTAGATGACCCCGGCGCGGAACAGGTCGTGCATGTTGAGCGCGCCGAGCACGCAGCTGTTCTCGTCCATCACAAATGCCTTTTGACATTTTGATGCATTGGTTATCCGTGCGCGCTGGATACCCGACATACTTTTCAGGAGTCTAAGGATAGACTTCAATTTTTCGGCATGAATCTGATTCACGTCAGATGACCCCGGCGCGGAACAGGTCGTGCATGTTGAGCGCGCCGAGCACGCGGTTGTTCTCGTCCACCACGAAGAGCCCGTTGATTTTGAGCGAGCGCATCAGCTGCACCGTCTCCGCCGCGAGGCGGTCGGCACGCGTGGTTTTCGGATCCTGTGTCATGACTTCGGTGATTTTGGCATGGTAGACGTCCACGCTGCGGTTGAGCACGCGACGCAGATCGCCGTCGGTGAAGATGCCGACGAGACGGCCCTGATGGTCCACGACGCCGGTCATGCCGAGCCCCTTGCCGGTCATCTCGAGCAGGGCCTCGCGCAAGCTCGCTCCCTCGGCAACCTGGGGGATGGCGGTTCCGGTATGCATGATGTCGCTCACGTACAGCAGCAGGCGGCGACCGAGGCTCCCGGCCGGATGCGCGCGCGCGAAGTCCTCGCGCGTGAAACCGCGCGACTTGAGCAGTGTCACCGCGAGCGCGTCGCCGATGGCCAGCGCCGCCGTGGTGCTCGCCGTGGGGGCGAGGTTGTGCGGGCAGGCTTCTTTTTCCACGCCGGCGTTGAGTACGGCGTCGGCTTGCCGCGCGAGGCTGGATTGCAGGCCGCCCGTGAGCGCAATGAGCTTCACGCCCATGCGCTTGATGATCGGCAGGATGGTCAGGATTTCTTCCGTTTCACCCGAATTAGAAATCGCCAGCACGATGTCGGGTGTGGTGATCATTCCGACGTCGCCGTGCGAGGCCTCGCCCGGGTGCACGAAGAACGACGGCGTGCCGGTGCTGGCCAGGGTGGCGGCGATCTTGCCGCCGATGTGCCCGCTCTTTCCC
>NZ_JBGQKW010000062.1:0-16843 GCF_041499725.1 Sulfuricaulis sp.
GAACTAAAACTTCAAGTGACTGAATGCGCCGCTTTTTAAGGCAGGCATGTCAGTCGCCCTTCATTGGATGACCAGGCTCGACAAGAGCGCCCACACAAATTACTTGATCTCGAATTTTTAAAGAACAAAAGCCGATACGACGGTACCGGCCCAAGGGAGGCGCATTATACGCGCCTAGCCCCTCGCGTCAACGCTTGATTTCAGCCTTTTTCAGGTCGGTCAGCGTGGCCGGGAAAGACTGATATCTACAATGGAAACTGCCTAATTTAAGGTACCAAACCATGGTACTCGGATATTCAGAAAGAACTGGACAGGATTGCGTCAATAAACCGGAGATCATCCAGGCCAAAGTCGATGAATGTCATGGCGATTCCGTTATGGGTCAGTCGCTGTACCCTGGGCTTGAGGGAATAGGTTCCGCTTTGATGGGGGGCGGACAAGAAGGTAACAGTCAGAGGAGTGCCAGCCTTCAGCGGCTGATTGCCAGTGGCTTCCACAAAAAGCCCGCCAATACTTGGTGCTTAGGGAATACGTTGCAATGTGACTCTGGCAGCGATTCGCTTGCCTACTTGATATACATGAGACGACGGCACAGGAATCTCTTTGTAAAAATCAGTGATTTTTTCACCGTCGATTCGAACGGCACCTTGTTCCATCATGCGCCGTGCTTCCGACGTGCTCTCCACAAGGCCCGCGCCACGCAAAATCTGTGGGACAGTTGCGTGCTTCAACTTCACCTGCAAGGGTATCTCCTGAATGTCAGTAGGAATCGCTCCCTGCTGGAATCGCTCAATGAAATCCCCCCAAGCCAGATCTGCGTCGGCCTTCGTGTGGAACCGAGCGACGATCTCACGCGCGAGTTCAAATTTAACGTCTCGAGGATTCCGGCCCAACTTCACCCCGTCCTTGAGAGACTGTATCTCGGCGCTTGACCGAAAACTCAATAGATCGAAGTAGCGCCACATTAACTCATCGGAGATGGACATGATTTTTCCAAACATCTCCCGTGGAGTATCAGTAATCCCGATGTAGTTGCCGAGCGACTTCGACATCTTATTCACACCGTCGGTGCCTTCGAGCAGCGGCATCGTGATCACGACTTGGGGTGCTTGTCCGTTGAGCTTCTGTAGCTCACGCCCGGCCAGTAAATTGAATTTCTGATCGGTTCCTCCCAGCTCCACGTCGGCGTGCATCGCGACCGAGTCATAGCCCTGGATCAAAGGATAAAGGAATTCGTGAATTGCGATCGGCTGGCCGGACTTGTAGCGCTTGGCGAAATCATCACGCTCGAGCATGCGCGCCACCGTGTGCGTGGCCGCGAGCTGGATCAGATCGGATGCACGCATCTCGCTCATCCAGCTGGAATTGAACATCACCAGTGTTTTTTCCGGATCGAGGATCTTGTAAATCTGGGTTTCGTAGGTGCGCGCATTCTCAATCACCTCGTCACGCGAGAGCGGCGGGCGCGTGGTGTTCTTGCCGGTCGGATCGCCGATCATGCCGGTGAAATCGCCGATCAGAAACAGGACTTCGTGGCCCAGGTCCTGGAACTGGCGCAGCTTGTTGATGAGCACCGTGTGCCCGAGATGCAGGTCGGGCGCGGTCGGGTCGAAGCCCGCCTTCACGCGCAGTCGCCGCCCGGATTTTAGACGCTCGGTGAGTTCGGATTCGAGCAGAATTTCTTCGGTGCCGCGCTGGATAATGCGCAGCGATTCGCTTGCCTCTGTCATGAAATAATCCGGAAAGTGTCGGAAGATTTGTGCGGTGCCAAGGGTACCATAGCCGACCCGTCATGGCATGTTGGCGCCACATGGCGGGTTCACGTCCATCCGCTGATCGGCTAGACTTGATGCTGCGGTTTCAATTAATCAAGACCAGGATGAAAGCCTTGCCCAAAGTACTTCTCAAGTACATTAAACTTCTGACTCGCCGTTCAACCCGCTTCCGTCACTTTCACCGGCGGGGGGTGTGGCTACTGGGGCTGGCGATTTTTCTCACCTCGGTGACGATCGCCGCCATCATACCGCGCGGGGGTGATGCCCCACCGGCGGGTACGCTGATTCCGGCGACACCGCCACAAACGGTGCTACTCGGTAACGCGATTCTTCCGACAGTGGCGAACGGCTTGGCGCCACCCCCCGCCGTTACCGAAACACCGGCAACGAAGTCTTCTAACCGCGAATCATGGACCGAGGTCACGGTCCGGAAAGGCGACACCCTGTCGGACATCCTGAAACGGCATGGGTACGACGGCAACGAAATCAGTCGCGTGATCCAGTCCAGTCCCGAGGCGCACGTGTTTCGCCAGGTGCATCCGGGGCAAACACTGCGCTGGCGCGCCGAGGCCGGCCGGCCCTGGCAGGAGCTTGTCTATGAAACCGATCCCGGTGAGGCGTTTCATCTCATCCGCCAGGAGGGTCGGTTTGATCTTACCAAGGAAATACGCGCCTTTGAGACGCGCATCGCCCATGTCAGTGGCGCCATCGAATCGTCGCTGTTCGAAGACGGACAGGAGGCCGGACTTTCCGACGCGCTGATCATGAAGCTCGCGGAGATCTTCGGATGGGATATCGACTTTGCTCTCGATCTGCGCCGTGGCGACAGTTTTTCGGTGATTCACGAGGAAAAATACTGGCAGGGTCAGAAAGTGGCTGATGGGCCGATTCTGGCCGCCGAGTTCATCAATCAGGGACGCGTCTTCCGCGCCATCGCTTATCGAGACGTCAACGGCTATACCTCCTACTTCACGCCCGAAGGCATGAGCATGCGCCGACCGTTTCTGCGCACACCGGTGGAATTCAGCCGCATCACCTCGCGCTTCTCCACTGGCCGCTTCCATCCCCTCCTCAAAAAATGGCGGGCGCACAAGGGGGTGGACTATGGCGCTCCCGTCGGCACGCCGGTGCGCGCCACGTCCAGCGGACGTATTCTGTCCTTGGGCTGGAACGGCGGCTACGGCAAGCGCATTGTCATCCGGCACAATGCCACCTACAGCACGCTGTACGCGCATCTGTCGCGGTTCAACACCAGCCTCCGCGTCGGCAGCTTCGTGGATCAGGGTCAGACCATCGGTTACGTGGGCGCCACGGGCCTGGCCAGCGGTCCGCACCTGCATTATGAATTTCAGGTCAACGGCGAACATCGCAATCCGCTGACGTTCCGATTCCCGGGGTCCACGCCGATCGCCGGGGAACATCGTGACGACTTCGCGCGGATGACGAAAACCTGGAACGCGCGACTGGACCTTATCGGCCGCGGCACGCTGATCGCCACCAACCGCTAAATCAAACCCCTTGTAACTTCCCGCGCGCTGCCCGAAACTCAGGCCATGCACTATATCGGGCTGATGTCAGGAACCAGCGTGGACGGCATCGATGCCGCGCTGGTCTCCATCTCCGCCGATGGCAAACCCGTCCTAGTCGCCTCCCATGCGCATCCGATTCCACCCGCGATGCGCGGCGAGATCCAGACCTTGATGCGCGCCGGCGCCAACGAAATCGAACGCTTCGGCGAATTGGACATGGCCCTCGGAGGCCTGTTTGCCGAAGCGGCCAATGCCGTAATCCAGCAGGCGGGTCTTGATAAAAAGAACATCCGCGCCATCGGCAGCCACGGCCAGACGCTGCGGCACCGGCCGCGCGCGGCACATCCTTTCACGCTGCAGATCGGCAACCCTTCCGTGATCGCCGAGCGCACCGGCATCACCACCGTGGCGGACTTTCGCGCGCGCGACATTGCTGCCGGCGGTCAGGGCGCGCCGCTCGTGCCGGCGTTTCATCGCCAGATGTTTCATTCGACGCGGCGTAACCGCGTCATCCTCAACATCGGCGGGATTGCCAATGTCACTTATCTTCCCGCCGATGCCTCACAGCCGGTGAGCGGCTTCGACACCGGCCCGGGCAACACGCTGCTTGACCAATGGATGGGGCATCACAATGCACGCGACTGCGATGACGCGGGACAATGGGCCGCTTCCGGTAAATCCTCCAAGGCCCTGCTGGAGCAACTGCTGACAGACCCTTACTTCGCGGCATCACCACCCAAGAGCACGGGGCGCGAGTATTTCCATCTGGATTGGCTCCATGACCATCTGCAGAAACTGTCTCCGGCGGCACCCACCGCCGTCGACGTACAGGCGACGCTCGTGCAATTGAGCGCGTTGAGCATTACGCAGGCAGTGATCCGGTACCTGCCGCAGACGCAAGAGGTATATGTCTGCGGCGGCGGCGCGCATAACCATGAATTGATGTCGGCACTGGCTGAATATTTTTCCAGTATCCCCGTGGCCACGACTGAAGCATTGGGTCTGCATCCGGACTGGGTGGAAGGGGTGGCCTTCGCCTGGCTGGCGCATCAAACGCTGGAGCGGCGGCCCGGTAATCTGCCGTCCGTTACCGGCGCCAGGCATGTTGTCATACTGGGAGGAATTTATCCTGCGTGAACCCGCAGGTTGGATTGCTACTGTGCTTCAATAAAACAAAAGGGCCCAGACGGGCCCTTTTGATGTTTCTGGATTGAAGCAGTTTTCAGGTGTTGAAGGACGAACCGCAACCACAGGTGGTTTTGGCTTGCGGGTTCTTGATCACAAACTGGGCGCCCTGGACGCCCTCCTGAAAATCGATTTCAGCTCCCGTCAGATACTGGAAGCTCAACGGGTCGACCAGCAGGGTAACGCCGTTTTTTTCCACGCGCGTATCGTCTTCATTGGCGCTCTCTTCGAACGTAAAGCCGTACTGAAATCCCGAACACCCGCCGCCGGAAACAAACACCCGCAGCATCAGCGCCGGATTCTTTTCCTCTTCGATCAGTTCCTTCACCTTTTTTGCCGCGCTGTCGGTGAACAGCAGAGGTGACGGCATCTCGGGCATGGCAGCACTCATATTGGACCTCCACAAATCTCAGGGACTTTCAATAAAACTATTATCCTATTCCTGACCCATCAGGTCAACGATCCTGGTGTTCAGCCTCCGAATTGCCTTCGCCAGCCGATTTCAGCCGCGTGACCGTACCTTTATTAACCTCGATTGTATCCCGCACCAAATTGCCATTGATCACGGCCCCGAGGGACATTTCAATCACCTTGTAATACACGTCCCCGGAAATTTCCGCCTTGGGCTGAAGTTCGATGCGCTCAGCAGCGCGGACGTTTCCCTTGATCGTTCCATTGGTGATGATGTGCGGCACCGTCACATTGCCGGTCACCGCGGCATTTTCACTCAGCACCAAAGTGCTGTTGCCGTCGCCCTTGGCCGTGATATTGCCGCGGACTTTCCCGTCAACACGCAGTCCACCCGTGAACACGATATCGCCCTTGAGATCGGTCTTGGCGCCGATCAGCGTATCAATCGTGTTGCACGGTTTTTCAGTCGGGATTTTTCCCAGAGCAGATAACATAGACATATACCCTCCATGTAATAGATTTAATTGTAGACGTGCCGGGGCTAAAAACATGGCACGCCGAAACAGGGGCTTAGCTTAACCCCGTCCGCCGGACATTACACCTGCGGCCAGTTATAACTGGCTTCCGCCATCGAGGCCCCGCCCGGGGACGTGATATTCACCTTGATACGCTTAGGCTGAAAATTCCGGGGCAGCTCGAACTTTCCCTCGATATCCTGAAAATACTTGAAGCTAACCAATATGGCGTGCTCGTTCGCCGCCGGGACCTTCAACACGACGTCCTCACCCACCTGTACGCCGCTGATCTCAAAGCTGGCGCGCCCCTGAATCGAGCTCTCGTGTTTCAGAGCCTGGATGAGCACCAGCTTGTAGCGATACTGATTCGCGCTGCCGGCCGATTCGATGTAGAGATTTTGGATACGCAGGCCACTTTTCTTATCGGTCGGCGAGATGATGTTGCGGTAGAAATTCAGCTCTTCCCGGAGCTTGACGATCTCCTGCGCCGAGGCCTTGAGCGACTTGTCCAGGTCCTGGTAGGCCGCCTGATCCATCTGGATGGTCCGTTGCGCGCGCGCCAGGGACTCCTGCAGTTCATGGTTCTCGTCGCGCAATTTGCGCATCTCGTCCTGCAACGTGAGCTGGGTCTGCTCCGCTGACTGGCGCTCAAAACCGGCACGGTTCAATCCGTAGTTGTAGATCAGGCCCGCCGAAACCAGCAGCGCCACAGCGGCGATCACTGAGAGCAACAGTTTGATGCGCGGTGAATACCGCGGCTTGATCACCAGCTCACCGGGTTTGTTCAAATCAATCATTGTAGGCAGGAAAATCCACGGTTTACTTGAACATAGCCGGATCGGCTATCGATCACAAGCCGCAATAACCTCAGGGCAGCACGGCGGCCTGATCGAGACCCATCCTTTCATCCAAGCCGAACATGATGTTCATGTTCTGAATCGCCTGACCGGCGGCGCCCTTGACCAGATTATCGATCACCGACAGCACGACGACGGTATCCCCACCCTGAGGTTGATGTACGGCAATGCGGCAGACATTCGAGGCGCGCACTGAGCGCGTCTCGGGATGGCTGCCCGCGGGCATGACATCCACGAACGGCTCGCTGGCGTAGCGCTTCTCGAATACGGCTTGGAGATCCACCCCCGGTTTGGTGAGCCTCGCATAAAGCGTGGCATGAATGCCGCGGATCATGGGCGTGAGATGCGGCACGAAGGTCAGCCCCACGGGCTTAGTCTTGACGGCATCGAGACCCTGACGAATCTCGGGCCAGTGACGATGGCCGGCGACGCCATAGGCCTTCATGGAGTCCGCCGCTTCTGAAAACAATGTATGCACTTCCGCTTTCCGGCCAGCACCAGTCACACCGGATTTGGCATCGGCAATCAGATGCTGCGTATCCACAAGATCGTTCTCCAGCAGCGGCAGAAAACCCAACTGCACGGCGGTCGGGTAGCAACCGGGATTGGCAACCAGCCGGGCTTTCTTAATTTTCTCACGGTTAACTTCCGGTAGTCCGTAAACGGCTTCGGCGAGCAGCTCGGAGCAGGCATGCGGCATGCCGTACCATTTTTCCCATACCGCCGGGTCCTTCAGGCGGAAGTCAGCGGCCAGATCGATAAACTTCACCCCGGTCTTGAGCAGTTCGCGTGCGTGCGTCATGGCCACACCATTGGGCGTGGCCGAGAATACGGTATCGCAACCGGCCAGAGATTTTGCGTCGGGCTCGGTGAAGGTGAGATCAATATGCCCTCGCAAGCTGGGAAACAACTCTGCCACCTTCTTCCCGACCTCGCCCCGGGAAGTAATGACCCGCAAATCCGCTTCGGGATGCGCGGCCAGCAGGCGCAGTAATTCCACGCCGGTATAACCTGTGCCACCGATGATGCCGATCTTGATCATTGAAATTCGAGCTGCCGACAGAAAGGTCAAATTCTAACAGATACGCCACTGTTCAAGACCAAAAAAAACGGGGCCCGTCGGGCCCCGTCAGATACTGCAGATTACTATTTGTTACTTTAAGTCATCAGCACTGTTTTTTTAGAAGTTGACGACCATGCCCAGCGAGACGGCACTCGGCGACTTTCCTGCGCCCACCGCTGGAACACTGCTCGTGCCGTGTCCCGCGTAGCTGCTCGATACATTGACGTTCTGGCCAACATCATTGTCCGCCTTGGCATAGTCCAGATAGACCTTGGTGGTCTTGCTGAAATTATGGTCAACGCCGATGGCCCAAACGGTGGCACCATCATCCGGGTTTGCAGTGTCAACCGAATCGACCTTGGCGTACTGGGCCTTGAACAGGTTGTTGGCCATTTTAAAGCCGGCTCCGATGCCCCAAGTCGATCCGTCAATACCATCTAAGCCGAGGAGATTGCTCACTTTGTCGTAGATAGCAGCGACGTAAAACTCAGGGGTGATGTTAAACATACCAACCAACCGCATATCACTCTCTTCCTTCAGGTTGCTGTTGTGGTAGTTATGTACTTCATAACCCAAACCGAGATAAATCGGCCCCTGTGACCAGGTGACGTTGCCGCTTGTGATACCGGTTGTGGGAGCGGCAGAGGGAGAGACGTCAGTATTCGCTTCAGACGTAGAATACAACACTGCAGCCTGGATACCGCTGAATGAAGGGCTGTCGTAACGCACCATGTTGCTCGCGCGGTTATCGAATCTGGCGTAACCGATTCCGACGCGCAGATCACCGATCTCTTCGTTGAACGCATCGATCTTGCGGCTCATATCCTTAACCGGTGTATCGTGACGGCCAAACTTTACCGATCCCCACGAAGAACCGGCAAAACCCATGTAGGTGTTGCGAAGGGTGTTACCAAAACCGCTAGAGCCATCGTCAGCATTGAAAACGCCGGATTCAACCTGGTAGATGGCTTTGAGACCACCACCGAGATCTTCATTGCCCTTGATGCCGAAGCGGCTGCTGTTGCTGTTCAGCAAGCCATTCGAGGTATCGGTTACAGCGGGAATGGTGGCGGCGGGGACAATAGTAGTACGGGCAGCAGCAGCGCCGCCATTATCATAGTTATCCATCGACTCATGGAAATGACCATAAACTACGGTGTCCGCCTGCGCCGCTAACATCGGGCCAGCAACCAGTGTCGCGCCCATCGCTGCGATAAGAAGCTTCTTGTTCATCAGATTCCTCCTGGAATGAAGGTAGTTGAGAGTAAAACTCAAGCGCAGTTCATCTGCGCTTGATGTATCTTATAGCACAGCTTTTTGCGAATATGCAACGTATTATTGTAAAAATGCCACATATGAATATATTGTTGTATTTATACAACATTATGGTATTTTGCCGGAAATTTAAGGGCAGATTAGGAAAGCAAAGTTGAGGCCAGGATTACTCGGGACTTTCGACGCTACGCTTCCTGCTTCGCTTGAAAGCCAGGGCTCAGCTCCTGCCTCGCCCGTTCAGCGGGACAAAGGTCCACTGGACCTTTGTTTTCTCTTCCGCCTCACCCCTGTCCCTCGCCTCTTTTTAATGCATGGGGCCAGCGTCCTAACGCTCTGCTGTTCCGCGCAGTTCTAAGCTCGACCATCCATGTCTCGCTAAGAACTCCAAGGCTTGCCTTTCTTCGCTTTGCAATCTTTGCTTCGCTCGAAAGTCCGGGGTTCGCCATCCATGGCGAACCCGCTCGGCGGGAGAAAGGTTCACCGGACCTTTCTCTTCTTCCGCCTTGCCCATGGCAAGCCCGTTCGGTGGAACGCGATCGGTGAATCGCAAGCTTTCCACCTCACCCCTGCGCCGCTGGTCGAACCCAAGGGTTCTCCTCCTAGTCCCGAATCAAAAAACAAAACGGCCCATATCAAGATGGGCCGTTTTGTTTTTTGGCTGGGGGACTAGGATTCGAACCTAGATAAACAGAGTCAGAGTCTGTTGTCCTACCGTTAGACGATCCCCCAGTAAGGGGCGGGATTCTAAAGAGCTATAGGGGGAGGGTCAATTTATTGAAAGGCCGTGACAGCTGTTATACAAGAGAAATTAAATGATCTCTCCTGCGCTGGGATGCGTCCATTCATCTTGCAGCTGGCGAAATACAGCGACAAAAATTTACCGCCAAAAAAATAAAGCCACCCGAAGGTGGCTTTATGGATATACCGGCTGAGATGCCTTTAGCGCTTGGAGTATTGCGGTCTCTTGCGCGCCTTGTGCAAGCCGTATTTCTTGCGCTCGACGGCACGCGCGTCGCGCGTAACATAACCGGCCTTACGCAGGGTCGGGCGAAGCGTTTCGTCATAGGCCATGAGCGCACGCGTAATGCCGTGACGGATGGCGCCGGCCTGGCCGCTGGGCCCGCCGCCGTCGACGTTCACCATGACATCAAACTTGTTCACCATATCCACCGCCACAAACGGCTGACGCACGATCATGCGCGCCGTTTCACGACCGAAATATTTATCGACCGATAAGCTGTTGACGACGATATCGCCTTTGCCGGGCTTGAGATAAACCCGCGCCTTCGACGTTTTGCGTCGTCCGGTTGCACGATAGATGTTTGCTTGTGCCATAAATGTATATATGTCGCCCTATTTTGTTCGTCTGGACAAAATAATTTATTTCGCGCTTAAATATTTTAGATTTCCAGAACCTTGGGACTCTGTGCCGAATGACGGTGTTCCGCGCCACGATAAACCTTGAGCTTGCGGAACATCTGGCGTCCCAACGGATTCTTGGGAAGCATTCCGCGAACCGCCTCTTCAATAACATCGCACGGCGCGCGCTTCATCATGTCTTGGAAGCTTGTCACCTTGAGGCCGCTCTGATAGCCGGTATAGCGGTGATAAATCTTGTCCCGGCTCTTCTTGCCCGTGACCATCAGTTTGTCGGCATTGACGATGATGATGTAGTCGCCGGTATCCACGTGCGGGGTGAACTCCGCTTTGTGCTTGCCACGTAAGCGGCGGGCAACTTCGGTGGCAACCCGTCCGAGAACCTTACCGGCCACATCGATCACGTACCAGTCGCGCTTGACGGTTTCCTGTTTGGCAGAAAAAGTTTTCATGGAGATGGTTCAATAATCCGTTGTCGGGCTTCCCGCCCCTAAATCGGCACATTCCTGGCGCCGGAAAGCCGCGCATATTACAAAAGACGGTTCCAAGATACAAGGAAAAACCGGGAATTGCCGAGTAATACCGAGATAGGAGACCCGATGTATTCACTAAATGACGGAGAACATCAGGCAAAAAAAAGGCGTGGCTGGGGAGCCACGCCCGAACCACCACTAGGAGGATGGAGGAGCCTTTACCCGGCGCTCGTCGCGCCGTCAGAAAATCTTTCAACTTCCTATCTAGAGATTAGCAAACATCGGGCCAATCGCCAGAAATCTCTAAACAACAGTATATAATAATTATCTAATATTTCTACCTATTGTCAAGCTCGATTTAAGAGATCTCTAAGTACAAAGGTAATGACGTAACACCATGATTAAAATTAATAAATTACAAAGAACGTCATTCAAACCAATCTCTAACCTACTTGCTACATCAACTTCAATTGCTAAGACCCGGCTTCTTTATGTTGGTTCATTCGCAAGAGAGAACCAAAAATGCCCCATTTTGGTGCAGATAACACAATTTCCGCATCTGGACCGGCAATTTATGTCAGTCTCAATGGTGCCATGAGCTAGCTTTTCAGCTTCAGACGCTCGACGACATGTCCTTGCCGAAGATGCTGATCAATTATCTCGTCGATATCTTCCTTGTCCACATAGGTGTACCAAGTCCCCTCCGGATAAATCACCACCACGGGTCCTTCCTCGCAACGATCCAGACACCCTGCGGTATTGATCCGCACACCCCCCTTTCCATCCAGGCCAAGTGATTTGATCCGCTCCTTGGCATAATCGCGTACTTCCTGTGAATGGTGGTTGGCACAACACGCACGACCATCCTCGCGCCGATTTATGCAGAAAAAGACGTGATAGCGGTAATAAGACATCGATCCGGGCAAGGCTGCGCTTGAGTAACAAATGATTGGATAACGAATTATAGGACACCGGCCCGCTATCGGTATATTTTGCATAACTGCCCTTAACGAACTATCGCCAATTTTGAACTCAGCCTTCTATATAAAGCGCGAAGCCGCCAAATGTGTGGCTTGTGGCCTATGCCTGCCCCATTGTCCTACCTACGGTCTTCTGCACGACGAATCGGAATCGCCGCGCGGTCGACTGTCGCTCATGCTGGCCCTGGCAAAAGGTGAATTACCGCTGAGCGACAAGCTGGAATTGCATCTGGCGCGCTGCCTTGATTGCCGCGCATGCGAAAAGGTGTGTCCATCTTACGTCTCCTACGGGCTGGCACTCGACTCGGCGCGCGCCTTGATCGAAGTCGCACGCGAACCTTCTATCTCGCCGGCAACACGATCTGTTTCGATACTTCAATGGCTGGTGGAAAAACCCGGCAGAGTGCGCACACTGGGAAAATTTCTGTGGCTGTATCACCTGTCCGGTCTGCAGTGGCTCCTGCGGACCAGTCGCCTCCTCAAGTTATTCGGATTCGCTGAACTGGAGGAAAATCTTACGTCGCCGCCAACTCCCAAAGCCGCGGTGGAAATTTATCCGACAACGAGCAAATCAAAAGGCAAAGTCACCTTTTTTACCGGCTGCCTGACACAGATCACGGATCAACAAACCCTGATTTCGACGATCCGATTATTAAATCGTCTCGGATATGAAGTGCATGTACCGCCGGATCAGGGATGCTGCGGTGCACTGCATCTGCACAGCGGTCTGCCCGAAAAAACCGCCGAGCTCATGGGGCAGAATATCAAGGCATTCACCGGTAATACGGAACCCATCCTTTGTGCCGCCAGCGGCTGCACGGCAACACTGAGCGAATATGCAAAGTATCGGGAGAGTGACGAATCCTCTGACCGGTTTTCCTCCCGCGTCACGGATTTAAACCAGTTTCTCGCAGGACTGGCATGGTCTTCGGATATCGTTTTCCGCCCGCTGAAAAAACGTGTCGCGGTGCATAACCCCTGCACCTTGACCAATGTCCTGCGGCAGGAGGACAAGCCCTATGCGCTGCTTGCCCGCATTCCCGGCGCGGAGATAATTCCCCTGCCGGATAATTCGCTGTGCTGCGGGGCGGCCGGGACCTACCATCTGACACAGACACGGATCGCACGGCAATTGCGCGCGCCAAAAATAGATCACTTGAGACGGCTCGCGCCGGATATCCTGGTGACGTCCAATTCGGGCTGCGCCATGTATCTGGCCGCGGGCATCCGCGAAGCCGGATTGGCCATCGAGGTAATGCATCCCGTGGTACTGCTTGAAAAACAGATACAAAACGGCACCAGCACCTGAGTGCCCTTGTAGGAAAGCGCCACCATCGGTATCGTACCTTTCATTATGTCCAGACGAATGAAATAGGGCGAAATATATGACCGACCGCACCCTAAGCTTGCTTGATCGCCTGATCGGACAGCTCGACCAGGCGCTACATACCGTTTTCGGCCCGGCGCCACTGGCCGCGCGCGACAATCCGGCGACGGGAAAAAGCGATCCCGCGCTTACGGCGGCCGAGCGTGAACTGTCCGGCCGGTTGATGCGCATCAATCACGTCGGGGAAATCTGCGCTCAGGCGTTGTATCAGGGCCAGGCGCTGACCGCGCGGCTGCCCGAGGTACGCGGGAAAATGGAACAGGCGGCGCAGGAAGAAAACGATCACCTCGCCTGGACCGAGCAGCGCATCCACGAACTCGGAGGCCATGTAAGCTACCTGAATCCGCTGTGGTACGCCGGCTCATTCGCCCTCGGCGCGCTCGCGGGCGCTCTCGGCGACAAGTGGAGTCTGGGATTCGTCGCGGAGACCGAGAAACAGGTGGTGGAACACCTGAACGATCATCTGCGTCAGATCCCCACGGCGGACGATAAGAGCCGGGCGATCCTGGAGCAGATGCGCGACGACGAAGGCCGTCATGCCACGGTGGCGATCGAATCCGGCGGCGCTGCTTTGCCGGAACCCGTCAAGCAATGGATGCAGTGCAATTCAAAAATCATGACACGCACGGCGTACTGGATTTAGCTTTCGCGATAGTTATTAGTTATTTTCCAGCCAGCGGTGGATGATAAATCATCTGCACGGTATTTCCGTCGGGGTCGCGGCAGTAGAAACTGCGTGCGCCGTCGCGATGGGTTCTGGGTTCCTTGACGATGGCCACGCCGTTCGACTTGAGGAAGGCATGCCATGCGTCCACCTCCCCGATCTCGCGCAAGACAAATCCGATGTGATCGAGCCGCTGCGCCGGCCCCGGCTCGGCGCCGGATGGTGCACGGTGCAGGGCCAAGTTATCGGCCCCGCCGGTGAGATACACGTTGTCCGGATCCGGCCGCCATTCCACGCGCATCCCAAGCAGCTCAGTGTAAAACCGCTCGCAGGACTCGAGGTCGCGGACGTTCAGCGCGACATGATGCAGTCCGGGAACCGCTGCCGGCCGCCTCATCACCGCCGCCTCCGAGATGCCGAACACGACCAACACGCCATGCCGTCGGCGTCCTGCGGCAATTCGCCGGTCGCATCCCCGCTGCGCAGGGCCCCTGCTCCGCGGCTCATGCCGCTATCTCCCTGATCTCGAAATCATGCGTGATCTGTGCCGTCTTGCCGAGCATGATGGAGGCTGAACAATACTTGGTCGCGGAAAGCTCGATGGCGTGCTGGACTTTTTTCGGATCCAGACCCTTGCCGCTGACGACAAAATGAATATGAATATGCGTGAACACCTTGGGGTCGGTCGCGGCGCGGCGGGCCTCCACCTCGGCCACGCAGCCGACGATTTCCTGGCGTGACTTGCGCAGAATATGCACCACGTCGTATGCCGTGCAGCCGCCCATGCCGATCAGCACCAGTTCCATAGGACGCGCGCCCTGGTTCTGGCCGCCGGATTCCGGCGCGCCGTCCATGATCACGGTGTGACCGCTATCCGCAGTGCCGGCAAAACTGACCCCGCCGCTCCACTTGATAATTGCTTTCATGATTTCCTCTCTCGACGCTGTATCGAGACATTGAATAATTCTTTCAATTTCGCACCGGGGTCGTCGGCCTTCATGAAGGTCTCACCCACCAGAAAGGCATTCACGCCTTGCGTCCGTAAAAGAGCGACATCCCCGGGCGTGCCGATTCCGCTCTCGGTCACTACGATGCGATCCGGCGGAATTTTCTTTAGCAAGCTGAAGGTCGTTTCCAAGGTTGTCCGGAAAGTGCGTAGATCGCGGTTGTTGATGCCAATCAAAGGAGTATTAAGGGCCAGCGCGCGATCAAGTTCCCGTTCATCATGCACCTCCACCAGCACATCCATGCCCAGTTCCGCCGCGAGGACGGCGAGTTCGCGCATCCGGGAATCCTCCAGGGCGGCGACAATCAGCAGAATGGCGTCCGCGCCAATGACACGCGCCTCGACCACCTGATAGGGGTCCATGGTGAAATCCTTGCGCAGCACCGGCAACGCGCAGGCGGCGCGCGCCTGCTGGAGATGCTCGTCGGCGCCCTGGAAAAAGTCCACGTCGGTCAGCACCGACAGGCAGGTGGCGCCGTGGCGTTCATAACTCCTGGCGATATCGGCCGGCCGGAAATCCGCGCGCATCAGGCCCTTGCTGGGGCTCGCTTTCTTGATCTCGGCGATGACCGCGGGACGACCGGCGGCAAGTCGGCTCTGAATCGCCTGTAAAAAGCCGCGCGCAGCGGGCGTGGATCCGGCACGCTGACGCAGCGCCGGGAGCGGCAAGCGGCTGGCGCGCGCGGCAATCTCCTCGCGCTTGCGCGCCAGGATCTTCCGGAGAATGTCAGGGGTAGCGTTCACTTCGCTGACAATTTTTTGCTCAGGGCCACGAGATCATGCAGCTTCTTCGTGGCCGCGCCGCTGGCGATGACTTCCAGCGCGGTTTTGACGCCGGTGCCGAGATCGGACGCGAGTCCGGCAACATAGATCGCCGCCCCGGCGTTGAGCGCGACGATATCGCGCGCGGGTCCGGGCTTGTTGTTCAGCACCGATTCGATGACCGAAAGGCTTTCGGCCGGACTCGCGACAGCCAGTTTGGATACATCGCCGCGTTGGATACCGAACTGCTCCGGCTGGATCGTAAAGACGCGCACCCGCCCTTCCTTCAACTCCGCGACGTGCGTGGGCGCACCAATGCTGATCTCGTCCATGCCGTCCTCGGCATGGACCACGAGTACATGCTCGCTCCCGAGCCGCTGTAACACTTCCGCCAATGGCTCAATCCACTGTAACGAATACACGCCCAGTACCTGATTGGGAGCGTTCGCCGGATTGGTCAGAGGCCCGAGCAGATTGAAGAGGGTGCGCACGCCCATCTCGCGCCGCGGACCGATGGCGTGCTTCATCGCCCCATGATGTTTGGGCGCGAACATGAAACCCACACCCACTTCGTTGACGCAGCGCGCGACCTGATCGGGCGTGAGTTCCAGGCTCACGCCCGCGGCCTCGAGCACATCCGCGCTGCCGGACTTGCTCGACACTGAGCGGTTGCCGTGCTTGGCCACCTTGCCGCCCGCCGCCGCCACCACGAAGGCGGAGGCGGTCGAGATATTGAAGGTGCAGGCCCCGTCGCCGCCGGTGCCGCAGGTATCCACGAGATGCGGGCCGCTGACGTCCACATGCGTGGCGAGTTCGCGCATTACTTCAGCGGCGGTAGCGATTTCCTCCACGGTCTCGCCCTTGGTGCGCAATCCCACGAGAAAACCCCCGATCTGCGCCGGTGTCGCCTGCCCGGTCATGATCAGACGCATGACCGCGCGCATCTCGGCGCCGGACAGATGGCGCCGTTCGATCACGGCGCGGATAGCGGAAGGCATGTCCATGAAATTCTCTCGATGATGAAAATGACAAACGGGATGGATTCTGTCGCCGAACTGCGATGCCGGTCAAGGCAAAACCGGCACTGGCTCCACGGCCTCCTCACGGTGGCGCCAGAACCACCACAGCCCCAAACCCGTCAGGTTGAGCATGAGCATACCGCCGGCCAGGAACTCCACCCGGCTTGAAAGCAGCGGCGCCAGCACACCCGCCACTACGGCATTGAAGCCGGCCTGACCGAACCCCTGCAATGCCGAGGTCAGACCGCGGTGAGCTGGAAACACATCGAGCGCGATCAGACTCAGATTCGGCATGGCCAGTGACATCCCCGTCGCGTAAACCACGACCGGGACAATGATCGTGAGCGCCGTGTGCGCCAGCCATAACGCCAGGCCCAGATTCACGCCCGCCGCCGCGAGCATGAGCGTGAAGCCCGCCGTGACTGCCTGCTCATGCGTGAAACGTCCCGCGATCCGTCCCGAAATAAAGGCACCGAGCATCAAACCGGTCACCAGGGGAATGAACAGCCACCCGAAGTCATCGGCACCGTAATGCAGATGCCGGTACATCACATCAGGCGAACCC
>NZ_JBGQKW010000063.1:0-16633 GCF_041499725.1 Sulfuricaulis sp.
CGGCTGATGTAACCCTGAAGCGCAAAGGCGACGAACCATGGCGAATGAACTGACTCCGGAAAAACTGACGACTGTCAGCAATGCCGTCTATTCGGGTAACAAGATCGAGGCGATAAAATTTTATCGCACCGCCACCGGCAAGGACCTCAAGGATTCAAAGGACGCCGTGGAAAAGCTGGCCGCCGAACTGGAGGCCAGGAACCCGCCATGTTCGCAAGACAGCGAAGGCAGAGTGGTTTATGGGCGACGCTGGTATTCTGGGGCGCGATCGCCGCGGTGATTGTTTACGTCGTGGTCAAGTGGGCCTGACAGGAGGTCGCGTGAAATCCGAAGAATTCAAGGCGCTGCAAAATCCGCTCAAGGAAAAATACCGCTCCGATCCGGCGACGGCTCGCGTGACCCTGCGCGCGAGTGGACGGCTCGGGGAGGGCGTGACCTGCAAGATCGATACCGGCAAGGCGATGGTCGAAGCAGGACTGCACCCGGCCACGGGCGGGAGCGGCATGGCAGCGTGTTCGGGTGACATGCTGCTCGAGTCGCTGGTGGCGTGCGCCGGCGTAACGCTGTCCGCCGTGGCCACGGCCTTGGGTATTCCGGTGCGCGATGCCACGGTGACGGCCGAGGGCGATCTCGATTTTCGCGGAACGCTCGCCGTCACGAAGGACGCCCGCGTCGGGTTCAAGGACATCCGTTTGCGTTTCGATGTTGACACGGATGCGAATCATGAGCAGCTCGTCACCTTGCTGCGACTGACGGAACGCTATTGCGTGGTTTATCAGACCTTGCTGCAGCCGCCCGATTTTAAAGTCGAGATGCGGTCGAGCGCGGGGATTGTTTACGCTTAAAATCTCAGCGCGACGCTGTTTACAGGAGGAATTGCCATGGCCAATAATGTGGTTCTTGAAACACTGCACCGCTCGGCAAGCGCTGCCTGTCATGCATGGTATTGACGCTGATTTTGTGTGCATTTCCCCGGCGTGGCTCTGGCATGGGCGGCTGTTAACCGCCTGAATTGGCCAGAAATAACCGCCACGAGCATTTTCTCTAGGCTAGTCCTGACTATTCCAGCCCAGTGATGACCTTGGTCAATACGGCTGCAACAGCGTACCTGATCAATATTGTGAACTATTCTTAGTCTTAACTTATCCGACTGCCACGTTCGGGCCAGCGCCTTTGCACTCCGCCCGTCTGACGTCCGAACGACAGCAGAGGTGCGTACCTCCATGGACCGGGAAGTCGTTATGCGCACTGACGCGCACACGCCGCAAAAGGCATGGCGAACACCGCTGCGCATTACCCTCGGCTATGCCGTATTCGCGGTACTGTGGATACTCACCTCCGACTGGGCGTTGTTCACCTTCGTGCCGAATCCGGCGTATCAGCCGATATTCAGCCAGCTGAAGGGTCTGGGTTTCGTCGCGGTGACCGGATTGTTCCTGTATCTGCTGTTGCGCGCGGGAGCCGTCACCGGGCCCGCCGCCGTATCCGATGCCGTGGACAGCCGCATTAACCGTCTGGCAAGCCCGCGATTTGTCCTCGGTGCGTTCATCGGTTTATCCGCCACGATTCTGATCACAAGCTACTTTGTGACCTCGCAGATCACCCGGCTTATCCGCGAGGAGAAGCTTGATGAGCTCAACGCCATGGCGGACCTCAAGGCGGATGAGATCGAGCGATGGATCGATGAGCGTTGGGGCGACGCAAGCGTGTTCGCCGGCGATCGCGGGTTCGGGGATCGTATCCACCGCTGGTTCGACCTCGGCGATAATGCTGAGCGTGACCGGGTCGTGACTCGCCTGCAGGCCGTAAGGTTCAGCAATGATTACGAATCGGTCCTGCTTTATGACGCGCGCGGCCGGCTGCGGTTGGAGGTGGGCGAGACGCACGGCAACAACCCGCGCCTTGAGCGGCTCGTGAACGAGGCGGTGAAGTCCCGCATAACGCAGTTCTCCGACCTTTATCGCGTCGTCCACAGACCCGACCACATACATCTCGATTTTGTCATGCCGTTGACGGCCGGCAGCCAAGACAAATTATTCATCGCCGGCGTCATTGTGCTGCGTGTCGATCCGAACCGGTACCTGTACGGTCAGATCCAGCGTTGGCCGTTGCAAGCCCAGAATGGCGAGACGCTGATCGTGCGCCGTGAGGGCGACGAGGTGATGTATCTGAGCAAGCTGCGATATCACCCGGGGAGCGGGCTCACGCTGCGAATGCCGGTCACGACGCCAGGTCTTCCGGCAGCCCAAGCGGTGCAAGGTGAGATCGGGACGTTCGAAGGAACCGACTACCGTGGCGTGTCGGTATTTTCGGTATTGCGGCCCATTTACGGTACGCCCTGGTACATGATCGCCGAGATCGATCGCGAGGAGGCGCTCGCGCCCATCCGCCAAGTGCAGCTTGTCTCCGCCACGATCACGCTCGTGGCGATCATGCTCGCCGGCTTGATGGTCGGACTCGGCTGGCGCCAGCAAGCGCGCAATTTCGCGCTGCAGCAGCGCATGCAGGAGGCTGAGAAACAAGCCCTCGTCAAACATTTCGAATACCTGTCGCACAATGCGAATGACCTGATCTTGCTGGCGGATGAGAGTCTGCATGTCGCTGAAATAAATGATCGGGCACATGATCTGATCGGTTACACGCGCGAAGAGATGATCGGAACGCCGCTGATCCAGTACCGGAGCAAGTCAGCCCGCGAGATGGCGACGGAGGATTACGCCCGTTTCAAGAGCGAAGGGCGCGCTCGTTACGAAACGACATTAAATCACCGGGACGGCAGCGAAGTGCCTATCGAGGTCAGTGCCGCGCGCGTCGAGGTTGACGGACAAAATTATTATCAGTTGGTTGTCCGCGATATCTCGGAACGCAAACGGCACGAAGCGCAATTGATGAAGGCGCGCGATTTCTACGTACGCATACTTGCTACCTTTCCCAATCCGATCTGGCGCGCCGGCACAGATGCCAAACGCGATTATTTCAATCAGGCATGGCTCAAGTTCACGGGTCGGGCGTTGGAACAGGAACTCGGCGACGGTCTGACGCAAGGCATTCATCCCAACGATTTGCAACGCTATGTCGATACATTCCTCAAGGCATTTCGTGCCCGCGAGCCTTTTCTGATGGAATATCGGTTGCGTCACTATAGCGGCGAGTACCGCTGGATTGCCGATCACGGCGAACCGATCCATGACCCGAACGGTACGTTCCTGGGATATATCGGCTCGTGCTACGACATTCACGACAGCCGCCTGCACGGGGAAAAGCTGGCCGCCGCCGCCGAGCAGTTTCAAGGCCTGGTGGAACAGTCGATCGCGGGGATCTTCATTATCGTTGACGGGCGTTTCGCTTATGTCAATCCGCGTCTGGCCGAGATCCTGGGCTATAAGCCTTCCGATCTCGTTGGTCGCGAGGTGACCGAGATCGTCATGGAACGCGACCGCGCAGCGTTAAGCGCAAACCTTGCGCGCTGCCTGAGCGGGGAGGAAGAGAGTCAGCTGCTGGCATATCTTTGCCGCCGCCGCGACGGGTCGACGGTCGATGTGGGTGCCCACATCAACCGAGCCAAGCATGGTGGGCAACCGGCGGTAATCGGCGTAGTGCAGGACATCAGCGACAAAAAGCGCGCCGAGGCCAGGATTCAGGACTACATCCAGAAACTGGAACGCGGCATGCTCGGCACCATCAAGGCCGTGTCGGTGATGAGCGAGTTGCGCGATCCTTATACCTACGGTCACGAGCAGCGCGTGGGTGATCTGTCCGGCGCCATCGCCGCCGAGATGGGCCTCGACGCCCAGGTGGTGAAGGGTCTGCAGATTGCGGGTTACGTGCACGACATTGGCAAGATCGTCGTGCCGGCCGAGATACTGGCCAAGCCCACGAAGTTGACCAAGGCCGAGTTCGAGCTGATCAAATCGCATCCGGAACAGGGCTACGAAGTGCTGAAGGATATCGATTTCCCCTGGCCGGTCGCGCAGGTGGCGTTGCAGCACCATGAACGCCTCGACGGCAGCGGATATCCGCAGGGGCTGAAGGGTGACCAAATTCTTCTCGAGGCGCGGATTCTGGCGGTCGCTGACGTGGTGGAGGCCATGGCGGCACACCGTCCCTATCGCGCGAGCCTGGGTATAGACGCAGCGCTCGAGGAAGTCCGCAAGTATCGTGGCGTTAAATATGACTCTGCCGCCGTGGACGCGTGCGTGCGCCTGTTCCACGAGCGCAGTTATGCCTTGAAGACGGTGCTTTGAGGTACTTTACCTAGAGCCAGGGACGCGTCTGAAATATCCGGTAATCCATGTCCGGAAACAGACTGTCACGCGCGCTGACTTCCCGCAGGTAATTCTCATCGTAGTGGCCGGATTCAACCATGCCCGCGAGGCGGTTGAAGCGATGGATGTGGGTTTTGAAGCGCCGCACGGCGTATTCCACGCTGGTTCCGGTTTTCATGATGAACGGCCAGTCGCTCGATTGCGCCAGCAGCAGCTCGCGCGCGGTTTGATCCAGCGCCCAGCGCAGTAAACCATCCGCGTCGGGAAAACGCTGCACCAGCGTACTCATGCGCTCGGCGGCGGCATGCAGGTGCGGATAAATCCAGTCGTTGGAACCGTTTAGCCACACTTCGTGAAACCCGCCCGCGCCCCAACTGCACTCGGGCGGCGAGACCGGTTGCAGATCGCCGAAGCGGTCGAGATATTCCGACGGCGTGATGGTTTTTATATCGTTCTGGTCGTAAGCGATCTTGCGCAGCAGGAAATCTATCCACTGCGGACCCTCGAACCACCAGTGGCCGAAAAGCTCGGCGTCGTACGGCGCGAGGATGATCGGCGGACGGTCGAAAAACGACGCCAGCCAACCGACTTGCATCTGGCGGTTGAACATGAAGTGCCCCGCGTGTTCCGACGCGCGCTCGCGCGCCCAGCCGGGGTGATACGGTTCTTTCCAGGCGGTCTTGCCGGTGATGCGGTGATACTTCAGGCCGGTGAAGGTCGAAATGCCGGCGTGGCGCAGTTTCGTGATGTGCGGATCGTGCACGTCGAACCCGGCATCGCGATAGAACTCACGGTAGATGGAATCGCCCGGGTAGCCTTCCTCCGCGGCCCACACCTGTTTGCTCGATTCGTAGTCGCGCGCGAACGCCGCCGGGCCGGCGGGCGTGCGAATCGGGCGATGCACGCCGTACTTCGGTCGCGGGTCGGCGTTGAGCAGGCCGTGCGAATCCAGAATGAAATATTCGATGCCGAATTCGCGCAGCAAACGGTCCACGCCCGGCTTGTAGCCGCACTCCGGCAGCCAGATGCCGCGCGGGCGCCGGCCAAGGATGCGCTGATGCGTGCGCACCGCCATCGAGAGCTGGGCGTAGAGGCTTTCTTCGTTGACCGCGAGCAGCGGGAAATAGCCGTGGGTGGCGCCGCAGGTGAGGATGTCGAGGTAGCCGGCTTCCAGCAGGCGGCGGAACGCCTGCGTGACGTCGAGGCGATCCTGCTCGACGAAGCGGCGGCGCAGGCGCGTGTACAAGTCGGTGTAGAACTGCACCACTGGGTGAAAATACGCATCGTGCTCGGTGCGGCGGCGCTCGCCCTTCAGCGCTTCGAGTCGCTCGTCGAGATAACGCACGTAACGCTGCTGCAACAGCGGGTCGGTCATCATCGAGAGCAGGGTGGGCGTGAGCGACATCGTCACGCGGAAGTGCGCGCCGTGCGACGCGAGCCCCTCGAAGACGTTGAGCAACGGCAGGTAGGTTTCGGTGAGCGCCTCGAAGAACCAGTCTTCTTCGAGGAAGCGATTGTGTTCCGGATGGCGCACGAACGGCAGGTGCGCGTGCAGGACGAGCGCGAGGTAGCCTTTGGGATCCATGATCAGCCGGGAGCGGGTGCGAGCCTTTATTTATGCGGGCTGCTGACGTTACCCGGCCAGGCGAGACGCTCGGAGGAGGGCGCCGGAACCGTGCCGCCCGGACTGCTGATCGAAGCGGCCCAGCCCAGGCGCCCCGCGCGCACGAAGCCGCCGGCGCGCCGATACATGGCGCGGAATTGTTTTTCGCTCACCCACCACAGGCGATCGGTGCGCTCGGAGGCGTGCAGGCTCGGGATGCGCGCGATGCCGCGGCGGGTGGCGGTGACAAAACTTCCGTCCGGTTCGTAATAGCCGAGCTGCAAATAAACCGCGCCGGCATCGGCGGATTCATCGAGATGGAAATACCAGTGGCCGCGTTCGTGCGGCAGGGAGATTTCCTCGATGATTTCAAAGGCATCGCGGACGATGCGTCCCAGCCGCAGCTTGAGCGATTGGGAATTTGGCAAGGTGTTCGGTGGAATGACCCAATATCCGTGCAGCACGCCCGGTTTCTGCGGCAGCAGGCAAAGCGTTGCCTCGGTGACCGGTGGCAGATTATCGATATCTTCGCCGAGATCGGCCGCCACCGCGGGTGGAGCGACGCTGCCGGGCAGGACCGTCGCGTACTTAGCGCTTTCAACCTGCTCTTCTTCGGCGGACTGGTGGGAGATGTCGCCCGCCCATTCCCATTGGGGTACCGGCGCGGGCGGAGCCACTGTCGGCGCCTTGGTTCGTGCGCGAACCGCAGCCGGTTTCTTTTTCTCGCGGGTGAGCGCCGATTTAGCCGGATTTCGTGCCGCTTTGGATTTTGTCGCAGATGTATTTTTCGTGGATGTTGTTTTTTCCAGTTTTTTTGCGGCCGCTGGATTCCGCGAGTCGCTTCCGGTCAGCAGGCGTTCAAGCTCGCTGCGGGAGATTTTTGAATATCCCTTGAGGCCACGGGCGCGGGCCTGGGCGCGAAGTTCGGTGAGGTTTTTGGTCTTCATAGAGACACCCATTGCTTGCAGGGTCACGGCAAAGCGAGATCGGAAAATTATATTCGTCGGTCACCGCCATCCTTTCATTCCCGGCCGGAATTGTAAAGACCCTGGGCTGAAAACGGGATTGAACGGCTGACATATGGCGTTGTCAGTACAGATGTGATTTATTGACATCGGTCAAAGTCGGACCGCGCCTGCGGCGTCATGATTTTGTCAATCGTGCAGGCGTATCTTTGGAACTTCTTACATTTCTCAAGGAGGCGAAATCATGAAAATCCAGAGAATACGCGAGATTGCCCGTGAACGCGGCCTGCAGCCGGGCAAGGCCGAAAAAGAAGAGTTAATCAAGGCAATCCAGAGGCAGGAGGGAAATTTCGACTGTTTCGCTACCGCTTACGATGGTATGTGCGATCAAACCGGTTGCCTGTGGCGCGAGGATTGTTTTGCTAGCGCCAGGAGCGGCAAAAATTCCTGACTTTGGCTGTGGGAGGTGGAACGCGGAGGTGCCATGTTTTTGATGCATAAACCCAGCGGCGATATTGTTGAAGTGATGGACCTCGAAGCCCTGTTTGATCCATTCAGGATCGAAGTCGAGGGACGATTTCACGCCGGCGAGGAAATGCAGGACCCGACCGGCTTCCGCAAGTCCGACATGCTGTTCCTCTCCGGTGAACATATGCCGCGCTGCTGGGTGGACCCGCATTACAAGGAGCGAAGGATTTAAAATCAGCGTATGCTTTTGTCATTCAAGACGTCAATTCAGCGCAGAGAGTCACTGTTGCCCAATCAACAATGCATCAAAGGGGGAGCATGATTATGCAGATTCCGTTACAGGTAACCTTGAAGGACATGCCGCAATCCGAAGCGGTGGAATCCCGCATCCGTGAAAAGGCCGACAAGCTAGGCCGCTTTTACGACCGGATCAACAGTTGCCGGGTGGTGGTGGAATCGCCACAGCGGCACCAGCACCAGGGAAAACTCTACAGCGTGCGCATCGACCTCACCGTCCCGGGCGCCGAATTGGTGGCGAACCGCGCCCAGGATGAAGATGTCTATGTCGCCATTCGCGATGCCTTTGTCGCCATTACCCGTCAACTGGAAGATTTCGCACGGCGCCAACGCGGTAATGTGAAGACACATGCCGCGCCAAGCGGCTGACGTCAGCGTTTTTTCCCGCGCACGAGCCGTAGGTAAAGTCTCAGATATTGGGCGGCGCTGCGACGCCAGGTGAAATCGTGACGCATGCCGGTGCGCATCATTTGTTTCCACCGGCGGGTGTTTTTCTGCAAGGCGAGGGCGCGGTCCACGGCCGCGAGAAGTGCCCCCACGCGTTTCTCCTCGAGCACGACCCCTGTGGCTTTCCCGGCTTTAAGATTCGCTTCGCCGGCATCCACCACGGTGTCGGCCAGCCCGCCGACATGCCGCACGATCGGGATGGTCCCGTAGCGCAGGCTGTAGAGCTGATTCAGTCCGCACGGCTCGAAGCGCGACGGCATCAGGAACATATCCGCCCCGGCCTCGATCATATGCGCCAGGCGCTCGTCATAACCGATATGAACCGCCAGGCGCCCGGGATAACGCGCCGCCTGTGCGCGCAACGCCGCCTCATAGCTGGCCTCGCCCGAGCCGAGTATCACGAGCTGCAGCGGCCGGTGCATGAGCCCGGGCAGCGTATCGAGAATCAGGTCAATGCCTTTTTGCTGCACCAGTCTTCCCACCATGCCGATCAAGCTTGTCTGCGTTTCCCCGGGCAGGCCGAATTCCTTTTGCAGCGCGAGCTTGTTGGGCAGCTTGTCTTGCAGGCGGCGCGCGGAATAGGGTTTGGCGATAAACGGATCACGGGCCGGATCCCACTCCTCGCCGTTTATGCCGTTCAGGATTCCTGACAACCGTCCCGCGCGGCGACGCAGCAACCCGTCCAGACCGCTTCCGAATTCCGGCGTTTGGATTTCGCGTGCGTAGGTGGGGCTCACGGTGGTCAGACGGTCGGCAAAGACGAGTCCGCCTTTGATAAACGACAACTGGCCGTGAAATTCCAGGGCGTCAGGCGACCAGAGCGAAGCAGGAAGACCCAGCGCTGTAAAGCTTTCGTGGGGAAACAAACCTTGATAGGCCAGGTTGTGAATGGTGAAAACCGTGGCCGGCCGACTTTTTTTCGGCGCCAGCAGCGCGGGCACCAGACCCGTTTGCCAGTCGTGACAATGCACGACATCGGGCCGCCATTTGAGCCGGGTACGGCCGAGTGCGAGCGTGACCGCCACGTGCGCCAGCAGCGCAAAGCGCATGGCGTTGTCCGGCCAGGGTTGGCCCAGGGAGTCGAGATAGGGATTGCCGGGCCGGTCGTAGGCCGGGGGGAAATCGACAAGCCAGGTGATCAATGGAGTGCCGGGAAGCCGGCCTTCCAGAATCCGGACCGGCGCGCCGAGACCGGGAACCGTCAACTTCGCGACGGTTTTGAGCCGGCCGGCGCGTGCCACGGCATCATGGTAGGCGGGCAGCAGCAGGCGCACGTCGGCGCGCAAGGATTGCAGCGCGACCGGCAGGCTGCCGGCGACGTCGCCGAGCCCGCCGGTTTTGATCAGCGGATGGGCTTCGCTTGCGACAAAAAGTATATTGGTCAAGTTCTATCTGGTTCGATAACGGTTATTTCGGTGACGCCTGCTAGTGTATTTGAATTCGCGGCGTTGTGGTAAATTCTGAAACGGAGACAACAGAAAATTCATGCGCACCGCGGTTATTGATCCGGTACGATTTTTATCTAACGGTGGCTTGGGCATTGTATATTCCTCTGCCGTGGCTGCCGCGAAAGCGCCGGATCGATAACATTAAATTGACGGATAATTGAGGCGGCAAGGTGGCCGACCCGGTGGCCGTGGTGACGTTTTAATGTGGCGGCATCCAGGTTGATTCAGGCCGCCTCAATAATCAAGGGAGCGCAACCATGATTCAGGACACTGCCACACGCCATATCACGCGCCTGACGCGCGACACTTTGGCCCTGGTACTTGCCGGCGGTCGCGGTTCACGCCTGAAACATCTCACCTTGTGGCGCGCCAAACCGTCCGTCCCGTTTGGCGGCAAGTTCCGTATCGTCGACTTCCCATTGTCCAACTGCATGAACTCCGGTATTCGGCGCGTGGGCGTGCTGACCCAGTACAAGGCGCATTCGCTCATCAAGCACATCCAGCGAGGCTGGGGATTCCTGCGCGGCGAGCTCGGCGAATTTGTCGAGCTGCTGCCGGCGCAGCAGCGCATCGAAACCTCGTGGTACACCGGCACGGCGGACGCGGTGTACCAGAATCTCGACATCCTGCGCAATCACGACCCGAGCTATGTCCTGATTCTAGCCGGGGATCATATTTACAAAATGGACTATGGCGCCATGATTGTGCATCACGTCGAAAGCGGTGCCGATGCCACGGTCGCCTGTGTTGAAGTGCCGGTTGAACGCTCTCGCGAGTTTGGGGTGATGCAAGTGGATGGACATCACCGGATCGTGGGTTTCCAGGAGAAACCGGAAATACCGGAATCTTTGCCGGGCCGCCCCGATACGGCGCTGGCTTCCATGGGTATCTATGTGTTCAACACCAAGTTCCTGTATGAACAACTCATCCGCGACGCCGACTCGCGCGAGTCGGCGCATGATTTCGGAAAAGACATCATTCCTTCGATTATCCAATCGTACCGCGTGATGGCTTACCCGTTCCGCGACCCGCTCACGGGCAAGCAACCTTACTGGCGTGACGTGGGGACCGTGGATGCGTTCTGGGAGGCGAATATCGAGCTGGTCGACGTTACGCCCGAGCTCAATCTTTATGATGACGAATGGCCGATCTGGACTTATCAGGAACAACTGCCGCCGGCCAAGTTCGTGTTCAATGACGACGACCGGCGCGGCATGGCGGTGGATTCGATGGTTTCAGGCGGATGTGTCATTTCGGGTTCAAAGGTGCGTCATTCGCTGCTGTTTTCAAACGTCAAGGTGCATTCCTTCTGCGAGATCGCCGACTCGGTGGTTTTGCCCGGTGCCGTCATTCAGCGCCACTGTCGCCTGAAGAATGCGATCATCGACAGGGGATGCCTGATTCCCGATGGAATGATCATCGGAGAAAATTTGCAGGAAGACACCAGGCGCTTTTACGTGACCCCACGCGGGGTAGTGCTGGTGACAGCCGAAATGCTCGGTCAGGAGCTGCATCATGTCCGGTGAAGCGCGCCTCAAAGTCGTGCTGTGCTGGCACATGCACCAGCCGCAGTATCGCGATCTGGTGAGCGGCACGTCGTATCTGCCCTGGACCTACCTGCACACGATCAAGGATTACGTGGACATGGCGGCGCACCTCGAGGCCGTGCCGGCGGCACGCGCCGTGGTCAATTTCGCGCCGCTGTTGCTCGAACAGATTGAAGACTATGCACGACAGGTGGATGGATTCCTGACCAACAGCCTGCCGATCCGCGATTCGCTTCTGGCGGCGCTGGTGAGCCCGGCGTTGCCGCCGTCGGACGAGCAGCGCATTTCGCTCATCAAGGCCTGCCTGCGCGCCAACGAATTGCGCGTCATCGGTCGTTTTCCCGCCTACCGCCGGCTCGCCGACATGGCCGCCTGGGTTTTGCCGCATCCGGAGGCGATGCGATACCTGAACAACCAGTTTCTCACCGATCTCCTCGTGTGGTATCACCTCGCCTGGCTCGGTGAAACCGTGCGCCGCGGCGATGTGCGCGTGAAACGCCTGCTCGACAAGAACACCGGCTACACGCTGCATGACCGGCGGGAACTGCTGACCGTGATCGGCGAACTGCTGTCAAACGTGATCGCCCGCTATGCGCACCTGGCCTCCCGCGGGCAGGTGGAGCTTTCGGTGACGCCTTACGCTCATCCGATTTTGCCGCTGTTGCTCGACTTCAAGTGCGCGCGAGAGGCCATGCCCAAGGCGCCGCTGCCTCTGTTGCCGCAGTATCCCGGCGGGGAAGAACGGGCACGCTGGCATATCCGCGAAGGTATCGAGACGTTCCGTCGTCATTTTGGTTTCGTCCCGGCCGGTTGCTGGCCATCGGAAGGCGCGGTGAGCACGGCTTCACTGAAATTACTGGCGGAGGCGGGTTTTCGCTGGGCCGCGAGTGGCGAGAGCGTGTTGCACAACAGTCTTGTCGATTCCGGCGCCAAGGCGGACGGCGTGAAAGATGCCTGGCTCTACCGTGCCTATTCGGTGGCGGACAGCGGCCTGAACTGCTTTTTCCGCGATGACGGATTGTCGGATCTGATCGGCTTCAACTACGCCACATGGCATGCCGATGATGCCGTGAGCAATCTCGTGCACCATCTTGAAGAGATCGCGCAACGTTGCAACGGCCATCCCGAGCACGTGGTCTCGATCATCATGGACGGCGAAAATGCCTGGGAGCATTATCCGGAGAACGCCTATTATTTTCTGCACGCGCTCTATCGCCGCCTGTCGGAACATCCGAAAATCGAATTGACCACATTCTCGGATTGCCTCAAAACCAAGCCGGAGAAATCACTGCAAACGCTCACCGCCGGTTCATGGGTGTACGGTACGCTGTCCACCTGGATCGGCGAGCCGGACAAAAACCGCGGATGGGACATGCTGGGCGACGCCAAGCGCGCCTTCGATGCCGCCGCCGGCCGCCTCGACGCCGCGCATCTCGATCGCGCGACCCGGCAGCTCGCGGTGTGCGAGGGTTCGGACTGGTTCTGGTGGTTCGGCGGCGACAATCCGGCGGCGACGGTGGCCGATTTCGAAAGCCTCTACCGCCAGCACCTGACGAATCTTTATCAACTGATCGCCGCTGAGCCGCCGGAGTATCTGTCGCAGGTATTCACGCACGGCGGCGGCGCGCCAGTGCACGGCGGTGCCATGCGCCCCGGCCAGCTTTCCAGCGGATGATTCCCGCGGTGCTGGAGCGCCGGCGCGCCGGCGTACTGCTGCATCCCACCTCGCTGCCGGGCGGCATCGGCAACGGCGATCTCGGCGCGGATGCGCACCGGTTCGTGGATTTTCTGGGACAGGCCGGGTTCACCGTGTGGCAAATGTTGCCGCTCGGGCCGCCGCACCGCGACGGTTCACCCTATCGCTCGTTGTCGTTGCACGCCGGCAATCCCATGCTCATCAGTCTGGAACGTCTGGTGGAATGGGGCTGGCTGGATGCCGGCAATCCAGCCAGTTCGGAGAATCCGGTGGGTTATCGTCTCAAGCGTCTCGCGCAGGCGCACCGGATTTTCACGCAGCGCGCTTCCGTTTCCGACCAGCAGGTCTTCGAGGCCTTCATCAATGTGGAGGCGTACTGGCTGGACGATTATGCGCTTTACCGCGTATTACGCCGGGAATATTCCGGACGGGCCTGGTATCAATGGCCGGCGCCGCTGCGCGACCGCGAGCCGCAGGCACTGGCGGAAGCGCGCGTGCGCTTTATCGATGAGATTGCGCAGGTATTCTTCGAGCAGTTTGTGTTTGCCCGCCAATGGCAGGCATTGCGGGCGCATGCCAACGAACGTAATGTGCTGCTGTTTGGCGACATGCCCATTTTTGTGGCGCACGACAGCGTGGATGTCTGGACCCAGCGTGAATATTTCATCCTCGATGCCGAAGGCCAGCCGACCGTGGTCGCCGGCGTGCCGCCGGATTATTTTTCGGAGCAGGGGCAACGCTGGGGCAATCCGCTGTACCGCTGGGAGCGCATGCAGGCGGACGGTTTCCGCTGGTGGATCGCGCGGCTTACCACCGAGTTCAGGCGTTTCGACCTGTTGCGCGTGGATCACTTTCGCGGTTTCGAGGCCTGTTGGGAAATTCCGGCGACGGAAGACACCGCGATCAACGGCCGCTGGGTGAAGGTTCCGGGCGAGGCGTTATTTGAAGCCCTGAAGACGTATTTCGGCGCGCTGCCGGTGGTGGCCGAGGATCTCGGTCTCATCACCCCGGAAGTCTACGCGCTGCGTGACCGGTTTGATTTGCCGGGCATGAAAATTCTGCAATTCGCCTTTGACAGCGGGCCGGATAATCCCTATCTGCCGCACAACCACCGCGTGGCGAGCGTGGTCTATACCGGCACGCATGACAACGACACGACACTGGCGTGGTTCGAGAATCTGCCGGCGGAAACACAATTACGCGTCGTGGAATACCTCGGCTATCCACACGAGTCGATGCCATGGCCGCTTATCCGCTCCGCCTTCGCATCGGTATCGCAGCTGGCGATTATTCCCATGCAGGACGTGTTGGCGCTCGGGCGCGGATACCGCATGAACACGCCGGGCACGACGGAGGGGAACTGGCGCTGGCGTTTTGCCTGGGAGCAATTGCCGCCCGACCTGATGGAGCGCCTGCGGCGGATGGCGCGACTGTACGGTCGGGAAATTAAACAGACATGAAAAAATGATTTAAGGAAGTTCTGATTAATTAATTTGAACCGCCAAGAAATTCTATATTGCGGCCCGGGGCGCAATAGAAATCGTTGCACCCGTTCGGCGGCGCGAATGTTCACTGAACATTCGCGGGAACTCCGCCTCACCCTTGGCGGTTAAGAGCATTATTCAGAGTTTCCTTAGATAATTACAGCCAGATCATATACCCCGATTCGAAGCGATGGGACATGGTGGGATGGAACGGAAATATCCGGATCTTGTAATACTGCAGGCCCGGCAGCCGCGGGTAGAGATCGAGCCTGAACAGCGTTTCGCCCGATTCGTCATGTGATTCCACCGTGAAGATGTGGCTGTCCAGACGGGTGAACTCGCCGTTTTCCGACTCGTGTCCCACGAGACACTCCACGAGGACGTCTTCCGGGTGCAGGCCGTTCAGACGTGCGGACACGCGCAGCGAAAATACCTGGCCGGAACGGATTTCAGACGGACCACCGTCCACACGCCGCAGGCTGATGTTCGGCCAGCTCTGATCGAGACGCTTGCGCCACGTGGCGATTTCCTTGGCGCGCGCGTACTGGTTGCCCATCATCATGAGGCGCTGGCGTTTCGCGGGCGCGTAATAGTTGCGCACGTAGTCCATGACCATGCGCTGGGAATTGAAACGCGGGATCAGCGACTTCATGGAATGCTTCGATTTCCTGACCCACCCGTCCGAATAGCCGTGGCCGTTGCGCGCGTAATAAAGCGGAATCACCTGTTTTTCGAGGATATCGAGCAGTTCCTGGCCTTCCTCGCGGTCGCGGTAGACGCTGTCGTACTGCGGTCCGTGCGGCGTGATCGCCCAGCCGTTCTCGCCGTTGTAGCCCTCGCCCCACCAGCCGTCGAGCACGCTCAGGTTGATGACGCCGTTGATACCAGCTTTTTCGCCCGAGGTGCCGCTCGCTTCCATGGGATATTCCGGCGTGTTCAACCACACGTCCACGCTGCTGACGAGTTTGCGCGCCAGCGCCAGATCGTATCCCTCGAGCAGGACGATCTTGCCTTCGAATTCCGGACGGCGCGAGTACTCGTGAATAACCTGGATCAAATGTTGTGCCGGCAGGTCGTGCGGATGCGCCTTGCCGGCGAAGATCAGCAGCACGCGGCGTTTGGGGTCGTTGAACAGGCGCGCCAGGCGCACCGGATCGGAGAACAGCAGCGTGGCGCGCTTGTAGGTGGCGAAGCGGCGCGCGAAGCCCACCGTGAGCACATCGGCGTCCTGCGGCATGAGGTATTGCGTGTAGCGTTCGATCAGCGCCTCACTCGTGCCGTTGCGTCGGTGCTGCAGGACCACACGGCGTTTTACTTCCGCGAGCATTTCCGACTTCAGCGACTGGCGTAGACTCCAGAAGCTGTGGTCGGGAATGTCGTCAATGTGCTTCCAAAAATCCTCGTTGAGCAATTCATTGCGCCAGCCGCTGCCAAAGCGCATGTCGAAGAGGTTCGTCCATTCGCGCGCCAGGAATGTCGGCACGTGCACGCCGTTGGTGATATGGCCCATCGGATTTTCTTCCGGCGGTATCTGCGGCCAGATATAGGCGGCCATGCGTGCGGCCACCTCGCCGTGAATGCGCGACACGCCGTTGCGGAAGCGCGAACAACGCAGTGCGAGCGCGGTCTGGTTGAACCCGCCCTGGCTGCTCGGACTCGATCCGAGCCCCAGAAAGTGGTTCATGTCGATGCCAAGCTGCTTCACGAAATCGGAGAAATAAGTGCTCATCATGTGATGATCGAAGATATCGTGTCCAGCCGGCACCGGGGTGTGGGTCGTGAAGATGGTGTTGGTGGCCACGAACTCGAAGGCGCTGTCGAAATCCAGGCCCAGGGCGACGTGTTCGCGGCAACGTTCGAGCACCATGAAGGCGGCATGCCCTTCGTTGATGTGCCACACCGTTGGCTTGAGTCCGACGGCCTGCACGGCGCGCACCCCGCCGATGCCGAGCACGATTTCCTGCTGGATGCGCGTGTTGCTGTCGCCGCCGTAAAGCTGGTAGGTGATGCGGCGGTCGGCCTCGGCGTTTTCCGGCAGATCGCTGTCCAGCAAGTAGAGGGAGATATGGCCCGCCTTGGCCTTCCAGACCTTGAGCATGACGCGCCGGCCGGACATGTCGACCTGCACATGGATTTCCTTGCCATCGGCGTCAATCGCCGGAAAGATCGGCAGGTCGCCGAAGTGGGTGGGCGCATAATGCGCCACCTGGTTGCCGTGCGCGTCGATGGTCTGGGTGAAATAGCCCTGTCGGTAAAGCATGCCGACCGCGACGAAGGGAATATTCAGGTCGCTGGCCGCCTTGCAATGGTCGCCGGCGAGGATGCCAAGGCCGCCGGAGTAAATCTGGAAGCTTTCGTGGAAGCCGAACTCGGCGCAGAAATAGGCGACCAGATCCTCGCTCGGATCGAGATA
>NZ_JBGQKW010000064.1:0-16503 GCF_041499725.1 Sulfuricaulis sp.
CTTTCAGCGCGGACGAACCCGGGAACAGCGAGACGGTATGACCGTCCTCGCCAACCCCGAGAATAATGAGATCCAGACGTTCAGGCAGCCGCCGCGCATATTCATCGGCGGCGGCTTCACGATCAGGTCGCTCGGCCAACAGGCGGTGTACCTGATTAAGCGGAATCGGCACGGCATCGAGCAGTGATTCGCGCGCCATGCGGTAATTGCTTTGCGAGTCACCGGGTGGCACGGCGCGCTCGTCACCGAAAAAAATCTCGACCTTGTCCCACGGGAGACGCCGATTCAGCGCCAGTTGCCGATAGACCTCGCGCGGCGTGCTGCCACCGGCGAGCATCACGGTCGCCTGGCCGTGGCCAGCGATGGCCTGCTCGATCGACTTGGCGATGTGGCGTGCCGCGATTTCCGGCAGTGCTTCCGGGGCAACCACGATGCGATGGACATCGAGCGGCACTGAGTCTTGCTACAGTGATTTCCACGCGCGTTTGTCCGCGCGCAGCAGGCCGTCGGCCGCCAGTGGACCCCACGATCCAGCCGTGTAGTTGGGAAAGTCCGGCGCCACTTCCGATGTCCAATGGGCGATGACTGGCTCGACGATCTGCCAGGCGCGGTAAATCCAGTCGGCACGCGCGAACAGCGTCTGGTCGCCACCCATGGCGTCGTGCAGCAGCCACGAATAGGCATTCGGGAGCTGCTCGATGCCGAAGGCGCTGGCGTAGCGGAAATTCATGGTGACCGGCTCCAAACACAGCCCCGGACCCGGCTGCTTCGCGACAAAAGTCTGCATAATGCCCTCTTCCGGCTGCAGCCGGAACGCCAGGACATTTCCGCTTGAGCTGTCCTGCTCGATCGGGAACATGAGGTGCGGCGTGGGCTTGAAGTGGATGGCCACTTCCGTCACCTTGCGCGCCAGGCGCTTGCCGGTGCGCAGGTAAAACGGTACGCCGGCCCAGCGCCAATTGTCGATCATGACGCGCAGCGCCGCGTATGTGGCGGTGTTCGACTCGGGCACGACGTTCTTTTCCGCACGATAACCGGGCACCGCTTTTCCGTCCATGTGCCCCGGTCCGTACTGCCCGCGCACGGCATCTTTACGAACATCCAACGGGCGGATCGCCTGCATCACCTTCGCTGTTTCGTCGCGCAGCCCCGCGCCATCGTAACGCACCGGCGGCTCGATGGCCGTCATGCACAACAATTGCAACAGGTGGTTCTGCACCATGTCACGCACCACGCCGGTCTTCTCGTAAAAACCCGCGCGGGTGCCGATGCCGATGTCCTCGGCCACGGTGATCTGCACGTGGTCGATGTAATTGCGGTTCCAGATCGGCTCGAAGCTGGGATTGGCGAAGCGCACCACCAGCAGGTTCTGCACCGTTTCCTTGCCGAGAAAATGATCGATGCGATAAGTCTGATCTTCCTTGAACACTTCGAGAATTTTCCGGTCGAGGTCGCGCGCCGAGCGCTCGTCAGTGCCGAAGGGCTTCTCGATCACCAGCCGCCGCCAGCCGTGATCGCTGGTCGCCAGGCCGGCGGCGTCGAGGCGGTTGACGATGCCGCAGAAAAAATCGGGCGGCGTGGCGAGATGAAACAGCACGTTGTCGGGAATGCCGTGGCGTTTTTGCAGCGACTGCAGCTTGTCGCGGAGCAAGGCATAATCGCCTTCGGGCGGGGCATCGAAATTTCCCGTCACGTAGTGGAGATGGGGCGCGAACCGTTCCCAGTGTTGCGCATCGAACGTCCGTTCCTCGGAAACCGCGCGGCGCATCCGCTCGCGGAATGCCTGGTCATCCCAGTTGTCGCGCGAAAAGCCGACGATGGTGAACGGCTCGGGGAGTAGCGACTGACAGGCGAGATCGTACAGCGCCGGGATGAGTTCACGCCGCGACAGGTCGCCGGCGGCACCGAACACCACGATGCAGCAGGGATCGGTGGGCTTGCCGGAACTGAGCCCGACGCAACGCGGGGCGAACTCCATCTCATTCATCGGCTCACTCCTTCTTCACCGCATGGCCGCCGAACTGCTTGCGCAACGCCGCAACGATCTTGGCGCTGAAACGCTCATCCTGGCGCGAGGCAAACCGTTCGTACAGCGATTGCGTGATCACCGGAATCGGAATGGCGTTTTCCACGGCATAGGCAATGCTCCAGCGCCCCATGCCGGAATCATCGACATAGCCGGCGACGTGCTCCAGGGCATTGCCCTCTTCGTGCAACGCCTTGGTCAGCAGATCGAGCAGCCAGGAACGCACCACGGAGCCCTGCTGCCACAGCGCGGCGACGCGTCCCAGGTCGATACCATACTCCGAGCGCTGTAGACACTCGAACCCTTCGCCGAGCGACTGCAGCATCGCGTATTCGATGGCGTTGTGCACCATCTTGACGAAATGTCCCGCGCCGCTCGCGCCCACGAGCGCATAGCCGTCCTTCGGGGCCAGGGCGGCAAAGATCGGCTCCAGATAATCAAAAGCCGTTTGGGGGCCACCGATCATGAGGCAATAGCCGATTTCCCTCCCCCATACCCCGCCGCTGACACCGACGTCGAGAAAATTCACGCCACGTGCGGCGCAGCGCTCGGCCGCGCGCGCGGAATCGGTGTAGCGCGAGTTGCCGCCGTCCACGATGATATCGCCGGGCGCGAGCACGTCGAGCAAGGCATCGATCGATTCTTCCGTCGGCTTGCCGTGCGGGACCATGAGCCAGATCGCGCGCGGTGTCTTGAGCCGCTTCACCAACTCCGCCACGGACGGCGCGGAAACCACCGCAGCCTTCACGGTCGCGTCGATGTTTCGAGGGTTACGGTTATATCCCACCACGCCATGGCCGGCCTGGATGAGGCGTAACGCCATGTTCCCACCCATGCGGCCAAGGCCAATCATGCCGATCTGCATCGTTCCTCCTTGTTCATCATTGGCGGTCCCCGCATTCTGAGGGAATGGCCCATGGGCCGCCAGAGTTATGACGCCGAAGCAACGCCGAGGTTCAGGCGACCCCGTTTCGTTCGCCGGTCGGACAGCAAACATCTATCGACGCGTACATCGCCTCGATCTCGCGGGCGAAGCGTTTCTCGATTTCCCGGCGCTTGAGCTTGAGCGTGGGCGTAAGCAGGCCGTTTTCCACGGTCCAGGGCTCGGCCAGATGCGCGATGTGGCAGATACGCGTATAACCCGGAAAGTCGTGGAGCTGGGCGTTGGCACGGGCGCACAGCTGCGACGCATCTTCAATTTTGCTCACCGCGAGCAGCCCGAGCTTGGACCGGCCCTCGCCGAGCAGCAGCACCTGCTCGAAGGCGGCATCGCGCAGAATCGCCTGTTCGGCGTCGGCGGGCGGCACCTTCTCGCCATTGGACAGCACCAGAATGTCCTTGACGCGTCCCGTGATGGTCACGCATCCGCCGCACATCGTTGCCAGGTCGCCAGTGTGCAACCAGCCATCCTTGTCTATCATGCCGGCGGTGGCTTCGGGGTTGTTCCAGTAGCCGAGCATGACGTTCGGGCCGCGCGCCAGCAGCTCCCCGTTTTCGTCGCTACGCAGTTCGATGCCTTCGAGCGCTCGTCCCACGGAAACGGGATCGTTTTCATTCATGCGGTTGGCGGCCAGCACCGGCGCGGTTTCGGTGAGTCCGTAGCCCTGAATAATCGGCAAGCCGAGACCGATGAACACCCGCGCCAGATGCGGTGCAAACGCGGCCCCGCCGACAATGATCATACGCAGCCGCCCGCCGAGACGCCGCTGAAGTTTTTTCGCCACCAGCAAATTAAGCACCGGCCACAGCAGCCGGTCGTGAAGCATCGCTTCGCCGCGGAAGCGCCGCCAGCCGGTTTCGCAGGCGGCCTCGAACAGGCGCCGCTTGAGCGAGCCAGGAGCCATGGCCTCTTGCATTTTTGAATAGATACGCTCGAAGATGCGCGGCACGCTGATCAGAATCGTGGGTCGCTGTTCACGAATATCATCCGCTAACGAGCTGATCGAGCGCGCGTAGACTGTCAGCGCCCCGGCCCAGATCGCGGAATAGTAGCCGCAGGTGCGCTCGAACATGTGTGACAGCGGCAAAAACGACAGAAACCGGTCGGAGGTGTGCGCGGGAAGCGCGCGCATGGAGGCAAGCACGTTACTCAGTATATTGCGGTGCGAAAGCATCACCCCTTTGGGGCGTCCGGTGGTGCCAGAGGTGTAGACAATGGTGGCCAGGTCATTTTCGCCGGCAGTGGACTTCGCCGGCAGCGCCGTGCCCGCCGGGGGCAGCCATTCGCCAAGACCGATCAGTTTTTTATCAGCAATTCCTACCGTGTTGAGGCACACCACGCGCTCGATCGTCTTGACCTGACCGCGCAGGGCGGACCACATCTTGCCGTCCTCCAGCAGCAGCAACCGCGCGCCGGAATCGTTCAGGCACCAGGCCATGTTGTCCGGGCGGTCGTCGAAATACAGCGGCACCGTGACCAGCCCGAGGCTAAGCGCCGCCTGATCGAACAACACCCATTCGACACGGTTGTGCAGGCACAGCGCCACGCGTTCGCCACGCTTCAATCCTTCGCGCGCGAACGCCGCCTGCCAGCGTGCCGTGGCGCGACCGGCCTCGGCCCAGGTCATGTCCACCCAGGCGCCCCCGTCGTGCTGGCGGTAAGCGGGTGCCTCGGGTGTTTCACGTACCCGATGCCAAAAGAGATCGGCGAGGTTACCGAGATCCTGCCTCGTCATGGCTAGTTCGACGACCGCCGGCGGCGCATAAGCAATTCCGGTTGCGACCAGCCCGCGTCAGGCTTGAAGCGTGGTCCGTACTCCTGCGACAGGCGATGGAGACTGTGACTGATGCCGGTCACGCCAAGGCTGTCGATGTAGCTCATCGGCCCGCCGAGGAACGGGGCAAAGCCGGTGCCATACACCATGCCAGCATCCACGGCGTCGGCATCCCCCACCACCCCTTCGCGCAAGCAGGCCATGGCCTCGTTCAGCAGGCGCAGAATCAGGCGTTCGGTGATGGGAATGTCGGCGGCGGTCTTGTCCGGCGGCGGCGATTCGCGCCGACCGCGGGCGTTATAGCGATAGAACCCCTGCCCGGATTTGCGGCCAAGCTGGCCCTGGCGCACGAGTTCGCGCAGCTTGTCCGGCACCTCCATGTGCAGGGGTTCAGATAATTCCTCCGCCACGGAAAGACAGATATCGAGCCCGACGCTGTCGGCCAGTTCGATCGGACCCATGGGCATACCGAACTCGGTGGCCGCCTGATCGATCGTGACGAGACTCACGCCTTCCTCGACGAGTTTCACCGCTTCGATCAGATACGGCATGAGGATGCGATTGACGAGAAAGCCCGGGCTGCTCTTGACATCCAGCGGCAGGCGCTCGATGGCGCCGGTGAAGGCGCGCGCGCGGGCCAGCGACTCTTCAGAACTCTGTGCACCACGCACGATTTCGACCAGCTGCATCTGTGCCACCGGATTGAAGAAATGCAGTCCCACCAGACGCGACGGATCTTTCAGCGTCTCACTGATTTCTTCCAGCGGAATGCTCGAGGTGTTGGTGGCGAGCAGGGTCTGCGGGCGCACCTTCTGCTCGACCATGCGGAACAGCTCGCGCTTGGGCCCGACCTTCTCCACGATCGCCTCGATGACGAGATCGGCGCGCTTGAGTCCATGGCCCTCGAGGTCCGGCATGAACCGGTCCATGGCCTCCTGCACCGCGCGCGGCTCCTTGAGCTTGCGCTTGAAAAACCCATGTGCCTTCTTCGCGGCACGCGCCAGGATTTCGGGCTTCTGGTCCTGGAGGCTCACGCGAAAGCCCTTGTGCGCCGCCCACATGGCGATGTCCGCGCCCATGACGCCGGCGCCGATCACGTGGACGTGTTCGACGCCATGGACCTGTGCGCGGCCGACGCGCTTGAGTTCTTCGCCCAGTAGAAACACGTGCACCAGGTTGCGGCTGCTGCGCGACACCAGCATCTCGCCGAGCGATTGCGCCTCCTGTTCCTCGGTGGCGCGATCGCGCCACAGATCGAGAATACGCCACGGCGCGGGATAGTGATCGGGGTGCGCCTTGCGCCGCACGCGCGGCGTGAACAGGCGCACGACGAGCGTACGCAACGGTTTCCACCCGGGCAATCGCCGATACCAAGGCGCTTGCCGGCGCGGTGTTCCCGACTTCAGAAACGTTTCGGCCGCATGCAGCAAATGCCGCTCCGGCACGATTTCATCCACCAGGCCCAGACGCCGCGCCTCGCGCGCGGAAACCGTGCGGCCGGTGAGCATCATGTCGAGCGCCGCCAGGTCGCCCACCAACGGCGGCAGGCGCACGCTGCCGGCAAATCCGGGATGAATGCCCAGACGCACCTCGGGCAACCCCAGGCGCGTGGCGGTATCCTCGCGCGCCAAGCGATAAGTGCAGGCCAGCGCCAGTTCCAGGCCGCCGCCGAGACAAAAACCATGTATCACGGCCACGGAAGGAAACGGCAGGCCCGCGAGCCGCGCGCAGACCTGCTGGCCGAGCTGCGCGAGTTCGGTGGCGCGCACCGGGTCCGTGATCCTTTCGAATTCGCGCACATCGGCCCCGGCGATGAACCCGGAGGCCTTGCCGGAGCGGATGATCAATCCCTTGAGCGGTTTGTCCTCAAGCTCTCCCAGATGTTGATCCAATTCCTGCAACACTTCCTGCGACAACACGTTGGCCGATTGGCCGGCGACATCGAGCGTCAGCAGCGCGTGATCGGTGTGATAGTCGAGGTGCCAGTGTTTGCTCATGGCCGGTCCCCAGACGCACGCAGCAGCATCGCGCCGCCTTGGCCGCCACCGATACACAGTGTCGCCACGCCCTGCCCGCCACCCTTGCGTTTCAACGCATGCAGCAGATGCAGCACCAGACGCGCGCCGCTCGCGCCCACTGGATGACCATTCGAAATCGCGCCGCCTTCGGGGTTGAGGAGCGCCGGGTCCATGGCGCCGAGCGGCGCCTCCATCCCGAGTTCCGCGCGCGCGTATTGCGCGCTGTCCCACGCCGCCTGACAGGCCAGCACTTGCGCGGCAAAGGCCTCGTTGAGTTCCATCTGCTGCAGGTCGCGCATTTTCATTTGCCGGCGCGCCAGCAGTTGCGCCACGGCATGCACTGGCCCCAGGCCCATCTGGCTCGGGTCAACGCCGGCCCATTCATGATCCACCCATTCGCCAAGCACGGAAAGTCCATGGCGTTGCACCGCCGTTTCGCTCGCGAGCAGCAGCATGGCCGCGCCGTCTGTCACCTGCGAGCTGTTACCGGAGGTCACCGAACCGTACTTCCGGTCGAACACCGGTTTGAGCTGCGCCAGCCGCTCGAGATCGGTGTCGCGCCGCAGGCCGGTGTCTTCCACGTAAAAATGTTCGTTGGTGTCGTAAAGCGTCTCGACTTCAGCGCGCATGTCACCGGCATCGAAGGCCGCCGCCAGCCGGCGGTGGCTTTGCAGGGCATAGACATCCTGGGACTCGCGCGATAGGCCGAAACGGTGCGCCAGGATCTCGGCCGTCTGGCCCATGGATAGCTTCACCAGCGGGTCGGTAAGCCCGAGCAGCAGGGAATAAACCGGCTTCAGATATGCAGGGCGGAATCGCGCCAGCGTCCGCACGCGGTCGAGCGGTTGACGCGCGCGCAGCATCTTGCCGAGCCAGCCGACCATGGCCGTGTTCCACTGGACCGGCGCGCGGCTCATGGCCTCGGCCCCGCCGGCGAGCACGAGTTGGGCACGCCCGAGCATGATGCGCTCGGCGGCCGTGGCTACGGCCTGCAGGCCCGAGGCACAGTTGCGCTGCACGGTGTGCGCCGGCACGCGCTTGCCGCAACCCAGGCGCAGCGCGATCAAGCGCGCGATGTTGGCCTCGTCCGCGGCCGGAATGACGCAGCCCACGATGACCTCGTCAAGCAGCGAGGCCGGGAACGGCTGACGCGCGAGCACCGGCCGCGCGCAGGCCACCGCGAGATCGGAGGCCGAGAACAGTCCGGGCTCACTACGCGTTTTCAGAAACGGCGTGCGCGCGCCATCAACGATGTAGACCTTGCTTCCGTTCATGGTGTTTTTCTTCGCGTCCTTTTTTTGCGTACTGGTCCAGAGACAGGCCGCTGTGCACGACCGGCCGGGAAATCGTCCACGGCGATAACCTCGCGCCGGGCGGCGTAAGCTGCACGCACCAGTTTCACCTCCGCAGCGCTCAATATATTTTGCGCCATCGCCGCTTGCACCTGGGCCTCGTGATCACCGAGCAGCAGCGGTTGCTTTTCCACCACTTTGGCCAACTGGCGCTCGAGCGTTTCCGCCGCGATCACCTTGGGCAGCGCGTCTTCGAGCCGACCGATGGCATCGTCTGCCGACTTGGAGAAATACATCCCTTGCGTAAGACGCTCGCGCGCGGGCGAGGGCTCCATCAGCAGTTTGGCGCAACCCATGTCCATGGCATCGCTCGGCACGATATAACGCCGGCCGGAGGGAAACACCAGCCCGCCCATCAGCCAGGCGACAAAGCGGTTCGGGAAGTTTTTCAGGATCACGACCAGTGTTTTCTCCGCCTCGTGCAGACAGTAATCGCAGGCAAAGCGCAGCAGCGGGACGTCCTCCACCGGCCGGCCGTCGTCTTCATAACGCTTGATCACCGCCGAGGCGAGATACATGAAACTCAATACATCGGCGAAGCGGCCGGAAATTTTCTCCTTGCGCTTGAGCGCGCCGCCGAGCGTCAGCATGGCCATGTCGGAGATCAGGGCGAACGCATTGGACAGGCGCGTGAGCCGCTGCGTGTAACGCCGCGCGGGTCCATCCACCGGCACGCGCACCAGACGCGCATCCGTGGCGCCGAGCCAGAAAGCGCGCGCGGCGTTGCTGAGCGTATAGCGCAGGTGGCCGAACAGCGCTTCATCGAAAACCTTCACGCCCCGTGATTCGTCTTTATCGGCCACTGCTTGCATTTCTTTCAGCACGTAGGGGTGGCAGCGCACCGCGCCCTGGCCGTAGATGATGAGCGCGCGCGTCAACAGGTTCGCGCCCTCGACCGTGATCGAGATCGGCAGCGCCTGGTACACGCGTCCCATGAAATTACGCGGTCCGAGACAAATCCCGGCCCCGCCCTGGATATCCATGGCGTCGTTGACCACACGGCGCATGTGTTCGGTGAGTTGGTATTTGACGATGGCCGAAGCCACCGAGGGCTTTTCGCCCAGATCCACGGCGCGCGCGGTGAGCGTGCGCGCCGCGTCCATCATGTAGGTGTAACCGGCGATGCGGGCGAGCGCTTCTTCCACCGCCTCGAATTTGCCGATCGGCAATTTGAATTGCCGCCGGATGCGCGCATACGCCCCGGTGGCACGGCAGGCGAGCTTGCCCGCACCGACAGACAGCGCCGGCAGGGAAATCGAGCGGCCGGCGGCCAGCGACTCCATCAGCATGCGCCAGCCTTGGCCGACGCGCTCGCGCCCGCCGATGATCCACTCAAGCGGAATGAAAACATTCTCACCCCAGTTGGGGCCGTTCTGGAACGCGATGTCGAGCGGGTTGTGACGTGTGCCGATTTTCACGCCGGGCGTGTCCGTGGGAATGAGCGCCAGCGTAATTCCGAGCTCTTCCTCGTTACCGAGCAAATGTTCCGGGTCGAACAGCCGGAAGGCGAGCCCGAGCACCGTGGCCACCGGCCCAAGCGTGATATAACGCTTCTCCCAGTTGAGGCGGATGCCGAGCACATTTTTTTTGCCCTTAAAATCGCCGCGGCATACCACGCCGCGATCGGGCATGGCGCTGGCGTCACTGCCGGCCTCGGGACTCGTCAGCGCGAAACACGGGACTTCCGTGCCGCGCGCCAGACGCGGGAGATAGCGGTTCTTCTGGTCTTCCGTGCCGTAGTGCAGCAACAGTTCCGCCGGGCCTAGCGAGTTCGGCACCATCACGGTGACCGCGGCGGTGATTGAACGGCTGGCGACCTTCATGACCACCGCGGAATGCGCCTGCGCGGAAAATTCGAGCCCGCCGTGCGACTTCGGGATGATCATGCCGAAGAAGCCCTGCTCCTTGAGGTAGCGCCACACCTCCGGCGGCAGGTCGCCGCGCTCGTGCGTGATTTGCCAGTCGTCGAGCATCGCGCACAGCTCCTCGACCGGTCCGTCGAGAAACGCCTGCTCCTCGTCGGACAGTCCCGGCAACGGCAGACTGAACAGGTCTTCCCAATTCGGATTACCGCCGAACAGCTCCGCCTCCCACCAGACGGTTCCGGCCTCGAGCGCTTCACGTTCGGTATCGGACATCACCGGCATGACTTCGCGCAACAACCGCAGCAACGGTGCGCTGATCAGGGCGCGGCGCAACGGCGCCGCCATCAGGGGGAAAATGATGAAGAAAAAAACTCCCCAAACAACGAGTGACGCGGAAGTGGTGGGATGGGAGAGCATGTCCCACAGGGCGATGCCCGCGGCCAGCGCCGTGGCCCAGACGACCCCCGGGACGCGCGCGGCGGCCAGTCCCCAGGCCGTCACGATGGCAAGCAAAATCCAAATGGCGGCGCTCATGTGTCCTTGCCTTGGCGGTTTCTATCCTTAGTGATGGCATGCAGCAACTGCCCTACCATTGTAGTCCACGACACCAGGAACAGCCCGCTGGGAAGCGGGTTTTTCGGGGTAAATAGCGCCCCGTGCCCGAGGCGCATGTGGCAGCGCTCTCCCGATGCGAAGCTCTTTCGGAGAGCACTGCAAGACCGCTGCAGGGAAAACGGCCAACCAAAGCCACTACCGTTGCTCCCTTCGAAAGCATTTCGCTACGGAAGGCAGCGGTCCTTCTGCAATGGACGCAGTAGCCGCAGAAAATGTAGCCCTGCTTCGCTCGTCTTGTCATTTATAAGCCAAGTTTCCTTGAGCGCTACTGCCGCCGTATCCGAAGGGGCTGCCAGCTCCCGAGACGAAGGCTTTCGGAGATGGCAGCCGGCGACTCAAGGAGTGAGGCTCTGGAAGGGCAGCCCTGCTTCCTCCGTCCGAAGGAGCTTCGCCACGGGACGGAGTCGCGCCGTCACCGTCCGAGGTGCATGCTCTTTCGGCGGTGGCGGCCGGTGCGACTCAATGAACATAGTCACATGTGACGGCCCGGCGTACTCCCTTCGAAGGGCCGTCACCTCCCGAGGCGATAGCTCTTTCGGAGGTGGTGGCCAAGCGGCTCATCGTTGGCGTCTCTTTATGTGACGGCCTTGCGTCTCCGTCCGAAGGAGCTGCGCCACGGGAGCCGGCGGCTAGTTCAGATTTCGATCATCTCGAAATCGGACTTGGCCGCGCCGCAGTCGGGGCATTTCCAGTTCTCCGGCACGTCCGCCCAGCGTGTCCCGGGGGGTATGCCGTCTTCCGGGCGGCCCTTCTCTTCTTCGTAGACATAGCCGCAGATGACGCACATGTACGCCTTCATATATTGATGACACGACGAACGAAGCGAAACACAGTAGGACTCCTAATTTTATGACAAGACGAACGAGCCAAGCGAGTAGGGCTTCCTTTATTGCCTTCGATATTAATTATGATGGACTCAATGATCGCATTTTCACCTTCGTGGTGAAACCACCGGCGCGGGGGTAAAATGCCGACGATGCCAGACCGTATTGCCGTGGTGCTGTGCAACCTGGGTGGGCCGGATTCCTTGGAGTCGGTGCGCCCGTTTCTGTTTAACCTCTTTTCCGATCCGGATATTTTCCGTCTCCCGCTCGGCTTTCTTACCCAGCAACCGTTCGCCGCGTTGATCGCGTGGCGCCGCGCCCCGGAGGCCGCCCATGGTTACGCCGCCATCGGTGGCAAATCGCCGATCCTCGAGTACACGCGCGCGCAGGCCGAGGCGCTGGCCCGGGCGCTCGCGGGCGCCGGCAAGTTCGACGTGCACGTGTGCATGCGCTACTGGCATCCACTCACCGCTGAAGTGGTCGCAATGCTCAAGAAAAAAAATTACGCGCGCGTGATCCTGCTGCCGCTGTATCCGCAGTACTCCATTACCACCACTGGCAGCTCCTATAACGAGTTCCAGCGCGAGTGCGGGCGCCAGCACTATCATCCGTCGGTCACGCTGGTACGCCAGTGGTACGACCAGCCCGATTACCAGCGTGCCATCGTCGAGACCGTGCGCGCCGAGGCCGCCAAATTCCCCGAGCCCGATCCGGCGCGTATCGAACTGTTGTTCTCTGCGCACGGGCTGCCGCAGAAAATCGTGAACGCGGGCGATCCCTATGAACGCCAGATCCGCGCCACCTTCGACGCATTGTGCGCCGAACTCAACTGGCCGCACACGACGCTGTGTTACCAGAGCCGCGTCGGACCGCTCGAGTGGCTGCGGCCGTACACCGACGACGTGATCCGCGAAAAAGCCGCGGCGGGTGTGAAACAGATGCTGGTATATCCGATCGCGTTCGTGTCGGATCACGTCGAAACACTTTATGAGCTTGGCATCACCTACGCCAAACTCGCAAACACGCAGGGTATCGCGCATTACCGGGTGGTTCCGGCGCTCAACAGCTATCCGCGCTTTATTGAGGCGCTGAAATCGCTCGTGCTCAACGCCGTGACTCATCCGTGAGCAACTCCCCGCCCCCCGTGGTCCTCGTCTTCGCCGGCACCGACCCCACGGGCGGCGCCGGCCTGACCGCCGATGTGCTCGCGCTCGCGAGCCTCGGCTGCCATGGCGCCGGGGTCGTCACCGCCGTGACCGCCCAGGACACCACCGGCATCAAGCTATTCAGCTGCGTGGAAACCGAACTCGTGATCGCGCAGGCGCGCGCGGTGCTGGAGGACATGCCGGTGGCAGCCTTCAAGATCGGCATGCTCGGCAGCAGCGCGGTGGCCGCCGCGGTCGCCAGCATCGTCGAGGATTATCCCGACATCCCGCTGATCGTGGACCCGGTGCAGAGCTCGGGCCGCGGCGACGCCCTGGCCGACGACATGCTCGACGGCGCGCTGCGCAGTCTGATCATCCCGCAGGCCACGCTGATCACGCCCAACAGCCTGGAGGCGCGCGCGCTCGCGCCCGGCGCCGACACACTCGACGCCTGCGCGCAGGAACTGATGTCGCTCGGGAGCGAATACGTGCTCATCACCGGCACGCATGAAAACACTCCGCAGGTTCTCCACCGGCTGTACGGCAACATGCGCCTGCTCGAGACCTTCGTCTTCGAACGCCTGCCCGGCAGCTTCCATGGCTCGGGCTGCACGCTGGCCTCGGCCTGCGCCGCCTCGCTCGCGCACGGGCTCGACCCGGTCAACGCCGTGGGCGAGTCGCTGCAGTACACCTGGGAAACCCTGAAGCACGCTTTCCGCACCGGCATGGGCCAGCCGCTGCCGAACCGGCTGTACTGGGCATGGGAAATGGATGAACCTGAAGACACCGACAGTCGTTAGACCGCAGCTCGCGGGCCTGTACGCTATCGCCGATACACTGTACCTCGACGATGCGCACCTTATGCCGGCCGTGGGCGAGGCCACCGCGGGCGGCGCGCGCATCGTTCAGTACCGGGACAAAAAACATGTCGCAGCGGATCGTGCGCGGCAGGTCACCGAACTCGCCTCCCTATGCCGACAACACGGGGCACTGTTCATCATCAATGACGATGTAGAACTGGCGAAACAGGTGCAGGCTGCTGGAGTGCATTTGGGACGGGATGACGTTTCGCTCGCGCAGGCACGCGCGCAATTAGGGTCGCAGGCGATTATCGGAGTGTCCTGCTACAACGAACTGGCGCGCGCCGTGCGGGCGCAAGCCGAGGGCGCGGACTATGTCGCCTTTGGCAGTTTCTTTCCATCGCGAACCAAACCGCAGGCGGTGCGCGCCGGCCTCGAACTGCTGTGCGAGGCGAAACAGAAACTACACATTCCCGTGGTTGCCATCGGCGGCATCACACCGGAAAATGGCGCTCACCTTCTGGCCGCCGGGGCGGATGCACTGGCCGTGATCGAAGGCGTGTTCGGTCAGGTCGACATCCGCGCCGCCGCTCAACGCTATGCGAGATTGTTTACAAAACCAAATGACACAGGATTCAAACAAGATTAAACCGATCCAATGTGAATCCTGAAAAAAATCCTGTTAATCCTGTCTATTCATTTTTGGCAACAGTCATGACTATCTCATCCGACCTCTTCAAGCGCGCGCAGCAACACATCCCCGGCGGGGTCAATTCTCCGGTGCGCGCGTTCAAGGGCGTGGGTGGCGATCCAGTGTTTTTTGCGCGCGGGCTCGGCGCGTATCTTTGGGACGAGGACGGCAACCGGTACATCGACTACGTCGGCTCGTGGGGGCCGATGATCCTCGGTCACGCCCATCCCAAGGTGCTCGCGGCGGTGAAGGACACCATGGAACGCGGACTTGGCTTCGGCGCGCCGACGCGCATTGAAGTGGAGATGGCGGAACTGATCTGCCGCCTCGTGCCCTCGATCGAAAAAGTGCGCATGGTCAGCTCCGGAACCGAGGCAACCATGAGCGCGATCCGGCTGGCGCGCGGCTTCACCGGACGCGACAAGATTCTCAAGTTCGAGGGCTGTTACCACGGCCACGCCGATTCGCTGCTGGTGAAGGCCGGCTCGGGGGCACTCACGCTTGGCGTGCCAACCTCACCCGGCGTGCCCGCGAGTCTCGCGGAACATACGCTCACGCTCGAATACAACAACCTCGAACAGGTGCGCGATGTCTTCGACAAGTTCGGCAAGGACATCGCCTGCGTGATCGTCGAACCGGTGGCGGGCAACATGAACTGCGTGCCGCCGGTAAAGGGCTTCCTCGAAGGTCTGCGCGAGCTGTGCACGAAGCACGGTGCGGTACTCATCTTCGACGAAGTCATGACTGGTTTCCGCGTCGCCCTGGGCGGTGCCCAGGCACACTACGGCATCAAACCCGACCTGACCACGCTCGGGAAAGTCATCGGCGGCGGGCTGCCGGTCGGAGCATTCGGCGGGCGCGCTGACATCATGGGCCGCATCGCCCCGGAAGGGCCGGTGTATCAGGCCGGAACACTCTCCGGCAATCCGGTGTCACTCGCGGCGGGACTAGCGACCCTCAGGGAAATCTCTCGTCCCGGCTTTTTCGAGGAACTCACAGCGAAAACATCAAGGCTCGCGCAGGGGCTGGCGGAACGTGCCCAGCGCGCGGGCGTGCCCCTGGCCACCCAGTCCGTCGGTGGCATGTTCGGCATTTTCTTCACCCGGGAACCGGCCGTGACGCGCTTCGCACAGGTCATGGCCTGCGACATCGAGCGCTTCAAAAAATTCTTTCACGGGATACTGCGGGAAGGGGTTTATCTGGCGCCATCCGCGTTTGAGGCCGGCTTCGTTTCGGCGGCGCATACCGACGCCGATATCGCGGCGACACTGGACAAGGCGGAAAAGGTTTTCAAGACGCTATAAAAAGAAAACGGGCCGGTGGTCCGGCCCGCATGTGCACCCCGCACATCAATTCTTGCGTCAGCTCACCAGGATATTCTCGGAAGCGAATCTGACCGTGGCCACCTGCGGACGGATCGCCTCGTCGCTGAGGGCGATGTCCACTCCGAGGATGGCAACCAGATTGTCATGGTCGCGCACGCCTGGCAGTTCCTCGCGCAGGTACCCGTAATGGGTTTCGTTCATGTACACGACGTTCGGCCGCGCGCCGTGCATGACTTTATAGTCGTTCACCAGATTCACGATGTGGCTTAACATGGTTCGCTCCTTTCGCCCTTTTTGGGCTGCCCGGAATCCGTTGTTGCTGTTGCGCGATTCCGTGTTTCTCACTACCTGTAGGAGCAATACTCATGCCACACCCGGCACATAGTTAACCGGTTGTAATGAATAGGGATTTTATGCCGTTGCCATGGACGGTTTACGGCAGTTGGGGTAAGCGCAGTGGGGCGAAGGCCGGCACCTGCCGCCGCACGGCAGAAAAACTCCCGCCGCACGGGTAATTCAGACTTGGGAGGGAAGCTGTCTCGGTGACGTCAGTGCAGACCTGCCATGTATTCCGCGACTGCCTTGATTTCCTGCTCCGACATACGGAAGGCGGTGCGGGTCATGGTCTCGCCGTCATTGGCACGGGTGCCAGCTTTGAAAGCCAGCAGCTGTTTCTGGATATAAGCAGTATTCTGGCCTGACACTTTGGGGAAACGCGGCGGGATACCATGCCCCGAAGGACCGTGACAGCTCATGCAGGCGGATACGCCCATCTTGGCGTTGCCCCCACGGAAAATCTTTTGGCCCTGTTTGGCGAGCTGCGCATCACGGGCCGCGCCGGGCTTGCTCTTGAGGCTCGCGAAATAGGCGCCGAGATTTTTCATGTCGGTCGCGCTGAGCGGAGCCGCCATGCCGGACATGATGGGATCCTTGCGTACGCCGGATTTGAAATCGGCCAGCTGCTTGGCGATATAATCCGGATCCTGACTGGCCAGCTTGGGCCACAGGGGATCGGCCCCGCCGTTGCCATCCGCGCCGTGACAGCCTGCGCATATTCCAGCCTTGGCCTGACCGGCCGCGACATTGCCGCCTACGGCGTGGACCGGCGCAACAAGAACAAGCCACAGA
>NZ_JBGQKW010000065.1:0-16169 GCF_041499725.1 Sulfuricaulis sp.
GAAGGGCCTGAATTTCGGCGTCGATTTCACCGGCGGCACGGTGATGGAGGTCAATTACCGTCAGGCGGCGGATGTTCCGCAGATTCGCGATTCGCTCGCCAAGCTCGGCTATCATGACGTCTCCGTGCAGAATTTCGGCACTTCCCGCGACGTTCTGATCCGCCTGCCGCTCAGGAAAGAGACGTCCAGCGCCAAGCTGTCCGATGCGGTCATGGAGTCCCTGCGCCAAGCGGACCCTGCTGTCGAACTACGCCGCACCGAGTTCGTCGGCCCCCAGGTCGGCCGGGAGCTGGTGGAGAACGGCGCGCTGGCGCTGCTGTTCGTCTCCATCGGCATCGTGCTCTACCTCTGGTTTCGCTTCGAGTGGAAATTCGGCGTGGCGACGATTATTGCGAACCTCCATGACGTCGTCATCATCCTCGGCTTCTTCGCCTTCTTCCAGTGGGAATTCTCGCTCACGGTGCTGGCCGCGGTGCTCGCCATCTTCGGCTATTCGGTGAACGAGTCGGTGGTGGTGTTCGACCGCGTGCGGGAAAATTTCCGTAAGCTGCGCAAGCATACGGTACCGCAGATCATCGACAACGCCATCACGCGCACGATTTCACGCACCATCATCACCCACGGCTCCACCCAGCTTGCGGTGCTGTCCATGCTGTTTTTCGGCGGCGAGACGCTGCATTACTTCGCCCTCGCACTCACCATCGGCATCCTGTTCGGCATCTATTCCTCGGCGCTGGTGGCGAGTCCCATCGTCATGTGGCTCGGCGTCGCGCGCGAGGACCTGATGCCCGTGAAGAAAGAAACGCTCGAAGACGGCCGTCCCTAGCGCGCTCAAAAAAGATTTTCCACCGACTCTCCCTCTCCCGCTTGCGGGAGGTGAGGCGGATACAGGGAAAGGTCCAATGGACCTTTACCCCGCTGAACGGGCGTGCATGATTCTTGTACGCCCCGACGCGAGCAAGGGGTGAGGGCCGCAGCCCACCCACGGCGGGAAATCCTTTCCTTCTTTCAGCATTCCGCCATAACGCAATCCTCCCGGCACCTGACAGCCATTTCGCGCCGACGTTAACGCCGCTGTCGATGTGTTTTGCACCAATTTAGTTCAGCGCGCGGCGCGATTCCCGCTGCTGGTGCAGCGCGTTCGTGCGTGTACCGCGACGCCGTCCTTAATTACTTGAAACCGCATTGGTTTTTCATCGCGCATGGTTGGCACACGGGTTGCTATGACTGCCAGGGAGTACACAAACGCACCATGCATACCGGGAGTCAGAGCGATGCAGCACAACGATAGGGACGAGGCCGTGCCGTCGGACGTTGAGGGAAAGCCATGTTCACGCAAACCATGATACAGAATCTGGGCGCGCTCAAAGTCGGATGGTATTGGTTATCGATGATGTTAGTGCACGGTATAGGCAGAGTCAGGAAACTCAAGCAGGAGGAGTAGCGCCATGCGCTCACGGTGGCTGCAAATCCGTGGCGATCCCTCCGTGCGCCAGTTCGTGTTCGAGCAGGCGCGCGTGCCGAATGAATTCGACAAGCGTCTCGACGAAGTGCTCGCGCGCGTCGAGGTGCTGATCCTGGGGCACGGCGTGTTTCACGCCAAGATGCACTTCTCCACCGGACAGGTGACCCTGTGGCTGCTCAACGACCCGCTACGCTACCGCGTGCACGTCAAGGAAGAGTTTCTCGATCCGGGCATCTGCCTGGCCTATCAACGCTTGCCCTATACGCAAGAAGCGATTGTTCCCACACTGGAAATCCCAAAAGTCTTGGCCGAATTCAAGCGACTGCGCATGCAGGATAATCATATCTACCTGCGCTCGGCCTCGCTCAACGTGGTGAACGGTCTGGTGGGGCTGAATTTTTCCTGTGACGGCAGTCATTATCTCAACTACGCGGAATTTCTGACCCAGGCCGGTAAACTCTACGTCTGATCTACATGTATCCGGCGTGCGTGGATTTGCCGTGAACGCCATGAAATAATGTCCTCGCCCGCGAGCCCAGCGCGGGCTGATCCTGCCACCGGAAAGGAGCTGACGATGATTCATGGATTCGCGCGGGCGTTGTTGGGGCTTTTCCTTCCATTTATTCTTTTGATTCCCGGTTGTTCGAAACCATTCGTTTATCCCGAGGATGAACGATCGCAGGCCGAGCCGGTGCGCTCGGCCGACTGGATCGCGGTGTTGCCGGAAGGTGAAATTCGCCGTCAGGTCGTGCTGGGATGCACCCCCTGCCATCAGATCGGGCCGCCGGTGGCGTATCGCAAGACGCTCGAAGAGTGGCGCGAGGTCATCGGCCGCATGAAAAAGATCGATGACGACCTGGATCTTTCTCTCATCCGACTCGACGCCGAGGAACTCGCGCAATGGCTGGCGGCGAACGCCAAATTGCCCAAGCATGGACGTTATATCGCGACCGCGAAGGCCGATATCCGCGAATACCCGGTTGGCGTCAAGACCGGTTTCTATCACGACATGGCGGTGAGCGCGGGACGGGCATGGATCGCGGATTACTTCGGCAACAAACTCTACGGAGTGGATATCGACACCGGCGCGGTGGATAGCTTCGACCTTCCCGTCAACGTCGCGCCGGGCAAGCCGGGCGGCGCGCACCAGATCGATACCACGCGCGACGGCATGATCTGGATCACTTTCACCAAGGCCGAACAGGTGATCCGCTTCGATCCGGCCAAGAAGGAATTCAAGGTTTACTCAGGGTTCGAGAAGGGCGGCAATGTCCAGTATTTCGTGATGGATGCCGATCGGTATGTTTACGAAGACAAAGATGGCGGCATCTGGATGACGCATTTCTCGCGCGTCATGCTGAGCCGGCTGGACCCGAAGACGGGCGAGATCAAAAAGTATCGGACCGCGCCGCATCCGCGCTTGACTGAAAAGGGCGTGCACCTATACGCCGCCGTGGCCGACAGTCAGGGACGCCTGTGGTTCACCGAGACCCACGGTAACCGCTTCGGCATGCTCGACCCGCGCACCGGCGAGGTGACGGTGAAAGACATGCCGGAGAAATGGGCCGGGCCCAAGCGGCTGGCCATCGACAAGGACGACGTGCTGTGGATACCGGAACTCGCGACCGGGAAAATCACGGTGTACGACACGCGCGCGGACAAGATCGTGGACCGGCTTACACTGCCGATCGCCGGCGACTTTCCCTACGGCATTCGCCGCAATCGCTACACCGGCGATTTCTGGATCACCGGTTCGGGTTCCGACAGTCTTTACCGGCTGAACCCGAAGACCAAGGCGATTACGATCTACCGCCTGCCGCGCCGCGGCGCGTACACACGCACCGTGAGCTTTACCGACAGCGGCGATATCTGGACGAACTACGCCTCATTCCCGAACGCGCACACCCAGGTTCCGTTTGATGCCGGCGTGGTAATTCGATTGCGGCCGCAATAGACCTGCCTGACTCAGTGACGTTTCCCGAGGGCTTCATGCTCCCTGCGCGGCGTGTTCCGCGTCCACCCATGCATCGCCGGTCATAATCGTATATCCTAGGCGGCTTTTCAGGCCGCTTATCTCCCGTTATCGGACAGGAAGGGCGGTACGCAACGGACAGGAGCAAGGGTTTTAATGTTTACGAAAGACATGACCATCAAGGGTTTCGATGACGAGCTGTGGACCTCGATCCAGAACGAGTCCCGCCGCCAGGAAGATCACATCGAGCTGATCGCCTCCGAGAACTATGCCAGCCCCCGGGTGCTGCAAGCCCAGGGTTCGCAGCTCACCAACAAGTACGCCGAGGGTTATCCGGGCAAGCGCTACTACGGCGGATGTGAGTATGTCGACGTCGCCGAACGTCTGGCCATCGAGCGCGCGAAACAATTGTTCGGCGCCGCCTATGCCAACGTGCAGGCGCATTCCGGTTCGCAGGCGAACGCTGCGGTGTACATGGCCCTGCTCAATCCGGGCGATACCATCCTGGGCATGAGCCTGGCGCACGGCGGGCATCTCACGCACGGCGCCAAGGTGAATTTCTCCGGCAAGATTTACCATGCCGTGCAGTACGGCGTGAGCGACAAGACTGGAGAGATCGATTACGAACAGGTCGAGCGGTTGGCGAACGAGCACAAACCGAAAATGATCGTGGCGGGTTTCTCCGCCTATTCGCGTGTTGTCGACTGGGCGCGTTTCCGCCGCATTGCGGACAGCGTCGGTGCATACTTGTTTGTCGATATGGCGCATGTCGCCGGCCTGGTCGCCGCGGGTATTTATCCGAATCCGGTGTCAATCGCCGATGTCACGACGACTACTACGCACAAGACGCTGCGTGGACCGCGCGGCGGTATTATTCTCGCGAAGGCCAACCCCGAGATCGAGAAGAAGCTCAATTCGACAATCTTCCCCGGCACGCAGGGCGGTCCATTGATGCACGTGATCGCCGCCAAGGCAGTGGCGTTCAAAGAGGCGCTGGAGCCGGCGTTCAAAACTTATCAGCAGCAGGTTTTGAAAAATTCGCGCGCCATGGCCAAGGTGATGATGGACCGTGGTTACAAGGTGGTTTCCGGCGGCACGGACAATCACCTGTTTCTGGTCAGCTTCATCGAGAAGGGCATTACCGGCAAGGACGCCGAAGCGGCGCTGGGTGATGCCAATATCACGGTGAACAAGAACGCCGTGCCCAACGATCCGCAGTCGCCGTTTATCACCAGCGGCATCCGCATCGGCACGCCGGCCATCACCACGCGTGGCTTCGGCGAGAAGGAGGCCCGCGAGCTGGCCGGCTGGATCGCCGATATCCTCGATCATATGGGTGACACGGCCGTACGTGCCGCCGTTCGTGCCAAAGCGCAGGATATCTGCCGGCGGTTTCCGGTGTATGAGGCCAGCGCTAGCCTTTAGCCGGGTGGGCGGTTCGCCTTTCAGCCGCTGCTTGCTACTATTCCGCTATGCGCTGCCCGTTCTGTTCCGCCGATGAAACCCGTGTCGTCGACTCGCGGCTTTCCGACGAAGGCGATTCCGTGCGCCGCCGGCGCGAGTGCGAGGTCTGTGGCGAACGATTCACGACCTTCGAGCGCGCCGAGTTGCGTCTGCCCCAGATCATCAAGTCTGACGGTCGGCGTGAGCCGTTCAACGAAAAAAAACTGCAAAATGGTTTATCACGCGCGCTGGAAAAGCGCCCGGTGGATACCGACGCGATCGAGAAAATCATCGGACGCATCCGTCACAAACTCATGGCCAGCGGCGAAGGCGAGGTACCCTCGCGGAGAATCGGCGAATGGATCATGGAGGAGTTGAAGGATCTCGATCCGGTGGCCTATGTGCGCTTTGCCTCGGTCTACCGCAGTTTCCAGGACCTCAACGCCTTCCGCGAGGAAGTGCAACGTTTGCAGAATGAACCGAGCGCCGAGACCCGGCGCAAGCAGCTTTCACTGATCCCCGAACCGGAGACGCCACCCAAGCCAGGTCCGGCCCAGGACAGAAAGTCGCAGACGGCAGGAAAAAAATCATGACAACCTCTGCCGCCGATGCGCGCTTCATGGCGCGCGCCCTGCAGCTCGCTCGTCGCGGGATGAATACCACCGATCCCAACCCGCGCGTCGGTTGCGTGATCGTGAAGGACGGGAAAATCATCGGCGAAGGCTGGCATGAGCGCGCCGGTGAGCCGCATGCCGAGGTCAATGCGCTGAATCAGGCGGGAAAAATTCACGCACACAGCGCCGGCGTGTACGTGACGCTCGAGCCCTGCTGTCATCAGGGTCGCACGCCGCCCTGCACCCAGGCGCTTATCAAGGCGGGCGTGACGCGGGTCGTGGCGGCGATGCGCGATCCGAATCCGCATGTCGCGGGCAAGGGGGCCAAGGAGCTGGAAAGCCATGGCATCCGGGTGGATGTCGGGCTGATGGAGAAGGAGGCCGAGGCGCTCAATCCGGGATTCGTGAGCCGCATGAAGCGCGGCCGGCCTTATATACGCGTAAAACTCGCGGCCAGCGCCGATGGACGCACCGCCATGGCCAACGGCGAGAGCAAGTGGATTACAGGCGAAGCCGCGCGCGCGGACGTGCAAAAATGGCGTGCGCGCAGTTCGGCGATCCTCACCGGGGTAAGTACGGTGCTTGCGGACGATCCTTTGCTTGATGTGCGCGCGATGAACATCGGTCGTCAACCGCTGCGCGTGGTGGTGGACAGCCGTTTGCGGATGCCGACCACGGCGCGCATGCTGCGCGGCGCGGGCAAGACGTTGGTGGTCACGGCGAGTCAGGACATGGCGTTGACGGAGAAATTGAAAAAAGCCGGTGCCGAGGTTGCCGACATGCCCACGCGGGAGAAGACCGTGGACCTGGAGACGCTGATGAAGCATCTGGCTTGGCTGGAGATGAACGAGGTGCTGGTCGAGGCGGGTGCCATCCTGAGCGGCGCGCTGTTGCGGGCGAACCTGGTGGATGAGTTGGTGCTCTATTACGCACCGAAAATCATGGGGAATAACGAGCGCGGGATGTTTGCGCTACCGCCGTTGGCACGCATGATGGATCGGGTTAATCTTGAAATCAGGGATGTGCGAGCTATCGGGAAAGACTGGCGGGTGATTGCGAAGGTAAGCGAAAAGTAGTGGTCAAGTCATGTTCACGGGAATCATTCAATCGGTCGGAAAAATCGCCGCGTTCGAAGCCAGAGGCGACGATGCACGTATGCGCATCGCCTACGGGAAACTCGATATGTCGGATGTAAACACCGGTGACAGTATTGCCGTCAGTGGCGTCTGCCTGACGGTGGTCGAACATTCCGCCGCGGGTTTTGCGGCGGATACCTCCGGCGAAACCCTGTCACGCACGACGCTGGGTCGCCTGCATAACGGCGATGCCGTGAATCTTGAAAAGGCCCTGACGCTGTCGACCCCGCTGGGTGGGCATCTGGTGAGTGGCCACGTGGACGGGGTGGGCGTTGTGGTCAATCGCCGTGAGGTGGCCCGGTCGGTACAGTTCCGGATCAAGGCGCCGGAGGCACTGGCAAAATATATCGCGGATAAAGGTTCTGTTTGCGTGGATGGCGTGAGCCTGACCGTCAATGTCATTCACGGCGCGGAATTTGAGGTCAATATCGTTCCGCACACACTGACGGAAACCACGCTGGGCCTTATCAAAGCGGGTTCAGAGGTCAATATCGAAGTGGATCTTGTGGCGCGCTATCTGGAGCGACTCATGCTCGGCGAGCGCGCGGCACAGAGAGGATCAGAGATCACCCGCGAGCTTCTTGTCCAGCACGGGTTCATTAAATAGCCGGTTTATCGCCGCGACAGAACCTGGAAACTCGCGCTGGTTTTGGTGAGCACAATGGCCTGCGATTTCTTTTTCGTTTTCAACACGAGCTTGCTGACGATGCGGTATTTCCCCAACGGTGTGTTTTCGGGAATCGGCAGCAATGTCTCTCCCGTGTAGTAGCCGCTGGTGCGGAGCCGGTCGCCGACGGATTCTTTCTTGGTCGCGATCAGCGTGCCGTCGGAGGTGTAGATTTCGCGGACTTCTTCCAGCGTCCGGTTCAGGCGGGCGCTTTGCTGCAGATATATTTCCTTGTGGATCGTGAGATGACGGCAGGGCTTTACCTTGGGCGGATCGAGATGTATCCGGTACAGGCGGACCATGGCATTCGCGCCACGGGGCAACGGCTTAAAATTCTTGGCGGCCGTTTCCGAATCCGGCTCGGAAAATTGATATTGCGTACTGTAGTCGGTGTCTTTCCGGTTCGCTTCGAATTGCTCACAGGTTTCACCGCGAAATGTCGCGCAGCCGGACGCGATCAGGCTTAATCCGACGAGAATTACCGGCACAAACCGGCGTGGGTGGATGCGGCGCTGGGCGCGTGTCATGTCAAACAACGGTGATGCTCCGTGATGATTCAGCTGCCCCAGGCCTGACGCAATGTTTCATATCTGTTGCGGGGGTTTTTGGCTGCGAACTGCTTTGACCCGGTGGTTTTGGGCGCCATGGGAACCGACTGTGTGTGGGCGGTTATAGCCGATTTCCGCTGCGCGGCTCTTTGATCGGCGGCATTGGCGGCAAGGATATTATCCTCCGGCGATTTGTGTAACGGATAGATATCGAGCGCCAACACCAGCAGCAATGCCATGGCAGCCAGGGCAAGATCAGGCCATACACCGCCCCAGACACGTTGCCCCGCGGATTCTTGCCGGCGCTTCCAGGGGCGGCGATTTTCGATGCCACTGCTGCCGAGAGGAGCTTGGCGGCGCTCCACGAGACCGAGTCCGAGGAGGGTGGTACGGAATTCGGCGGCAGTCTGGAATCGCCGATTCGGGTCTTTTTCCATTGCCTTGAGGATGACCGATTCAAGCTCGCGCGGCAGTCGGCGCTGGAATTCCTTCGGGCTCGGTGGATTTTCCTGCACGTGCGCGTGCATGAGCGCGTAATCGCTGCGACGCTCGAAAGGCAGTCGTCCGGTGACGGCTTCGAACAGGCTGATGCCGAGCGTATAGATATCGGAACGGCAGTCGGTTTCCCGGCCGTTGATCTGCTCGGGGGATATATAGAGGAGTGTCCCGACCATGATGCCGTTCTGCGACGGGTCATGGTTGTCCATGAGCCGCGCGACTCCGAAGTCCATCAACTTGATCGCGCCGTCGTGGGTGATGAAGATGTTGCTTGGCTTGAGATCGCGATGCACCACGCCCATCTGGTGGATGTGTTCCACGCCGCGCAGCGCCTGATCGAAGATGCGTATCGCCTCGGAAATGGACAGCGGGCCATAATGGCGCAGGCGGCTTTCGAGCGTCTCGCCTTCCACGTATTCGAGCACCAGGATCTCTCCGGCGGGATGTTCCATCATTTCGTACAACGTGATGATGTGGGGGCTGTTCAGCCGCGCCTGTGCCTGCGCCTCGGTGTGAAACCGCTTGAGATATTCGGAGTGTTTGCAAAGCTGCGGCGGCAGCACCTTTAGCGCCACGGTCCGGTTCAGTTCGGTATCATGGGCGCGGTACACCACCCCCATGCCGCCGACGCCCACGCGGCTCAGCGTCAGATAACGTCCGACCATGCTGCCGGGCTCGAGCACCTCCGTCGCCGGCTCATCGCCCGGGCGTGCCGCCGCGACCTGTGCCCGCCGTTCGGTGAATCGACCGGATATAATGACGGTGCTTTGCAGCTTGTCAGCTTTGGCGGTCATGGGTTTTTATATCTGGATCAGGGGAAATCCTGCGGATGCCGCCCTCCCTGGCAGTACCCGCTTACTCTTTAAAGTATGGTGTGTGTTTGGAGAAACGCATGACGAGGCAGGACGGAAGACCAAGAAGCCCCGACAGGCGGCGACCCCGGGTTTAAGAGCTTGATCTGGCTGAGATCAGCGCATCCGGTGCGAAAATAGGTGATAATACACGCCCAATCCCGGAATTTTTAATGGATTTATGCCGATTAGCCCGGTAACCGAGATTATTGACGAGATAAAACGCGGTCGCATGGTCGTTCTGATGGACGATGAAGACCGCGAAAACGAAGGCGACCTGGTGATGGCCGCCGTGCATGCGCGTCCGGAAGACGTCAATTTCATGGCGCGTTATGGCCGCGGCCTGATTTGCCTCACCCTGACCCAGGAGCGTTGCCGCCAGTTGCAATTGCCGCTCATGGTCAGCGACACGCATCACCGGCGCGTGACCAATTTCACCGTTTCCATCGAAGCGGCGGAGGGCGTCACCACCGGCATTTCCGCCGCCGACCGCGCGTGCACTATCCAGGCCGCGGCCAAAAGCGACGCCAAGCCGAGCGATATCGTACAGCCGGGGCATATCTTCCCGCTGATGGCGCAGCGCGGCGGCGTGCTGGCGCGCGCCGGACACACCGAGGCCGGCGTGGACCTCGCGCGTCTGGCGGGGCTGGAATCCGCGAGCGTCATTTGCGAGATCATGAATGAAGATGGCACCATGGCGCGTCTACCCGAACTGGAAGAGTTCGCCGGGCGGCATGGTCTCAAGATAGGCACCATCGCCGATCTCATTCGCTATCGCACGGAGCATGAATCCACGATCCAGCGTGTCGGTGAATGCCTGATGCCGACGGAATTCGGCGACTTTCGCGTCGTGGCCTTTCATGACGACATCGGCGATGCCGTGCATCTGGCGCTCGTCCGTGGCGATATCCACCGTGACCGGCCGGTGCTCGTGCGGGTACATGTGCAGGAAAGCCTGCTGGATTTGGTCACCACGGCGCATCGCGCCGGTTCATGGACGCTGCACGAGGCGCTGGCGCTTGTCACGGAGGAAGGCGCCGGTGTCGTGGTTATCCTGCAACAGGAAGAAACGCCCGCCGCTCTCGTACAGCGCATCCGGCATTTTCAGGAACAGGGCAAGGCATTAGAATCGAACAGCGGCAAACCGGGGCGCGCCGAAATGCGTACCTACGGCCTCGGCAGCCAGATTCTCGCCGACCTTGGTGTGGGTAAGATGCGCGTGCTGGGCCATGCCATGAAAGCGCCGGGGTTGTCCGGCTTTGGGCTTGAGATTGTAGGATACATCGAGGGCGGTAACGCGCCATCCGCACAGGATCATCACCGACACAACAAAGAAAAAAAGGCATCCCGATGAGTGACGTAAAGAACATAGACGGCGATTTGATCGCGCGCAGCGCGCGTTTCGGCATTGCGCTCGGACGCTTCAACGGTTTTATCGGCGAACGGCTGCTCGAGGGCGCGATCGATACGCTCGTGCGCCACGGCGCCGAGGCGGCCAACATCGAAGTCGTGCGCGTGCCTGGCGCGTTCGAGATGCCGCTGGCGCTCAAGGTCATGGCGGCATCCAAGAAATACGACGCGCTGATCGCGCTGGGCGCGGTGATCCGCGGCGAGACACCGCATTTCGAATACGTCGCCGGTGAATGCGCCAAGGGCGTGTCGCAGGTAAGCATGCAGTTCGATCTGCCGGTGGCTTTTGGCGTGCTGACGGTGGATACTATCGAGCAGGCGATCGAACGCGCCGGCACCAAGGCCGGCAACAAAGGCGTGGATGCTGCGTTGACCGCCATCGAGATGGTCAATCTGCTCAAGAAACTGCGCATCTGAGAGGACATCATGAACAAGGGCAGTCGTCACAAAGCGCGCCGCGCCGCCGTGCAAGCCCTGTACCAGTGGCATCTGACGCAGCAGGCGCCGGGCGACATTGAAGATCATTTCATTCTCGACCACGAGATGAATGGTATCGACGTCGAGTATTTTCACCATCTGGTGCGTGAGATACCACGGCACATTCACGAGCTGGACGATCACATCTCCCCGCATCTCGACCGCAAGCTGAACGACGTGGATCCGGTCGAGCTCGCGTGTCTGCGCATCGGCACCTACGAGTTCGAGTTTCACCCCGAGATTCCCTACAAGGTCATCCTGAACGAATCCGTGGAACTCGCCAAAACCTTCGGCGCCGAACATGGCCACAAATACGTCAACGCCATTCTCGACAAGGTCGCCGCCGGTCTGCGCGCCAACGAAATCAAGGCCGCCCATTCCGCGGCCTGAGTGTTCTCTGGAGGATGGTTTGGAAGTCTCGCCTTCAGGGTGGGGCATGTTTATATATTCCCTCTCCCCGCCAGCGGGGAGGTGAGGCGGAGATATCGTGAATGTCCAGTGGACATTCACGCCGCCGAACGGGTGCAAATGATTCTCTTGCACCCCGGCGGGAATAATTTAGGGTGAGGTAATTACACCCTCAACCCCACCCCTTCTCCCTCAAAGAGAGAAGGGGGCGAGCCGAAGCGCGCTACGCGCGCGTTCTTTCACTCGGGGAGAGGGTGAGTCGGTCAAAACATCCAAAATGACGGAATTCGAGCTGATCCGCACTTTCTTCGCGCGCCAGCCGGTGTCACGCGCCGACGTGGCCGCCGGCATCGGCGATGACGCGGCGTTGCTGCGCCCGCCCGCCGGCCAGCTGCTCGCCGTGACCTCCGACCTGCTGGTATCGGGTGTGCATTTTCTACCGGACGTCGAACCTCGCTCCCTCGGTCACAAAGCCTTGGCCGTCAATCTCAGCGATCTCGCGGCCATGGGTGCGGAACCGGCATGGTTCCTGTTGAATCTGACAATGCCCGAAGCAGACGCACGATGGCTTGAGCGATTCTGCGAAGGGATGTTTGATCTGGCGCGCGCCTACAACGTACAACTCGTGGGCGGCGATACCTCGCGCGGACCGCTGGCGATCGGGATCGAGGCGCATGGTTTCGTGCCGGAAGCCGCGGCATTGCGGCGCTCCGACGCCAAGATTGGAGACCGGATTTATGTCACCGGCACCCTCGGCGATGCGGCCGTGGCGCTGCAACACCGACTGGGAAAACAGCGACTGTCCGAGGACGATTTCGCCGCGGTGGCCGAGCGTCTCGACCGGCCCACTCCGCGCGTGCGCGAAGGGTTGTCGCTGCGCGGCTTGGCGCACAGTGCGATCGATATTTCCGACGGCCTGCTGGCGGATCTCGGGCATATCCTGGAGTTGAGCCGGGTCGGCGCACGGATATTTCTCGATAAAATACCGCTGTCGCCAGTCTGTCAGGCGCATGTGGGGAAATCCGGATGGGAAGCGCCACTTGCCATGGGTGATGATTACGAACTGTGCTTCACCGTCCCGCCCAAAAATATTGGCGCACTGGAGAAACTTCAATTTACTTGCGGGTTTCATTGCATCGGCGAGATCGAAGCGGAACCCGGTCTGCGTATCGTGGATGAATCGGGCCGGCTTTACGATCCGCTGTTTACGGGCCACGACCACTTTGCCGGGAAATAAATAGACAGGATTAACAAGATTAAAAACTTAAAAAGCTTTTTCTTTAATCTCGTAAATTCTGTGAATTAGTTTTTCAAAGGAAGAAAAAATGAAAATCGGCACACCACTGAGCCCCAGCGCCACGCGCGTGATGCTGTTGGGAGCGGGAGAATTGGGCAAGGAAGTGATCATCGCCTTGCAGCGGCTGGGGGTCGAGGTCATCGCGGTGGATCGTTATCCCCACGCGCCGGGTCACCAGGTCGCGCATCGCGCGCACGTGATCAACATGGCGGACGGCGCCGCCCTGCGCGCGCTGGTGGAGCAGGAGCGTCCGCATATTATCGTGCCCGAGATCGAGGCCATCGCCACGGACATGCTGGCGGAGATCGAGCGCGACAAGCTTGCCGAGGTCATCCCCATCGCGCGTGCGGCGCAGCTCACCATGAACCGGGAGGGCATCCGGCGGCTCGCGGCCGAAACGCTGGAACTGCCGACCTCGCGTTATGCCTTTGCCGCCAGCCTCGGCGAGCTGAAGGAGGCGATCGACGGCGGAATCGGGTATCCCTGCATCATCAAGCCGGTGATGTCGTCGTCGGGTAAGGGCCAATCCACCGTGAACAGCCCGGAGGACGTCGCCAAGGCCTGGGACTACGCCATGAGCGGCGCGCGCGTGAATCAGACGCGGGTGATCGTCGAGGAGACGATCAAATTCGATTACGAAATCACGCAATTGACGGTACGCGCCGTCGGCGATTCCGGCCAGGTCGAGACGTTCTTCTGCGACCCCATCGGGCATGTGCAGATCAAGGGTGATTATGTCGAGTCCTGGCAACCGCAGCCGATGAGCGCGAAGGCGCTGAATCGGGCCCGCGAGATCGCCAGGAAAGTTACCGATAATCTCGGCGGACGCGGGATATTCGGCGTCGAGTTGTTCGTCAAGGGTGACCATGTCTGGTTCAGCGAGGTCAGCCCGCGCCCGCATGATACCGGCATGGTGACCATGATCAGCCAGGTCCAGAACGAATTCGAATTGCACGCGCGTGCGATTCTGGGATTGCCGGTCTCGACGGCGCTGCGCGCACCGGGTGCGAGCGCGGTGATTTACGGCGGCATGGACGCCAAGGGCATCGCGTTTGAAGGCGTGGACGAGGCGCTGCGCGTGCCGCAATCGGACCTGCGTCTGTTTGGCAAGCCGGAGGCGTTCACGCGCCGGCGCATGGGCGTGGCCCTCGCCAACGGTGCCGATACGAACGAAGCCCGCGCGCGCGCCAAGCTCGCGGCCTCCAAGGTCAGGCCGGTCAAGGCCTGAACCGGATGCTGGCGATGACAGACTGTCCGCTTTGCCGGCCTGACAAGGAAACCGTGCTGTGGAGCGATACTCGCTGCCGGGTGATACTGGTGGACGATCCGGATTACACCGGTTTCTGCCGCGTAATCTGGCAACAGCATGTGAAGGAGATGACGGATCTGTCCGATGCGGAGCGTGTCCGTTTCATGACCGTGGTATTCGCCGTCGAGCAGGCATTGCGCGAGTCGATGCATCCCGACAAGATTAATCTCGCTTCGCTCGGCAATCAGGTGCCGCATCTCCACTGGCATGTGATTCCACGGTTCGCCGACGACGCGCATTTTCCCGATCCGATCTGGGCAACGCGTAAACGCGATCCCCGGGCGATCAGGGCGGACCAAACCCGCTTGGCGGAGCAACTGAAACGGCGGCTGGGTGATTTGCGCCAGATGAAGACGAGACGCTGAGGCACATGGGACGAAAACTTCTCTTCGCGTTTGTCTTGTGGATGGCATTTGCCTTGAGTTTTTTGCAATCCATAATCGTCATTGTCGGCTGGTGGAACGGTGAATTGCACGCTGGCCAGTGGGAATGGTTGTGGATCGGTTTATTACCGGTTTGGATATTCATCTTCTTCCGTTATTATTCGATATTCCGACCGGGATGCCGCGCCTGCCTCCCGCCGGAGCATGAATCGCCGCACCACCAGCCAGGTACGGGAGCGCCATGAGCACGCCAATAAATGACAGGACGAGCGCAGCAGGGCTTCCTTTATGACGCCGAACGACAGCCTTCAGCCCGATCTCCAGTCCCTGAAGAATATCGCCACGGCGGTCTATGCCTTGCAGGCGGTGAGCTTTCTGCTCGTGATCACCTATTTTATTGCGGTGATACTCAATTACATCAAGCGTGATGACGCGCGCGGGACTTGGCTCGAGTCGCATTTCCGCTGGCAGATACGTACGTTCTGGTTCGGTCTGCTATGGTTCGCGCTCGGTGGTTTGACGTTCTTCATCGTCATCGGCTGGTTCATCCTGTTTGCCGCATCGTTGTGGCTGATTTACCGCATCCTCAAGGGGTGGCTGAACCTCAATGATGGCAAGCCGATGAACGCCTGAGCCGCAAAAATTCACGAGTAACCGATTTTTGTATTGCCCAAATTGAAAATCCTCGCACTGGATGCCTCCACCGAAGCCTGTTCCGTTGCATTGTGGACGGATGGCGAAGTGCGGGAGCGTTTTGAAACCGGCAGCCGGCATTCGGAACGCATTCTTCCCATGGTGCAGGAAATACTGGCCGAGGGCGGTCAGGTGTTGACGCAACTGGATGCCATTGCCTTCGGACGCGGGCCGGGATCGTTCACGGGCTTGCGCATCTGCGCTGGTGTCGCACAGGGACTGGCTTTCGGCGCGGATCTGCCGGTGGTTCCGGTATCCTCGCTCGCGGCCCTGGCACAGGGAGTCGATGCCGCACGCGTGCTGGCGGCATTCGACGCGCGCATGCATCAGGTGTACTGGGGCGCTTACGTCCGTAACGCGCAAGGAATGGCCGAATCCATCGGCGAGGAAAAAGTGCTGACGCCAATGCAGGTACCGGTACCCGATGACGCCGGATGGGTTGGCGTCGGCAGTGGCTGGGATCAGTATGCCGCGGTGCTTACGGTGCGCCTGAAGAATCGTGTGGCCGCATGGCGCACGCAAAGTTTCCCCCGCGCCCGTTTCGTGGCGCAGCTCGGCGTTTATCTGTATGAAAAGGGGACGGCACTGACACCGGAGCAGGCGCTGCCGGTTTACCTGCGCGATAATGTGGCCGCAAAGCAAACAAGGACCTGAGTGATTTTTTCTACTAGCTTTTAACTTGCTTGATCAATCCCGTGGCATGGAGAATGGAAATGGCGATCTCCTCCACCGACTTGGTCGTGGTGTCGAGGACCGGGACCTGCGCCTGGCGCATCAGGGCTTCGGAGGCACGCAGTTCGCTGCGGCAGTTTTCCAGCGAGGCATAACGGCTTCCCGGCTTGCGTTCGTTGCGGATTTTCGCCAGCCGTTCGGCATGGATGGTCAGGCCAAACAGCTTGGAGCGATGGGGAAGCAAAGGTTTCGGCAGCATCTGGTCAGAAAAATCATCGGGCGTAAGCGGATAGTTGGCAGCGTGGATTCCATACTGCATGGCGAGA
>NZ_JBGQKW010000066.1:0-15849 GCF_041499725.1 Sulfuricaulis sp.
AGGACCCAAGCGCCCAGAAGAAACATACCATCGAGTCTGTGCGCGCGAGCGGGAAAACCTGCATCGACTGTCATAAGGGAATAGCGCACGAGCTGCCCCAGGGCTATGAGTAAAAAAGACCGGGCTTAACTGACCAGAGTTTGAGTGGAGGGGGGTCCGCCCCCCTCCCCCGCGGCCACGTCTTGATTGGCAACAATGAGCGGTCGCAGGCTCGTTCAAAAGAAGCTTTAGTTAAAGGCTCTTTATAAGAACACGCCTATTCTCTCGACCGCTAGGGCTATTTTCAGAATGTTGATTCTGATCAATTTCTAATTGCGATATATCAATTAAATTAAGCCCAAACGTGCACGAGCGTGCAATTAAGCTTGGCGGATGGCCGTGGTTATTTTTCGGGGTGCTTCATGAGTGTTGATTCTGATCAAATTTCCGATTGCGATATATCAATTACATTAAGCCCAATCATGTGGAAACATGCGGTTAAGGTTGGCGGACGGCGTGGTTACTTCGTGGCCACGGCAACGGCGAAGATGAAAGAAAAGATGATAGGAGATTAAAAATGAAATTCTTGCGGCAAGTAGTAGTCTTGTGCGCGTTCATCGGTGGCCTTGGGGGAATCTCTATCGCGCTGGCGGCGGATCTCCCAACACTGGGCGAAGAGAAAGAACCATCCGCCGGGTTGGCAGCCAAGGATCTCGTTCTCAAGGGCGATGCCAAGTGTACGCGCTGCCATGACGAGACCGACAGCCCCAAGCTGCTCTCGATAGGCAAGACCAAGCACGGCACCACGGCAGACGGTCGCACGCCTACCTGCACAAGTTGTCACGGGAATAGCGAGACACATATGGTGAATGTCACCGCCGGCCAGGTTCAGCCGAAACCCGAGCGCATGTTCACCAAGAACTCGACCACGCCCATCGAGGCACGCAACGATGCCTGTCTCACTTGCCATGACAAGGACTCGAAGCGCTCGCACTGGATGGGGAGCACGCATCAGAGCCGCGAAGTGGCTTGCACCTCATGCCACCAGATCCACACGGCGCACGACAAAGTGCGCGACAAGATTACCCAGCCCGAGGTCTGCTTCACTTGCCACAAGGAACAGCGCGCGCAGATCAACCGGCCCTCTCATCACCCGATTCCCGAGGGCAAGATGGCGTGTTCCGATTGCCATAATCCGCACGGTTCGGTCGGACCGAAACTCATGAAACGCGATAGCGTGAACGACACCTGCTACACCTGCCACATGGAGAAACGCGGGCCGTTCGTCCATACCCACGAGCCGGTCGCTGAAGATTGCTCGAACTGCCATAACCCGCATGGCACCACCGCGGAAAGCATGCTGAAGATGCGGCCGCCGTTCCTGTGCCACCAGTGCCACACGCCGCATGGAGGCCAAGTTGCTCAAATTGCCGGCCAGCATCAGTCCTCGGCGCTCCTCAGCGCAACCACGAGCGGCAAGAGCGGCATCAACTACACCATGGCGCGGGGCTGTCTGAACTGCCATACGCAGGTTCACGGCACCAACAATCCGAGCACAACCAATCCAACCCCGCAGTTCAACTTCCGTTGAGAGAGGGTGATCCATCATGAACAGTGAAAAACAACATCATGGTTTCAGCAAGAAGGTCATGGTCCTCGCGGTGCTCGCGGCCTTCAACCCGGCGTACGGCGCGGAAGGAGATGACATCGCTCAGCTCACCAAGCCTGAAAGCTCGGCGGGTATTGGACTGAGCTACGCCAGCGGCAACAGCAATGAAAAGTCGATCTTCGGGCAATACAACGGCATGCGCCACGGCAACTACTATGGCCAGCTCGATATCGATGCCGTTAAACGCGACGATGCCACGGGCACCTGGACAATCCTCACGGGGCGCAATCTCGGCCTCGACGACCGGGATTTGTCCTTCTCACAGCAAAAACAGGGCGACTGGAAATATTATGCGGAGTACAGTCAACTGTCCCGCTATTATCCGCGCACTATTAATACCGGAATGCTGGGCGCCGGATCGACCAACCCGACTGTCGTGCTTCTGCTCGCGCCCGGGACAGGAACAGAACTGAATCTGGCGACCAAACGCGAGGGTGTCGGTCTCGGCATGGAAAAGTGGCTCACCCCTTCCCTTCAGTTCGAGGCCAACATCAAGAACGAAGACAAGGAAGGCGCGCGCCTGTTCGGAAAAGGTTTTGCCTGCAGCGCCGCATGGGTGACTGCCGGCGTATGCAGCGCGAGCACCACCCAGTGGGCGTTGCTGATGTTGCCCGAGCCGATCAACTCTAATATCCGCCAGCTCGAGGCCAAGCTGAATTTTTCCAGAGATAAATTGTTGCTGACCGGAGGGTATTACGGTTCGTTCTACACCAACGCCTACGGCAACCTGACGCCAAACGTGCCCGGTACCTTGAATAACCCCCTCGGCACGCCAACGGTGCTTGACGCCGGCCTCCGTAACACCTTGGGGTTGCCCATGGCACTGCCGCCCGACAACCAGGCGCATCAGCTTTATCTCGACGGCAACTATGCCTTCACGCCCAAGACCCGCATGACCTTCAAGTACGCGTATACCCATGCCACGCAGACCGACAATTTTCTCGGCAACGGGTTGACGGGCGCCCCGGCCGGCAAGGCCGACTATGGCGGTGTCGTCGATACCACCCTGCTCCAGTTGGGCCTGACGACACACCCCATGCAGAAACTCTCGGTGCTCGCCAATCTGCGTTACGAGAACAGAAAGGACAAGACGCCGCAGGCCCTGTACAGCGTAGATGGGACGGAAGTGTTTGCCAACAGCAAATATTCGTTGAAGAAAATCGCCGGCAAACTGGAAGGGAGCTATCAGTTGCCAGACAACTACCGGGCGACCTTGGGCACTGATTACGAGATGCTGGATCGCGGCGATTTTTCAAGCCCCGGATGTGGCGCTATCGATCCGATAACCGGTGAGTGTACCGGAAGCAGTATCGCGGGAGTTACGGCGGTGCGCGCGAAAACCGAAGAAATCGGCTGGCGTGCCGAACTGCAGCGTTCCATATCCGAAACGCTCACCGGCAGCGTCAGCTACGCGAGCAGCCGCCGCGACGGTGCGTCGAACTGGTTGAAACCCAATAGTCTCCCGGCTACGGGCACCACGGAACTCTCCGACACCCAAATCTATAATCGCACCGGTATTTTTCCGATGATATTTGAGAACCGTATTCGCGATAAGGTGAAGCTGATGGCCGACTGGTCCGCGACCGAGCGGCTGTCGCTGCAGTTCATAGTGGAAGACGCGCAGGATAGTTATGGTGCCCCGACTCAAAAGGGTCTGCGGGATTCCGGCAGCCTGCTCTACAGCATCGACGCGGCACTGACTCTATCCGAAGCGTGGAAGCTGACCGGCTATTGGTCCCAGGGCGATCAGGATATTCGTGTAGCCCACTCCACCGGGTACGATGCCGTGCTGCGGAACCTCAACACCACCCTGGGCATCGGTGTCGCCGGCAAGCTGTCCGGCCGGCTCGCGGTGGGTGCGGATCTGTCGTATCTCAACGATAGCACCAAATATAATGAGACGTTGGATGGTTCAGCCAGCGCAGCTAACAAGACATTTCTCGCTCAGCAGGGAGGACTGCCGGAAGTGTCGTACGACGAGTTCAGGTTGAAGCTCTTCGGCAAGTATGCACTGGAGAAAAACGCCGACCTGCGCGTCGACCTGGTGCATTTCCGGGCGCGGTTGGACGAATGGACCTGGGGATACGGCGGGACACCCTTCACCTATTCCGACAACACGATTGTTTCGTTTGATCCAAAGCAACACGTGACTTACGTTGCGGCAACTTATATTTACAAGTGGCGCTGATTTTGAGAGGAAACCCTGGTCGCGTGAACGTTCCGTAAGGATAGGCGGTGCCGTTGAACACCGACGGTGCCGCCTTGAGAAGCTGCAAGGATAGATGGGACGCGCTCCAACACACGCGCGTTGAGAATACAACTACCCTGGCTCACTGAATTTTCTTCGAATAAGTAACCGGGCGCGCTCGTAACGGTGAAAGTCCGAAGCCCATGCACATCAAGAATGGCCGGACAGAGCACGCCGCCCGGCACTGGACGCCTTGTTTTTGACGCCATTGGTCTCTTCGAGCCACTTCCGGTCGAGGATGCGGATGTAACCTTTCCCACTGCCGATGATTTTCTTGCGGGCGAAATCGGCCATGACGCGGCTCACGGTCTCTTCCGTCAGACCGAGCATCTCGGCGATCTCGCGCCGCGACAGCCGCAACGGCAGCTCGGCGCTCGGGTCGCCGCGCTGCGGAATCAACGACAACAGGAAACTCGAAACCTTCTCCGGCGCGGTCTTCAGCCCGAGATCGCGAATCAAGGATTCGGCCTGATCCAGTTCCTGGCTGAGCGTCTCGATCACGCGCAACGCGATGGCCGGGCTGGCTTCGAGGATTTGACGGAGATCGTCGTGACTGATCTTGCAGGCGACCACGTCGGTGAGCGCCTCGGCGCTGAACGGATAGCGCTGACCCTTGAAAGTCTCAATGCCAAGCAGCTGACCCGCCACCGCGATCCGCACGATCTGCTGCCGCCCATCCGGCATTGAACTCGTGAGCTTGAGTTGTCCGGAACGCAGCGCGAACAGGAAGGCCGCCGGATCGCCCTCGCGGAACAGCACCTCGTGCGGCTCGTACATCTCGCGAATCAGGCGCTCGCGAATCTGACAAACCTGTTCCTTCGTGAGGCCGGGATACATGCGGTCTTCACACAGGGCACAAGCATTGATCTCGCAAGCACAGGTAGCCATATTCTTGATTCTAAAGCCCCGCGTTAATGAAGCCCTACTCCGCTTCGCTTCATTCGTCCTGTCATCATATTTGTTATCGGTGCAGCAGATAACCAAATCTATTTGAGTCGCTCAGACGGGATATTGACCTGCATCAAGATTCACTATAACCGGTCACCCGCCCTGACGATACACATACAAGTTTTACCCTGCTATTCATAGAGATATCCCCGCCCCGCCCGGAAGACTCATGCCCAAGCCCGGGGGCGTGTCAGGCCCGCGACGTGGGTCTGAGAGCGTTGATCCATATCATTCAGGCCCCGGCCGGCGAACGCCAGGCCGCGGTGGCGGTGAACCGATGGGGAAAGGGAATGAGTGTCACGCTCGCCTTATTTAGGGTTTTTAGTGGCGTTATTTGGTCCCTCGGCGGCCTGCAGTTCCTGCGGCGTGTTGATATTCACGAACGCGTCCGCCGTGTCGGAAAAATCCGCCAGCGCCGCGTCTTGCCGTCGCATCCATTCGCCGGCTTCGCGACCGCCACCGACAAGATAATCCTGTAATGACCGGGCCAACGTGCGATGCGCCAGCGCAAACACCGGCTGCATTCGCGCGCCGCAGGTGGCCACGGCCAGTTGCGCCTGTTCGCGCACCAGGGCGGCGATCAGACGTTCGGCCAGATCGGATGGCGGTGCCGGCGTGTCGCAGGGCGCGCTCAGCACCCACGGCGTGTCAGCCGCGCGCAGCGCGCTCAGGATTCCGGCGAGCGGACCATGATAGTCGCCGATCGCATCGGCGATGACGGGTACGCCGTAAGCCGCGTACGTTTCCCGGTTGCGGTTGGCGCTGATGACGAGACGTCCGACCTGCGGCCGCAGTATTGAGATGACATGCTCGATGAGCGGCCGGCCGCGCAACGGGACCAGCCCCTTGTCGGCGCCGCCCAGGCGGCTTCCACGGCCTCCGGCGAGAATAACGCCGGTGATGTCGGAAACAGGGATGCCCGTTGAGGATCTCCCGGCCATGCGTCAGCGGGTCATGAAAATTCCGTGTTCAGCGGAACCGCCATGACCGTTTCTCCCGGCTTAAAACCGGCGCTGTCCGCCTCGACACGAATGAAGCCATTGGTCTCGCGCAGCGGTCCGAGCATGTGCGAACCCTGGCCGCGCAGCGCCGTGGCCATGAGCTTTCCGTTTTCGCTGACCAGATGCGCGCGCAGAAACTCGGTGCGTCCGGGATGGCGGCGGAACTCGTTCGTTGCCGTGGCGGCGAGATGGGGCAGATGCGGGATGCCGTGATGCCAGGCGATGAGCGCCGGCTCGACGAACAGCTTGAACGTCACCAGGCTCGACACCGGATTGCCGGGCAGCGCGAAGAAATGCGTGCGCGTTCCCACGCGCCCGAAGGCGATGGGCTTGCCCGGCTTGATTTTCACTTTCCAGAATTTGATCTGTCCGATCTCGGCGAATACCTGCTTGACCAGATCGTGATCGCCCACCGAGGCGCCGCCGCTGGTGATGACGAAATCGAAATCCGCGGACGATTTCAGCAGCGCGCGCAACGCCGCCGGCTCGTCACGCACCGTGCCGCCGTCCACGGCGTCCATGCCCAGCTCGCGCAACAACAATATCGTCGCCAGCCGATTGGATTCGTATATCTGTCCCGGCCGCAGCGGCGCGCCGGGCGCCACCAGCTCATCGCCCGTGGCGACCACCAGCACGCGCGCCGAAACGTAAACCGGGATTTGCGCCACGCCGGCGGCGGACAACAACGCCAGATCGTAAGCCGAAAGCCTGCGCCCGGGTTGGTACAACACGTCATCCTGGTGGAAATCCTCGCCACGCCGGCGCAGGTGGCTGCCCGGTTGCACGGTTTTGGGAAATACCACCGTATCGCCTTCGAGCTTGATGTCTTCCTGGATCACGACGGTGTCGGCGCCCTCGGGCAGCGGGGCGCCGGTGAAGATGCGCATCGTGGTGCCGGCGGCCAGTCGCCCCGGGGCATCGCCGCAGCGGCACTCACCGCGCCGCGGCAGCACAAAACCGGCGGCAAGCAGATCGGCCACGCGCAGCGCGTAGCCGTCCATGGCGGAATTATCGAACGCGGGGTTGTCCACCCGCGCGCGCAATTCACGCGCGACGAAGCGGCCATGGGCCTGCGCGAGCGATGTCATTTCCGTGGCCGCCGCCGGCGTGACTTCGGCAAGAATCGCGGCGCGGGCTTCTTCCAGGGTCAGCATGCCTAAACGGTAACGTATTTTGCGGTCTGGGCCTATACGCTTACGTGTCGGGCTTGGTTTTGGATACGAACCCTAGCAAAATGAAATTAACCGCCAAGACACCAAGATCGTCAAAAAAACCGTTTTTTAAAGAGCAATGCTTGGCGTTCTTGGCGTCTTGGGGTTCAAAATCAAATTAATTTATAGACTCTTCTTAAGGGTGTTTTCGAAGCGGCGCCCGCGACACCAGGGCGCGCGCCTCTTCGGCGCTTTGCACCCCGATGGCCACCAGCACGCCGTCCACCACCAGCGCCGGGATGGTTCTGAGCTGCAGACGGTCCGCCAGCTGCCGGCCTTCCGGCTCAGCCAGATTGACCACGGAGAATTCCAGTTCGCGTTCGGCCACCACCCCACACCAGACCTTTTCGGCCTGATCGCATGGGGCACATGCGTCGGAAACCAGCAACTGGACTTTCATTCCTCGGTCTGTCTCGTCAGATGGGGCTGCGCGCCGGTGTAGGGCGACAGCGCGTGAAAAGGATGTGCCCGCCACTTTGAATCGGGACACCGTCCACGGCATTGACCTTGGTCAACCGGCCCTGTCTGAGGTTATGATTGCGCCATGAACCGACCCCCGGAGGCGGCCAGCGAATTACGCCGCGCTTACCTGTTCGCCGACATGGCGGATCAGCATCTGGCTGCCCTGATACAAGGCATGCACGATATCCATCTCAACACGGGTGACACGCTGTTCCGGCACAGCCAACCCGCCGAGCGATTCTTCTTCCTGCGCGACGGCATGGTGAAGCTGTTTCGTCTCTCGCCCGAAGGCGACGAGAAAATTATCGAGATCATGCAACCGGGCCAGACCTTCGCCGAGGCGGTGATGTTCATGGGCACCCAGGGGCGCTACCCGGTGAATGCCGAGGCGGTGAGCGAATCGCGCCTCTACGCCATCGAACAGAAGGCCTTTCTCAATTTATTGCGAGAATCGCACGAGGCCAGCTTCGGGCTGCTCGCTTCCCTGAGCCGGCGGCTGCACATGCTGGTGAACCAGATCGAAAGTCTTACGCTGCAAAATGCCACCTATCGTCTCGTGGCGTATCTGCTCGAGCAGATTCCACGCGACGTCAAGACCTCGCCCGAGGTGCAGCTCACGACACCGAAGGGCGTGATCGCCTCGCGTCTCGCGATCCAGCCCGAGACGCTGTCGCGCATCCTCGCGAAACTGCGTCAGCGCGAACTGATCGAGGTGCATGGCAACCACATCACCGTGCGCAATGTGCAGGCGCTGCGCGATCTCGTGCACCTGCCGCCGCAGGATTGATAGCGGCATCAAGGAAAAAATCATGAGTAAAAAAACCAAAGGTCCGTTCGTTGCCCTGAACGTCGCGGTGCTGACGGTCTCGGACACGCGCACGCGCGAAAACGACACCTCCGGCGATCTCCTTCAAGAGCGGCTCACGGCCGCGGGGCACAAGGTCGTGAGCCGCGTAATTCTCAAGGACGACGTCGAAAAACTGCGCGCGCAATTGCGTGCCTGGATTGCCGATAAAAACGTGGATGTGGTCATCTCCACCGGCGGAACCGGACTGACAAAGCGCGACGTCACTCCCGAAGCAGTCGAGCCGTTATTCACCAAAACCATCCCCGGTTTCGGCGAGTTGTTTCGCTGGCTTTCCTACGAGGAGATCGGCACCTCGACCATCGAATCGCGCGCACTAGGTGGCGTGGCCGACAACACGCTTGTTTTTTGCCTCCCGGGCTCGACTGGGGCCTGCCGTACCGGCATGGACAAGATCATTCTGCCGCAACTGGATTCAACCACCGGCCCCTGCAATCTCACCGAGATGCTACCGCGCATCCGCCACGATCCCGCACCCAAATTATAATGGTAAGACGAACGCAGCGCAGCGCAGTAGGGCTACATTTATGACAAGACGAACGAAGCGCCAGCGAAGCAGGACTACATTTACGACTAAGCTCACCCACCTCAAGCCATCCGGCGAGGCACACATGGTGGACGTGGGCGGAAAAGAGGTCACGGTCCGCGAGGCCGTGGCCGAGGGTCTCATCCGCATGCAGCCGGAGACGCTCAGGCTCATCATTGGGGGCGGGCACAAAAAGGGCGACGTGCTCGCGGTCGCGCGCGTGGCCGGTATCATGGCGGCGAAGAAAACCGCGGAACTCATCCCGTTGTGCCACGCCATTCCCCTCACCGCCGTTGACATCGAGCTGACAGCCGATGAAAAGCGGTCTGCGGTGTATTGTCGCAGCACGGTGCGCACTCAGGCCCGGACCGGCGTGGAAATGGAAGCGCTCACGGCGGTCCAGATCGTGCTGTTGACTATATATGACATGTGCAAAAGCGTTGACCGCGGCATGACGCTCACCGATATCGGCCTCGTCGCCAAATCCGGCGGTCGCTCCGGCGACTGGCGGCGTTGAGCGGTTGTTACCCGGGCACACCGGCGCTATGCTGGAAACCCTAATACTCTCTTGCCGAGGAGGTCCTTTATGGAAAAGAACATTGGCAACCTGGACAAGGCGCTGCGTGTCGTCATCGGGATTGCGCTGCTGAGCCTGTTGTTTATCCTGGAAGGCAACGCACGCTGGTGGGGATTGATCGGCATCGGCCCGATACTGACGGTGATATTAGGTTGGTGTCCGGCCTACACCCTGATCGGCGTCAGTACCTGCAAAACCAAACAATCCTGACGCCGCGACGGCGGAACACGGGAGATTCCCGGAATTTTCCCGCGACATCTCCTGATTTTTCCATGCAATCACGCGCGCGAGGTCTTACAATACGCGCTCGCCGACCGGCCCCTGACGGGGACTCACCGGCGGATATTTTTTCCTGAATTCCGCATAACGAATTTTTCATGTCCCGACCTGAATCGCCGCCGGCATTGACATTGAACCACGGCCTCAGCTTCGCTGAGCTTTTCACGCCGGAAGGTCTGAAAAAAATCGACGGCCTGTTCCTCGATCGTCTGCGCGATCACGACACCCGCGCGCGCTCCACCCTGATCGCCTGGCGCGACGGCCGCGAGAAGCTCACGCCGTTGCAGGTCAGCGAGCTGCTGTTGACCTGCGGGCCGGTGCTGGACGATTTCATCACCGGCCTGTTTGGCATCAAAGAGACGATGAAGGCCTCGCAACAACGCACACTGGCGCACGACCCGGTGTTTCATTTCAAGAAATTCTTCGTGCAACGCCGCGCGCGCCGGCGCCTGGTGAAGAAAGAGGAATTTGAAAGTTTTGTCGAGCTGGACGACTGGCTGGCACAAACGCTCAAGCCGGCGGCACGGGATGCTTCCGACCGCGAGCTGGCGATTGCCGAATACGGCGGGCAACTGCTCAAAGACGAAAAGGCCCATGCCGAGGCCATCGAAAAACTGACGCGCTGGTGTATCCGTGCGCTGACCGTCCCGGAAGGCAAGGCCGCGGTGAAAGGCTGGGTCAGTTTCCGCCTGCCGGAAGGGATCGATCACCAGAAGCTGGTCCCGATCGTGCCACTCCACGACGATGTCGGGCGCGTTGCGGGACCGCCCGAGCATCTGCGCGCGCGCGACGGCTTCAAGCTCACCGACCTGCGCATGAATGCGCGCGAGGTGCAGAACGAAATCCATTACTGCATCTACTGCCACGACCACGACGGCGACTTCTGCTCCAAGGGCTTCCCGGAGAAGAAGGGCGAGCCGGACAAAGGGCTCAAGGTCAATCCGCTGGGGGTAGCCCTTACCGGCTGCCCGCTGGACGAAAAGATCTCCGAGATGCACAGCCTGAAAAAATCCGGCTGCACCATCGGGGCGTTGGCGATGATCACGGTGGACAATCCGATGTGCGCCGCCACCGGGCACCGCATCTGCAACGATTGCATGAAGGCCTGCATCTACCAGAAACAGGACCCGGTCAACATCCCGCAGGCCGAGACGCGCATCCTCACCGACGTGCTCGACCTGCCGTGGGGCGTGGAGATTTACGACCTGCTCATCCGCTGGAACCCGTTGCGGCCGCGCCAGTGGCAGCCGAAACCGTACAACGGGCTCAAGGTACTGGTGTTCGGCATGGGCCCGGCGGGCTTCACGCTCGCGCACCACATGCTGATGGAAGGCTTCGCCGTGGTCGGCGCCGACGGCCTCAAGATCGAGCCGTTGCCCGAGAAGCTGGTGCACGAACCGATACGCGATTACACCGACCTCGAGGAAGCGCTCGACACCCGCACTATGACGGGATTCGGCGGCGTCGCGGAATACGGCATCACCAACCGCTGGGACAAAAATTTCCTGAAACTCATATACCTCTCGCTGGCGCGCCGTCCGCATTTCCAGGTATTCGGTGGCGTGCGTTTCGGCGGCACCCTGACGGTCGAAGACGCCTGGAAACTCGGCTTCGATCACATCGCCATCTGCATCGGCGCGGGCCTGCCGCAGGCGCTGCCGGTGCCCGGGAGCCTCGCCCCCGGCATGCGCCAGGCGAACGATTTTCTCATGGCGCTGCAGCTGACGGGCGCGGCCAAGCACGCGAGCCTTGCCAACCTGCAGGTACGCCTGCCCGCGGTGGTGATCGGCGGCGGTCTCACCGGCGTCGACACCGCCACCGAAATACAAGCGTATTACATCGTGCAGGTTGAAAAAATGCTCGAGCGCTACGAGACGCTCGTCAAGGAGAAAAGTGAAAAAGCGGTACGGACCGGGCTCGATGAAGGTGCGCTCGCGATTCTCGACGAGTTCCTCGCACACGGGCGCGCGGTGCGTGTCGAACGCGAACGCGCGAAACAGGCCCGAACCGCGCCCGATTTCCTGAAGCTCATCCACCAGTGGGGCGGCGTCACGATCGCCTACCGCAAGGGCATGAACCAGTCGCCCGCCTACACCCGCAACCACGAGGAAATCATCAAGGCCTTCGAGGAAGGCATCTTCTACGCCGAGGGCCTCGATCCGAAAGAGGCGCGCGTGGACAAGTACGGTCAGGTGGACGCGCTGGTGACCAGGCGACTGCGGCCCGATGCCGACGGCAAGTGGATGGAAACCGGCGAAGAGGTGGTCATCCCGACGCGCGCGATCCTGGTGGCCACCGGCGCGCGTCCGAACGTCGCCTACGAGTTCGAACACAAGGGCCACTTCCACAAGGAGCGCGGCCACTATCAGACGCATCACGACGTTGACGGAAAACTCGAACCGATTCCGGTCGCGGCGCACTGCAAGATGGGCGACTTCGGGCCATTCACTTCGTATGGCGCCGACGATCGCCGCGTGAGTTTTCTCGGAGACACCCACCCTGTGTTCCATGGCAGCGTGGTCAAGGCGGTCGCCTCGGGGCTGCGCACCTATCCCAAGATCGTCGCGACACTCGGAGACAAGGTGGATCAAAAAGGAGATGCCAGGGAGTACCGGCATTTCCGCGTGACCATGGACGAACTACTGGCCGCGCGCGTCGAGTCTGTCAAACGGCTCACACCATCGGTGGTTGAGATCAGCGTGCGCGCGCCCATGGCGGCAAGACGATTCAAGGCCGGCCAGTTCTTCCGGCTGCAAAATTTCGAGACACGTTCCGCGCTCGTGGGCGGCACGCGTTTGCAGACCGAGGCGCTGGCCATGACCGGCGCACGCGTGGACATGGTCAAGGGCACGGTGTCGCTCATGGTGATCGAGCGCGGCGCGAGCTCGCGCCTGGTCGCGACGCTCAAGCCCGGGGAGCCGGTGGCGCTCATGGGCCCGACCGGCGTGCGCGCGACGATTCCCCACGGCGGCGAAACTATTCTTTTCGTCGGCGGCCGTCACGGCGCGGTGCATGTGCAGTCCACCGGCAAGGCGCTGCGCGAGAATGGCAATCGCGTGCTGTTCGTGGGTTGCTTCGACACCGCGCTGGATGTCTTTTGCCAGAATGAAATCGAGGCGGCCGCCGATGCGATCCTGTGGGTTACCGGAAACGGCACCGCCATCAAGCCGCGCCGGCCGCAGGACCGCGCTGTAACGGCGCCGGTATTGGAGGCGATCGTTCAATACGCCTCGGGCAAACTGGGCGAGATGCCGATCAAGCTGGAAGATGTCACGCGTCTGCAGGTGGTCGGCAGCAACCGGCTGGTGCGCCTCATCCGCGATGCGCGGGCGAAAGAACTGGCGCCGTATCTCACGAAAAAACCGGCAACCACCGCCTCGATCAACACGCCGATGCAATGCTGTCTGAAGGGTGTGTGTTCGCAATGCCTGCAGTGGCAGATCGATCCCGCCACCGGCAAGCGCACCAAGGCGGTGTTCGGCTGCTCGTGGCAGGACCAACCGCTCGATGTCGTGGATCTGGATAACCTCGACGAGCGCCTGTCTCAGAACCGGGTTCAGGAACACCTGACCAATCAGTGGCTGGATTTTTTGCTCGAACGCCATAATATAGCGCGTGTTTAAACCGGCTTCGGAGCGGAACTTGTCAACCGGAGAGTGCCTCTAACGTTTATTCCTTAACTCATTATCGCGTTTTTTCATCGGGAGATTTTATGCGTTATCTCATACCGGCTGCCATCATCACCTTATTACTGCTTTCCGGTTGCGCCGGCGGCCTGGGCAGCGGTGATTACTCACGCGAGCAAGCACGCGGAGCCCAGGAGGTTCAGATGGGCGTGGTGGAATTGGTACGCGTAGTGAAGATCGAAGGCACAAAATCCGGCGTCGGCAGTCTGGCCGGCGCCGCGGTCGGCGGTGTCGCTGGCAGTGAAATTGGTCGCGGCAAGGGCTCGATCGTTGGCTCCGTTCTTGGCGCGGTCGCTGGCGGTGTCGGCGGCGCGGCGGTGGAAGAAGGCACTACCCGTCAGAAAGGCATCGAAATTACCGTCAAGCTCGACAGTGGCCGGATGATCGCCGTCACCCAGGCGCCGGACGAAGAGTTCAAAGTGGGCGACCGCGTGCGCATTTTATCCGGCGGCGGCACGACCCGGGTCACTCACTAACCACTTTCTCTGTTTCAAGAAAAACGCCGCCAGCACTATAACTGGTGAGGTGGCGTGCTGTACAAACCGCTATTTTACCAGTTTGGCCTTGACCCAGGATTCGTTCGGCGGCTCACCCGGCTTTTTCCACAGGGTCGAGGCATTCAGGTCATCGCCCTGTATGGTTCCCTGCCATTTGAATTTGCCTTCAGTTTTGCTTACGCCTTTCGCCGTAAAGGTGATCACGTCTCCCTTTTTTCTGGTCTTATAAGCGATACGCTTGAAGCCGATATTCGTACATGCGCTCGAATATAGGGCGCCGTTCTTAAAACTGATTTTCTCTTCACCGCCGGTTTGCAGGCCTTTCACGCCGAGCGTGCCGATATAGGTATGCCCGTCGAGCGCGCCCTTTGTTCCTGCCTCGGCCAGCGACATCATCGAACACATCATCAGGCATAGTATCCACAACGCGATGCTTGTCCTTGCTGCAGTTTTCATGATTCATCTCCTCGTGAGAATGTGGTGGTTTATTTTTTAACTGATCTTTCTACCGCGGCTAGCGGGGTCACACGTCCGCCGCATCACGCTACCAGCCCCACAAGCAATCCACAATCCGAAAAAAAACGGGCGCGTGGAAGCTTACTCTTTACAGGTTACCGTATGACGCGTCCGGTTATTTCCGGAACAACCACAGAAGCAATGACAAAAAAAGACTGAGAAGAATCATGGTCGTGAGGGGAAAATAAAACCGGTAATTACCGCGCTCGATCACGATATCGCCGGGCAGCCGCCCTAACCCCAACTTGGCGAGCCACGGCCAGGCGACTCCCACGATGACGAGAAAAATACCCAGCGTAACCAGAATTCGCGTCATGCGGATGACGTTTCCAGAAACCGCAGAATCTCCTCCTTGCGGTGCATCGCGTCATGGTAGCCCAGATCGATCAATTCCCGGCAGTAGGGTTTTTCGAACAGCAGGTAACTGATCAGATTCGAGCCGTTGCGGTTGAAAGCGCCGAAACCGCGCAGCAGGAAGCGGATCGATCGCGGGAGGTGATGGGCATGGCGCGCGGCGATTTTTTCCAGGTCTTCGCTCGGTGAAATCACGAGCACATCGACATTGCGCAGGGTTACACCGCTTTCGCGCAGGTGGTGCGCCGGGATGAGGCGGATGGTTTTGTTAATGCGCTGCAAGCGTTCGAGATCCGCTTCGAGGCTGTCGAGAAAAATACTGTTCAGCACGTGACCGGCAATCTGGGCGATCGAGGGATATTCAGCGGTCTCGCCACGCACCATCGCGGAGGAATCTTCCTGGCGTACGCCGACCACGAGTACGCGATCCGCGCCCAGATGGAGCGCCGAACTGATGGGCGCCATCTGACGCATGGAGCCGTCGCCGAAATACTCGCGGTTGATCTTCACCGCGGAAAACACGAACGGAATGGCGGACGACGCCATGAGATGATCGAGCGTGATATTGGCCACGCTGCCCACGCGCCGCGCACGTTTCCACATGGTCAACGACGGCGCCCCCTGAAAGAAGGACACGGACTGGCCCGAGCTGTAGCCCGAGGCGGTGATACTCAGCGCGTGCAGAGCGCCGGCATCGATGGATTTCTGGATTCTGGCGAAGGGCATGGTGCGGTAAAGCAAGCGACGCAGCGGGGCGCGGTCGAACAGGGCATGCGGGTTGCGCTGCCCGAGTCCAGCCGCCACCATGGCCGCGAACCAGCGCAGGCCGTTCGCCAGCACGCCGGGGGCATCGGCTCGGAAAACCTGGTCCACGTGAAAATTCTGCCACACGTAGACGAGACGCCGCACGCCTTCATGAAACCGCGTGGCGTAGATGGCGAGCGTGGTGGCGTTAATCGCCCCCGCCGAGGTGCCGCTCAGGATGGGGAATGGATTCGGACAATCCGGAGGAAGCATCTCGGCGACCGCCT
>NZ_JBGQKW010000067.1:0-15525 GCF_041499725.1 Sulfuricaulis sp.
CCAGCTGATCAAGAACAACAAGAAATTCCGGGACACGCCGGTCATCATGTTATCGAGCAAGGACGGGCTTTTCGATCGCGCCCGCGGGCGGATCGCCGGATCGGAAGAACACGTCAACAAGCCGTTCACCCAGGAAGAGCTTATAGACGTGATTAACAAGTATGTGCACTGATCGGGCCGGGTGCGTCCGACGGGCCAGAGATTTTAAAAACGAAACGCATGGAGCTGTCATATGGCCGTCAAAAAAGTATTGATCGTGGATGATTCGGCGACGGATACCCACCTGATGAGCGAGATGCTCAAGAAGAACGGGTACACGGTCGTGAGCGCGACCAGCGGGGAAGAAGGCATCGCCAAGGCGAAGCAGGAAAGGCCTGACCTGATTCTCATGGATATCGTGATGCCGGGTATGAGCGGTTTCGAAGCCACGCGCGCGATCACCAAGGATCCGGAAACCGCCAACATCCCGGTCATCGTCTGTTCGACCAAGGGCCAGGAAACCGACAAGGCCTGGGGCCTGCGCCAGGGCGCGAAAGATTACATCGTCAAGCCGGTTATCGAGAAGGTCTTGATGGAAAAGATCAGGACGCTCTAGTCATGACCAGGACCCAACAGGACCCGTTCGAACTTCTGCGCAAGATGCAGCAGGAAAGTCTGGAAAACGCCCCCGGACTACCGCAGGAAATCGAAGCCACGAAACTGTGGTCGGGAGTGGGTTTCCGGATCGGCGACATGATGCTGGTGACGCCGCTCGATCATGTGCTCGAGATTCTTCCGCCGCCGCCCGCGACGCTGGTTCCGGGCGTCAAATCCTGGCTCAAGGGCGTGGCCAATGTGCGCGGCAACCTGATCACGATCGTCGACCTGCCGGAGTATTTCGGCAAGCCGCCGGTTTTTCTCGATGAGAAAGCGCGCATGCTGATCATGAACGTACCCGGACTCAACGCCGGCGTGCTGGTCAATGAAGTGCTGGGCTTGCGGCATTTCGACGAAGAGCTGGAACGTCAGGATCTGTCCGGTCTGGACGACCCGGTCGTGGTCCAGCTGAATGGCGCTTTTTTGCGTGATAACGTGTTGTGGGGAGTGTTTGACATGAAATCGCTGGCGGAGAGTGATTCTTTCCGGCACGTCGCGGCCTGAATCGCGAAGCGAATGCCGGGGCGAGCCTGTTTGGATGAATGTATAACGGTGACATATCTCAGATGAGATGAGGTGGACAGTATGGCGAGGAAAAAATCAACGAAGGATGGCATGATCGATCAACCCTCCGAGGACATCATCGATCTTTCGGATGGAACGCCAGGGGCAACGTCAGACGAGTTTGTCGATGTCGGCAAACCGGCTGCGTCACTGCTGTCAGGCGGCATCATGAATATGTTTTCCGGCCTGCCGTTCCTCCTGGGCGGTCTGGTCCTCGCCATGATCGCCATGATCTGGTTGTTGGTCCTGAACGCCCAGCGGTCCGAACGCGAATCTAAATATATCGAGCAATCTTCGCAGTTGTTGATGTTGTCGCAGCGATTGGCGAAAGACGCGCGCGAAACGGTATTGGGCCAGCCAACCGCCTTCCGTACCCTCAAGGAATCGCGCGACCGGTTTGACAGCATCGTGACCTCGCTGCGCGACGGAAATCCCGACCTGGGAGTAGCGTCGAGCCCGCCGGAGATTGCCGACAACCAGCTGAAGGAAATCATCAAGATGTGGTCGCCGAAGCCGAACGAAGGCTTGCGCGGGCAGGTGGACCAGATTCTTTCGCTGGAGAAATCACTCTTCAACATGCACGACTCGGTGATGGCGATCAATCAGATGAGTCCGATGCTGTTGACGGCTTCCGACGAAATTGTCGAGCTCGGCGCCAAGGCCGGCATGAAGCAGGACCAGCTTTATCTCGCGAGCCGTCAGGGCATGCTCTCTCAGCGTATCGCCAAGGACGTCAATCTCTTCTCGCAGGGCGGTAACGAAGCCGCGGTGGCCGCCGCCGAATTCGGCAAGGACGCCAAGCTCTTCAAGGAGACTGACGAAAAGCTGCGTAAGACAGCGCCGCCGAGCGTGCGCCCCAAGCTCGATGAATCGGCCGCCATCTTCGGCGAGATCAACAACCACGTCGAAGGTATTCTGGGCAATGCCGCGGAATTGTTCGTCTCCCAGCGCGCGAGCCAGACGGTATTCGACCAGTCCGACCCGTTGCTTAAGAAGTCGAGGGATCTGGTCGACGCCTACTCCAAGTTGGCGGAGCAACGCACCGGTGTGCGCAACGCGATCTTCATCGCCGGATTCGCTTCCGTACTCTTCCTGTTCCTGCTGGCCCGCAAGCTGGTCGTGGACGCCAGTGACCGCGCGCACCAGAGCTCCGAGCAGAACCGCCAGAGCCAGGACGCGATTCTGAAACTGCTCGATGAAATGGGCGACCTCGCCGACGGTGACCTCACGATTCAGCCGGAGGTGACCGAACAGATCACGGGCGCGATCGCGGACTCGATCAACTACGCGGTACGTGAAATGCGCAACCTGGTTGTGCGCATCAAGAACGCCGCGCAGCAGGTGGCCGTGGCTTCCGAGCACTCGCGCCAAACGGCGACCGAGCTGACCGAAGCCGCGTTGCGGCAAGCGGCACAGATCACCGAGGCGACCGGCAAAATGGTGGCCATGGCGCGTTCAATGGAAGACATGTCGAAGAGCGCCGAACGCTCCGCCGAAGTGGCGCAAGGTTCGGTGGCGACCGCCAAGCGCGGTGCCGCGGCGGTGCAGGACACGATCAAGGGCATGGACGAAATGCGCGAGCAGATCCAGGAAACCGCCAAACGCATCAAGCGTCTGGGCGAATCCTCGCAGCAGATCGGTGAAATTGTGGAACTCATCAATGACATCGCCGAGCAGACGAACATCCTTTCGCTGAACGCCGCTATTCAGGCAGCCATGGCCGGAGAGGCAGGCCGTGGCTTTGCGGTGGTCGCGGACGAAGTTCAACGACTCGCGGAGCGTTCGGCCGAGGCGACCAAACAGATTGCCGACCTGGTGAAGACCATTCAGGCTGACACCAACGAAGCGGTGGCCTCGATGGAACAGGCGACCAACGGCGTGGTGCAGGCCACGCGGCTGGCCGATGCCGCCGGACAGGCGCTGGGCGAAATCGAATCGGTGTCCGAGCAGCTGTCGAGCCTGATTGTGAATATCGCGCGCGACGCGCAGCGACAATCACAAACGGCGACCGACGTTTCGGGAAGCATGGCCAAGATTCAGGAAACGACCACGCTGACCTCTTCGGGCAGCCGGCAGACGGCGGAAGCCATCGGAAAACTCTCCGATCTGGCGCGCGAGCTGCAGGCCTCCGTGGCGGGTTTCAAGCTGCCTGCGTAACGTCGCGGCATTCCGCCGCACCGATCTCCCTCCTCCCTCCCTTGAGGGGGCGAGGGGGAGGGAGAAGGGAAGGGTGAGGCAGGTGTGTGTTTCCCCACCCCTTGTTTATTCCCGCCCGGGGCGCACATGAATCGTGTGCGCCCGTTCGGCGGGGGAAAGGTCCACCGGACCTTTCCCTTTCTCCGCCTCACCCCCCGTGAAGGGGAAGGGGGATTGGAAAGAGGTTTTATTTACGGATGAGTACGCACAGCAAAATTGACCTGAGCACGCTCGGTTGGGTCAAGACCGAGATCGACGAGACGCTGAAACAAGCGCGTCTCGCGCTCGAGTCGTTCGCCGAAAATCCCTCCGACAAGACGCGCCTGCGCTTTTGCGTGACTCACCTGCATCAAGTGGTGGGTACGCTGCTCATGGTCGAACTCGACGGCGCGGCCATGCTGGCCAAGGAAACCGAGGCGCTGGCCGAAGCGGTCATCAACGACAAGGCTGTGCCCGATTCGAAGGTTTTCGACGTCCTGACGCGCGGTATTCTCACGCTCCCGGATTATCTGGCACGGCTGCAATACGGCCAGTTGGACGTCCCGCTCAAGCATATAACGCTGATCAACGAGTTGCGCGCCGCATATAATGCCCCGCCCATCTCGGAACTCGAACTTTTCTCGCCCGACCTCACGGTACGTCCACCACCCGCCGCCCAACCGGCGGAGAAACTGGCGGAGTCTGAATACCGCGATTTTGCCAAACAATTGCGCGGCACATTCCAGCCCGCATTACTCGATTGGTTGCGCGATACGTCGAGCAAACAACCGCTGCGACTCATCATGGACGTCTTCGAACAGTTGCAGGCCAAAGCGGGAATCGCCGTGCTCGAGCAGCTGTTCTGGGCCGCCGCCGGCCTGCTCGAGGCGCTGATCGACGACGGACTGGAGGTGACGGCCGAGCGCAAGAAACTTTTCGCGCGTCTTGACCAGCAGATCAAGAAGATCATCGACGGCGCGGAAAAGTCGGTACTACGCCATTCCTCCGAATCTCTCACCAACGCCATCCTGTGGGACGTTGCGCACGCGAAATCCACGGGACCCAAGGTCACGCAGCTGAACCAGGCGTTCGAGCTCGAATTTCTGTTGACCGGCGGTGTCGCCGAGGTTCCCGCGACGGGCGACCTGCCGACGCCCGAAGCGTTGCAGTCGGTATCGACGGCGCTCGGCAAGGAGATCGAGGCGGCGCAGGACCTGATGTCCACCTTTTTCGATCCGGAAAGCCGTGGCACGGTGTCGCTCGAACCGTTGCTCGAATCGTTCCACAAGATGTCCGGCACGCTCGACATGCTCAACGTGCCGCTACTGAAGGCGCTGGTGGACGAACTGTCGCAGGTCTGCCGTGCCATCCTCGACAACCGGATCGCCAATCCCGAAACGGTCTCGATGTCCATGGCCGAGGCCCTGCTCATGATTGAGAGCAGCACCCGCGACATCAGCCGTTCGGCCCCCGAATGGAAGAAGCAGATCGAGGAGGCCACTCACCGGCTGCACGCGTTGCACTCACCGGACGATGCCAGGGAAGCGCCCGTGGTCGAGGGACTTGAAGTTTCGGATGGCGAGCTCACGGAATCCGATTACAAGCAATTGCTGAACGTGGTGGCCGGCGAGGTGAGCGTCAACTTGGGCCGCATCGAGGAGGCGCTCGAAGGTTTTGCCGCCGACACCACGCACGTACAGGCGCTGGACGATGCTCCGCAGTTGCTTTCGCAGATTCTGGGTGCGATGCAGATTCTGGGACAGGCGCGCGCCGCCGATCTGGTGGAGGCGACGAAGCAGTACATCGAAAATATACGGACCGGCGCCCTGATCGTTGACAGTGCCATCATGGATGGGCTGGCCGTGTGTGTCGGCACGATCGGCGCCTTTATCGAGGGCTTGCGCGCCGACCGGCCGAATCTGGAGACGCTGATCGACGCGGCTTTCAAGGAGATGGACACGGCCTTGGGCAGCGGTCACGGCAAGCAGCGCGACCCGGCCCTGCTCATCGACGGTGTGCGTCTGAGTCTCGAGTCCTGGCTCGATGATCCCGAAAACGAGGCAGCGCGCGAAACACTCGGCCAGCAGCTCGAGGAGCTCACCCAGCTGGCCCGAACGCAGGGGCAGGAAAAGATCGCGAGGATCGGCGATGAAATGAACCACCTGCTCGAACTGGTCACGGAAGATCCAACGCGGATGTCCGAAGAGATCGTGGATACCCTGAAGCAGTCGTTTACGGCCATGTCGGTGTTGGCCGGCCGGCGCATGACCTTGCGCACCACGTCCCCGGTTACGCCGACCCCCGCGGCGGTCGAACCCGAGCCCGATGCATCCGTGCACGCGGCGAGCATACCTGTCACCCGCGATACTCTCGAAGAGGTTGTGCCGGCGCGCGTTCCCACACCTCCCTCGGCGAAACCCCCGACACGCGCTGTGGTCGATGAGGAATTCGATGCCGAGATCATGGAGATATTCGTCGAGGATGCACGCGACGTGCTCGAAAACATCAAAAATAAATTCAGTGTCTGGCGCGAGGACACCGAAAATCAGAATGCCCTGACTGAACTGCGCCGCGGCTACCACACGCTCAAGGGCAGTGGGCGCATGGTGGGTGCCTCCGAGGTAGCGGAACTGTCCTGGGCCGTGGAGAACGTGCTCAACAGGGTGCGCGAGGCCAAGATCGTTCCTTCTCCGGCGATCATCGAGCTATTGGAGCAGATGCTGAAGGTACTTCCGCGCATGATCGATGTTCTCGCGGGCGGACCGCCGCACGGCATCGATGTCGAAGCGCTGCGCGAGACGGCGCATGCCCTGGCACAACCGGGCGCTGCCTCAGCCACGACGATTCCTGCGTCGAAGACAACGGCACCGGTGGGCGCGCCGGTGCCCGTCGTCGAGACCGGGGACTTGCCCAGACTCGAACCCACCTTACTTGAAATCTTCACTACCGAAGCGCAGGGAAATCTCGCCAATATCCGGCAGCAAATCGCCGCCTGCCGCGAGGCCGGCGGATCGTGCTTCGTGTCGGATATCTTTTACCGTGCCGTGCACACGCTGCAGGGCAATGCCCGTTCGCTGGGTCTCGAGGTGATGTCCGAGCCCTGCGCGGAAATTGAAAAGTTGTTGCACGCGCTCAAGAGCGAAAACATTCCATTGACCGAGAGGTATCTGGATCTGGCAACCCGTTTCGAAATCGCGGTCTCCGATCTGGTTGAGCGCATGAACAGCGGCGCGATTTCCTCCGGCGATCTGCGACGGCGTTTCGCCGGCCTTTCACACGACCTGCGCGCGGAAAGTGCCCATCTGGTGCGAACGGATTCCGCCTTTGAAACCTCCGCGCCGACCGCGGAGTACGTCCCCGAGGTCGAGGTTGAAACGCCGCCGGAAACGCCGGCGCCAGACGAGTCATTGGAAAAAGAGCCGACCGCGGAAGCGGCCGCCTTTGTGCCCGAACCCGTAGCGCGGGTCGAATCCGTGGTGCCTGCTCCACCGCCATCCCCGGCACCGACCGCTGCTACCGCTCCGGCGGCGCCAGTGCCGCCGGCAGCGGCCGAGCAGATCGATCCCGAGCTGCTGGAAATTTTCCAGGAAGAGGCGACGGATATTCTCGGCAGCATCGAAGAAGCGCTGGCCCGCTGGCGCAGCCGTCCGGATGATCTGGTACTGGTGCAGGATCTGAAGCGCTCGCTGCATACGCTCAAAGGCGGCGCACGCATGGCCGGCGCGATGGCCATGGGCCATTTGAGTCACAACACCGAAACCCTGCTCAAGAACATCGAAGACGGTCAAGTGTCCGCCAACGGCGAGTTGTTCGATCTGCTCGACGAAGCCCACGACATGCTGGTGACCATGCTCGATCACGCCCAAAGCGGCAGGCCCGTACCGGACGTCCATGACCTGAATGCCAAATTGCTGGCGCTGTCCTCCGGCCAGCCCGAATCGGACGTTCCCGACGTCACTACACCAGCGCCGTTTTTCAGCGCGCCTCGGGAGACGCCGGTGGCAGAGCCGGCGCCAGCCGTTGTGTCCGCCATCGAAGCGACGGTCCCGGCGTTAACGGCGGCGGAGATCGAAGAGCGCCGCGAGCTTCAGGAAGCCGAAGAGAAGCAGTGGCCGGAGAAAATGGAGCGCCGCGGTCAGGTGCGTGTCAACACCAGCTTGTTGAACGAACTCGTCAATTACGCGGGCGAGGTGAGCATCTCGCGCTCGCGCATGGAACAGCAGATTTATAGCGTGCGTGACAATCTTTCCGAACTGTCGCGCAACATCATTCGCTTCCGTGAGCAGATCCGCGAACTCGAAATCCAGTCCGAATCGCAAATTCTCTATCGCATGGAACACGAGGCGGTTGCCGAAGGTCGTGAAGCCGATTTCGATCCGCTGGAGTTCGACCGTTTCAGCCGCCTGCAGCAGTTGTCGCGATCGCTCACGGAAAGCGTGCACGACTTGGGGACCATCCAGAACAACCTGGGCAACTTTGTCGGCGAGGCCGAATCGGTGTTGCAGCAACAGGCGCGCATCAACACCGAATTGCAGGAAGGCCTGATGCGCACGCGCATGGTGAGTTTTTCGACGCAGGCCGCGCGCCTGCGGCACATCGTGCGCCAGACCTCGCGCGAGCTGGGCAAACGTGTGGAACTCAATCTGGAAAACGCCGAAGTGGAGGTTGACCGCAATGTGCTCGAGCGCATGATCGGGCCGTTCGAGCACATGATCCGCAACAGCATCGACCATGGAATCGAATCCGAGGACGTGCGCCGCCAGAAAGGCAAGCCGCCACACGGACGCATCAACATCGCTTCTTCGCAAGAGGGAACCGAAGTCATTATCCGGTTCTCCGATGATGGGATGGGATTGAATATCGAGGCGATCCGTACCAAGGCGATCGAACGCGGGCTGATGTCTGCCGACGCCAATCTGACGGAGGAGGAATTGATTCAGTTCATCCTCATGTCCGGATTTTCCACGGCGGAGAAAATCACGCATGTCTCCGGCCGCGGCGTCGGCATGGACGTGGTGCACAGCGAAGTAAAGCAGTTGGGCGGCAGCATGTCGGTGGACACCGAGCGCGGTGTGGGCACGACGTTCATCATCCGCCTGCCCCTGACGCTTTCCATCACGCAGGCGCTGATGGCCTACGTGGGCGACCAGCTTTTCGCGCTCCCACTCGGCTCGGTGGTGAACATCATCGAATTTCCCATCGAAAAGATCGCCGGTCTCTCGCTCGGCAGCAATCCGCTGCTTTCCCATAACGAGCAGGTGTATCCGTACATGCATCTCGGCCAGCGTTTGGGAATTCCCTCGACGCCGCGCAACGGCAAAAAAGTGCCGATACTGATCGCGCGTACCGGAACACGCGAAGTCGCCATCCAGGTCGATGGCCTGGGCGGCACGCGCGAAGTCGTGATCAAATCCATCGGACCGCAGCTTTCCGCGCTCAAGGGGCTTGCCGGCGCCACTATCCTCGGCGACGGACGGGTCGTGCTGATCCTGGATATTCCCGGCCTGTGGTTCCGCGAGGATGTCATCTATTTCGAGCACCGGCCGGAAGGCAAGGTGGCGCAGGAGGTCCGCGCGCGGCCGGTCGTCATGGTGGTGGACGATTCGCTTACCGTGCGCAAGATCACGAGCAAACACCTGCAGAAGCGCGGCATCGACGTTCTGGTCGCCAAAGACGGCATCGACGCCGTCGAACAGTTGCGCGACCACGTGCCCGACGTGATGCTCGTCGATATCGAAATGCCGCGCATGGACGGTTACGAGCTGACGACACGCGTGCGTTCCGACGAAAACCTGAAGCACATCCCGATCATCATGATTACCTCGCGCGCCGGCACCAAGCACCGGCAGAAGGCCTTCGATCTGGGCGTGGACATGTACATGAGCAAGCCCTATCAAGAGGACGAGTTGTACAAGAACATCGATACCCTGCTGGCGAAGGGCAGGGCGCCGTGAACCGTCTCCATGGGTTTACGCAATGGCGTGGATCGCCGCCGGTGTTCGGAAATAAACGACCGTGACCGATCCCAATCAGTATCTGCGCCTGCAGCTCGGCGATACCAGTTTCCTGCTGCCGAGCAGCTCCGGTTTCACCATCGAGCAGCGCGAAAACCTGATCACCAATAAATCCCCCGAGGGCAATGTCGCGGCGTGGCGCGTGGTGCAGGCCACGCGGCTCCCGGCCTATTGTCTCGACGCCGCCCTGCGCGTGACCCGGCAGCACCTTTGGCACCGTGCGGTGTTTCTGGATACGCTGCCGCAGGCGGTGGGGCTGACGGTAGACGAGGTTCAGCTGCTGCCGCGCGCCGAGACCGTGATTTCGCCCTTCATGCCCCTGGGGCTCCCGCCCACGCGTCTGGGGCATCTGTTTTCCGGAGCCTGGGTGACAGGCCATCGCGCGCTGCTGGTTTTCGAGCCGAAGGCCCTGGCCGCTTATCTGCAAAGCCTGGGGGAGGAATGAAAAAACCGCGTGCGGGTCCACGTCTGCATTCGCTCGAAGTGCCGCTGGATGGAATGACGCTGATCGTTCCCAGCGCGGCGGTGGCGGAGGTCATCAATCCGCTGACGCTGGCGCCGGTGCCCTTCTGCCAGCCGTGGCTGAAGGGCGTCATGGGCTGGCGCACGCTCGCGGTGCCGGTTATTTCCTTTGAAGCGCTGGTTGGCATGGTGGAGCCGGCCAGTTCCGCGGCCGGCAAGATCGTCATCTTTTATCCGCTCGGCGGACGCAAGGACTGGGAATTTTTCGCCATGTTCGCCACGGGCGAACCGCGGCCACAGACGCTGAACCACAGCGAGCCGGTTGCCACCGGTTCGGAATTGCCCGACCTGCCCTGTATCGCGGCGGGCCTCAAGGTGGGCGGCAAGTTGATGCTCATCCCGGACTTGGATGAGATGAAGAAGCTGTTTTATCCGGCCTGAGTATCAGGCGGTGGCGCGATTAATCCCCTCCCGCGCCACACTTGCCAGCAGATCGATTTCCTCCGGTTTGATCACGTACGGCGGCATGAAGTAGATCACGTCGCCGAGCGGCCGCAGCAGCGCGCCATGTTCGAGCGCATAGCGGTATACCGATAAGCCGCGCCGCTCCTGCCACGGATAGGGCGCGCGGGTTTTTTTCTCCCGCACCATTTCGATCGCGAGAATCATCCCGGTCTGCCGTACCTCGGCAACGTGCGGGTGGTCGGCCAACGGCGCCACCGCGCGCGCCATGTGCGCCGCGAGTTCCCGGTTGCGGTTGATTACATTGTCGTCGCGAAAAATATCGAGCGTGGCCAGCGCCGCACGGCACGCGAGCGGGTTGCCGGTGTAGCTGTGCGAATGCAGGAATGCCTTTTGCGATGCATAGTCGGCGTAGAAGGCGTCGTAGACGTTGCCGGTGGTCAAGCATACCGACAGCGGCAAGTAGCCGCCGGTGAGGCCCTTGCCAAGGCACAGGAAATCCGGAGCGATGGCCGCCTGTTCGCAGGCAAACAGGGTGCCGGTGCGCCCGAAGCCCACGGCGATTTCATCCGCGATCAGATGCACGTGATATTTGTCGCATGCCTGCCGCAGCAGCTTGAGATAAACCGGATCGTACATGCGCATCGATCCGGCGCATTGCACCAGCGGTTCCACCACCACGGCGCATGCTTCACCGGCATGGCGCGCCAGCGCCGCCTCCATTTCGGCAAACGCGCGCGTCGAATAATCGGCCCAGGATTCACCGGGCTCGCGGTGATAACAATCCGGGGATTTGACGGTGATCGCCTCGAGCAGCAGCGGACGGTAGGTTTCCTTATATAAGGCCACGTCGCCCACCGCCAGCGCCCCCAGCGTTTCGCCGTGGTAGCTGTTGGCGAGACTTATGAAGCGCGTGCGTTTTTTTTCGCCGCGGTTGTGCCAGTAATGAAAACTCATCTTGAGCGCGATTTCGACGGCCGCGGAGCCGCTGTCCGCGTAGAAGCAGCGGGTGAGTCCCCGCGGTGCAATCTGCGTCAGTCTTTCAGAGAGCTGTACGACCGGTTCGTGCGTGAAACCCGCGAGGATCACGTGTTCGAGATTTTGCAGCTGATCGGCGACGGCGGCGTTGATGCGCGGGTTGGCGTGGCCGAACAGGTTGACCCACCACGAACTGATGGCGTCGAGATAGCGTTTGCCGTCGAAGTCCTCGAGCCACACGCCCTGACCGCGGCGAATCGGGATGAGCGGCAGCGTTTCATGGTCATGCATCTGCGTGCACGGATGCCACAGCACCCGCAGGTCACGTTGCGTCAGGGAGTTGTTATCCATAAACTGGATGATGATACAGGGCGGGTTGCCTCGTGTTAATGAAGGTTTTGCGGAGAAATTGTCATGGCGCGTACTGAAACCCCGGTGTGTGACTTCGGCCGGCCGGCTCCGGACTTTCGCCTGAAGGGGGTGGACGGGAAAACCTGGACGCTGAACGAGGTTCGCGGAAAGAGCGGCTTGCTGGTGATGTTCATCTGTAATCACTGCCCCTACGTCAAGGCCGTGCGTGACCGCCTCATTCGCGATGCGCGCGAGCTGAAAGACCACGGCATAAACTCGGTGGCGATCATGTCCAACGACCCCACGGATTATGCCGAAGACTCCTTCGACAACATGAAAAAGGTGGCGCAAGAACTCAAGTTCCCGTTTCCCTATCTGTATGACGAGTCCCAGGACGTGGCCAAGGCCTATGGTGCGGTGTGCACGCCGGATTTCTTCGGCTACAACAAGGATTTGAAACTCCAGTACCGCGGACGGCTGGATGAATCACGCAAAGAGCCGGCGCCGAACGCCCGGCGCGATCTGTTTGAGGCGATGAAGCAGGTGGCGCAGGCCGGGCAGGGGCCGAAGGACCAGATTCCGAGCATGGGCTGCTCCATTAAATGGAAAAATGAATGAATGGACAGGATTATTTCGGGATTGAGATTTTGATTCTCAATTCTGTTAGTCCTGTGAATCCTGTCGAACAATGATCGTCGAGGAAACCTTCTACCGTCCGCCCGAGCTGTCCCGCGAACCGCGCACGCTGCCGGCCGAGACCTACAACCTCGCGCACCTGCTGCTGAAACGGGCGGCCACCGGCTGCCTGTTCGTGCCACTGCGCGGCATGCAGTTTCTCGCGGTGCTGGACGCGGAGGAGTTTATCTTCGTGGACCGGGAAGGCCGGCGGATGATCGAACTCGCCTGGCAGCACTTTGCACCGCAGGCGCGCCGCGCCCTCGATGAACCGGTTTCCTATGAAGCGGTGTATTACTCGCCGGCGGGCGCGGAGGTCATGCGCCGCGCGCAGGGCGAATTCCACAAGGCCTTGCGCGAGGTTGAGCAGAAAACCGTGCTCCACACCCCCGCGCGCGTGATCAAGCTGGCCAGCGGGAGCCATTGATGCCGCCGTCTCTGGAAAAATTGCGGGACATCGTGCGCACAGCGGCGCGCGATGAACTATTGCCGCGGTTTGCCGATGTCATCCGCCACGTCAAGCATGACGGCAGCATGGTGACCGAAGCCGACGTGGCCATGCAGCAGCGACTGAAGTCGGATCTCGCGCGCCACTGGCCGGAATACGATTTTCTGGGCGAGGAGATGGCGGGGCACGAACATGAGCAACTCACGGGCACCACGGGCAAGGGGCTGTGGTGCGTGGACCCTCTCGACGGCACCAGCAATTTTGCCACCGGTATTCCTTATTTCGCCGTGTCGCTGGCGCTGCTCATCGACGGTAAGCAGGAACTCGCCCTGGTTTACGATCCGGTGCGCGACGAATGTTTCATGGCGCGCCGCGGGGAAGGCGCGTGGCTCAACGATATCGTGCTCGGCGCGCATGAGCCGATCCCGCCGGAGGCGATACGCCGTTGCATTGCCTGCGTGGATTTCAAGCGCCTCGCTCCCCTGCTCGCCGCCCGATTGGGTGCGCAGCCGCCCTACGGTTCGCAGCGCAATTTCGGGGCGAGCAGCCTCGAGTGGTGCTGGCTGGCGGACGGGCGCTTTCATCTCTACCTGCACGGCGGCCAGAAACTGTGGGATTACGCCGGCGGCAGCCTGATCCTGGCGGAGGCCGGCGGCTATGCCTGCACGCTGGAGGGTGAAACGGCGTTCAGCTACGGTCTCGCGCCGCGTTCGGTGGTGGCCGCGGCGACGCCGGCGCTGTTTTCGGAATGGAAGGCCTGGATCGACCGGAACCGCGCGCCAGACCAAACCTGATTCCGGTGGGACTTCCCTGGTAATAGTCAGGTGCCCGTTTATCCCACAAAGTCTTGTTTATGGGCGGATAACGGATTGCGGGAGGACGTTCGGCTTGCCCTAAAACCGGGTGTGAGCGAAAATGCGCGCGGTTTAACGAGCCTCTAACCAGGGCGGATTGCCGAGCCGTACAGAAGGGAAACGGCAATCCCAGAAGACAAGAATCATCAGGCATAAACGGTTTCCGTTCTCTTTGGCGACTGACCAAGCAAATTCGCCAAGGGGGTTTTTGTTATTGGCCAGCCCGCGCAAAGATGGCCGCGGACCGGATAGCCGCCGGTTTCGGGTTCTGACGGTTTTCAAGCATTGAGGATTAATCCATGACAGCAAAAATCCACGCCCACAAGGCGGGCGAAGGCAAGGCATTAACCAATCGGCGCGAGCTGGCGAACGCCATCCGCGCGCTCGCAATGGACGCGGTGCAGAAGGCTAACTCCGGACATCCCGGGGCGCCCATGGGCATGGCCGACATCGCCGAGGTGCTGTGGAACGATTTCCTCAGGCACAACCCAAGCAACCCGAAGTGGATGGATCGCGACCGTTTCGTCCTGTCCAACGGTCACGGCTCGATGCTGCTCTATTCGTTGCTGCATCTCACCGGCTACGACCTGCCGATGGAGGAGCTCAAGAACTTCCGCCAGTTGCATTCCAAGACCCCTGGCCATCCGGAGTACGGCTATGCCCCGGGCATCGAGACCACCACCGGTCCGCTCGGCCAGGGCATCACCAATGCCGTGGGCATGGCGCTCGCCGAGAAGGTGCTGGCCGGCCAGTTCAACCGTGACGGGCATCACATCGTCGATCACTATACTTATGTATTCCTCGGCGACGGCTGCCTGATGGAAGGCATCTCGCACGAGTCCTGCTCGCTCGCCGGCACCCTCGGGCTCGGCAAACTGATCGCGTTTTACGACGACAACGGCATCTCGATCGACGGTCACGTCGAGGGCTGGTTCACCGACAACACCCCGAAGCGTTTCGAGGCCTACGGCTGGCACGTGCTGCGCGACGTCGACGGCCATGACCCCGAGGCCATCAGAAGGGCGATCCTCGAGGCGCGCTCGGTCAACGACAAGCCGTCGATGATCTGCTGCAAGACCGTGATCGGCTACGGTGCGCCCAACCTGTGCGGTTCGCACGACTGCCACGGCGCGCCGCTCGGCGTCGACGAGATCAAGGCTACGCGCGATAACCTCGGTTGGAAGTACGAGCCGTTCGTGATCCCGCAGGAGATTTATGCCGGCTGGGATGCCAAGCCCAAGGGCGCCGCGGCCGAGAAGCACTGGAACGACAAGTTTGCCGCCTACCGGAAGGAGTTTCCGGACCTGGCCGCCGAGTTCGAGCGGCGCATGAAGGGTGAGCTGCCGAAGGACTGGAGCACCAAGACGGAAGAATTCATCAAGGCCGTGGACGCCAAGGCCGAGACCATCGCCTCGCGCAAGGCCTCGCAGAACGCGCTGAACGGTTACGGTCCGGTGTTGCCGGAATTCCTGGGCGGCTCGGCCGACCTGGCCGGTTCCAATCTCACGATCTGGAAGGGCTCGAAAGGCGTGAGCAACACCGTGTCCGACGGCAACTATATCTATTATGGTGTGCGCGAGTTCGGCATGTCGGCGATGATGAACGGCATCGCCCTGCACGGCGGCTTCATCCCCTACGGCGCCACGTTCCTGATGTTCTCCGAGTACGCGCGCAACGCGCTGCGCATGGCGGCGCTCATGAAGATCCGTTCGATTTTCGTCTACACCCATGACTCCATCGGCCTCGGCGAAGACGGCCCGACCCACCAGGCGGTCGAACAGACCGCGACCTTGCGCCTGATTCCGAACATGTCGGTATGGCGTCCGTGCGACGCGGTGGAATCGGCGGTGTGCTGGAAGTTTGCCATCGAGCGCAAGCAGGGCCCGACGATCCTGATCTTCTCGCG
>NZ_JBGQKW010000068.1:0-15485 GCF_041499725.1 Sulfuricaulis sp.
AACGGGCGCGAGTGCCGCGCTTGCGGCTGGGCGCGCGCCGGTCCAGACGCGGTTATTGTGCGCGCGGTGGTTGATCGCCACGTCCGGCGCAGCCGGTGACGGGACCGCACCGGTTGCGACGATCGTCTTGGGATGCGACGCATGAAGCGCCTGCCACTGCCGACGCTGAATTTCCTTGTTGCCGACGCCGGTCATGGCCGCGTGCCGGTAGCTGTCGTCCGAGAACTCATGTTGCCGTTCGTGTGGTGGAGCCCGCGCCAGATCTCCGAGCTGCGGAGTCGTCGTCTGGAACACCCGCTGGCGAGACTGATCATCACGGTCGTGCTTCTCCCCGGTGTGACCCTCGGCGCGATGACGCTGGTCTACGTGCTGGACGTGGACATGCGGAGGAATCCGATTCAAGTGGTTCAGGATGAAAAAACCCGTGAAGACGCGTCCTTGCCACTGGAAACCGCAAGGCACCCAGGAGTACAGGTAGAAATAGGCCGGCGGTGGGCGGCAATAAGTGTAGATGGGCGTCCCGAAACTGTCGTAGTAATAGCCAAGCGCGGTCCCATCGCAGGAAGGCACGTAGTTGCTAGCCGGCCCTCCTCCGCCGGCGTAACCCGGTGCCAGGTCGACGGGAGGCGGCAACCCGAACTCGACGACGAGTTCTGCATAGGCCTGCATGGCCGCGTCCAGACTCATGTTGAGCTGGCCGGCCGCGGCGGTGGCGATCACCGCATCGCGCAACTCCGCCACGATCTGCGGCGTCATGGGATAATCGGCCGCCCATCCATCGACGGCATGAATTCCAAGGGCGTTGAGCGCACGGATGGCCCCTTCCTCGTCTTCCGCGGCCGGGAGTCCGAGGGATTGGGCGAGTCGCAGGGCAAAATCTCCCTGCCGCGCCACGGATGGGGCGATGGTCTGCTCTTCCTCGTCGGGTAATGGCTCGTTCAGCGCCACGGCCGGCGTGGGGAGCAGAAACGTCCCCGCCATCAACACGATAATCAGTAGGCCTTGGATCATGGAAGCATACCGCGCAGTGAAAGTTTGAATACTTAACTGCTTAAAGAGTACTTAACTACTTGGAGTGCCGCAGGTTGACAAAGTTACCGCACACGGAAGGGATGGCTGGCGGGAATAAAAAATAATTATAAGTGGGGACATTCCGTCGAAGACGGGACAAAAATCGCAGGGAGCGATTTTTGAACAGCCACAGGCCGGCCTGAGAAGTAGCACAGGGATGTGCTACTTACGGAGCTAAGGACGCAAGGGCGGAATACAGGGATGTATTCCGTAATCCAGGGTTTGAATAAAAAGCCGCTCTTTGGGCGGCTTTTTATTCATCAGAAGGCCCCTAATTCAGCTCCGTCCATACACCGGCACGGCGGCGCCGGTGACCGAACGCGCCTCCTCCGACAACAGGAACGCGGCGACGTGCGCGAGATCCTCGGGCGGCACCCAGGTGGAAAAATCCGCCTTGGGCATGGCCTCGCGGTTCTGCGGCGTGTCGATGGTTCCCGGCACGATGCAGTTGACGTTGATGCCGCGCGTCTTGAGTTCGCCCGCCAGGCTCTCGGTGAGCCGCAGCACCGCCGTCTTCGCGGCGCTGTAGGCGGCGTAGTGGGGGCTGCCCTGAAACGCGTTGCGGCTCGCGACGTTAACAATGCGCCCGCGCTGTGCTTGCAGCATGTACGGAATCACGGCGCGGCAGGCGTGGAGCGCCGTGCGCACATTGATGTCATACAGAAAATCCCATTCCGCGAGATCGGTCTCGTGCACCGGCTTACCGCCGCGAAATCCGCCGACGGTGTTCACCAGCCCGTCGAGCCGCCCGAAGCGCTTGTGCGCCTCGGCCACCATGGCGGCCACCGCTTTCGGGTCAGTCATGTCAACTTCGCCCGCGAGCCAGTGCTGCGTCGAACCCTTAAGATCGCCATACGCTTCCCGCAGCCGATCGCTCGACCGGTCTACCAGAATCGTTTTGCTACCCTGCGCCTGAACGCGCCCGGCCACCGCGCGGCCGAGATTCCCGACCGCGCCCGTGATGATCACCACCTTGTCTTTCAAACTGGACATATTCATTCGCTCCCGTTAATCAAGGAATTTACCCTGCACCGTGCGGATTATGGCGCCCGCACGGTGCGGCTTCGGTCGGTGAACATAACCGATGTCCACTCAGGAGGGAATCGCGATTGACGGAAAAACCGCTGTCCGGGTTCTTTCCTGTTATTCCAGCGCATGCTATCGATAAAACAAATGATTGCCGATCCGCGCGATGGGCTTGTGGCCGCGGGCCCAGCTGGGTTTGATGTACACGGCATGGTAATGCAGCGCATCTGCGAGCGTCGGTGTATAGCGTCCGTAGTAAACCGCTTCGGCGACCTCCCAGGCGCGCTGGTAGGTCTCGTCCTCGGGCGACGGCCGTTCGTCCAACTCGTTCCAGGAGAAGGCGCTCACGTAGCGCTGGCGCAGTGGATCCCAGTTCTTCTGATGCACCACGCCGCAGACCGTGTCGGAGTAACGGCCCGAGGCCACGCGGTTCATGGTGACCTCGGCCACCGCGTATTGACCGGCCTCGGATTCACCGCGTGCCTCGAAGTACACGTTGAACGCAAGACAAGTCAGGTTCTGTATATCGTCTTGCTTGGTGAAAACCGAGTACATGAGATAACCGGACATGGTCACGACCAGGCCGATCACGCAGACAATGATCAGTGGACTCTTGCGCGTCGTGTACCAGTAAAAGCGCAGGTTTTGCCATCCACGCGACAACAGCGAGGTGCGGCGACGAGTCTTGGAAAAACGTTTCTTGTGCATGTCTCCGGCATCTCTCCACGCGGGGCCGGATGTCGTGCTCCCCGTCCCATCACTCTAAGCTAGGATTCCGTGGTCCACTCCGCCAGAACAACGCGGACCAGTGGAACGGACGCCCGGATCAGTGGCGCGGCCTGCGTATGAAACGACGGAATCAGCCGGGCGGAAACTTAAAAAGGGATCGGTGCGATTTTTTTAGAGCGCCTAATAAAATGAGGTTCGCCCTTCGACAGGCTCAGGGCGAACAGTTTACAAAAGCCGTTCGTGGTGAGCTTGTCGAACCATGAACGGCGCTCCAAAAAAACGAGCGTTTCTCATTTTGTTAGGCGCTCTTAATTACTCCGATCTTTTAGATAATGAAGATCAGGCCTTGCCAGCCTTTGGGATGAAGCGCAGCGCCACTCCATTGTTGCACCAGCGCTGACCGGTGGGCGGCGGTCCGTCATTGAACACGTGCCCGTGATGGCCGCCGCAACGTACGCAGTGGTACTCGGTCCGCGTATATATAAGGAAGCTGTCCTTCTTCGTGGCGAAGGCGCCGGGAATGGCGGTAAAGAAGCTCGGCCAGCCGGTCCCGCTGTCGAATTTCATCGCCGACGTGAACAGCGGCAGACCGCAGCCGGCGCATACGAAAACACCCGGTCGCTTTTCATCGTTCAACGGACTGCTGCCAGCGCGCTCGGTGCCTTCTTCACGCAGCACGTCATATTGCGCCGGGGTGAGGATCTTCTTCCACTCATCGTTCGAGCGTTTGAGCGGCTCGGTCGTCAGCGCCACGTCGGCGCCCTGCGCGAGAAAATCCTTCCAGTTCTTCTGTAACTCCTCCACGCTCACCGACCCGCGCGCTGGCGTTGCCGCCCACCCGCGCCACACCGGCGCGACCAGGAGTGACGCGGCCGCCAAGCCTTTCAGAAGATTTCGTCGTTTCATTCGACCTCCGATTGAAGAGCCTGCCAATGGCTCCACGGATTTTGATACGCTTTATTATGACCGGATTATCGGGGCGGTGTTCAATAGTTACTCTGAGATATCCCCGTTTCCACAAGCCTTCAAGTACTCTGACCCTTGATCCGTTTAGCGAGGCGCGAACCGGACGGTCAGTTGCAAGCGACCGCTTACGGTTCAGCCCTCTATCGTCATCATAAGAACTTTACCATCTTTACCAAAATCCTAACGATGCTTAATCCTCTGGAGGTTAAGCCATCAAAGCCATCAGGGACAGACCACGTTTTTGATAACATCGAGCAATCGAAATTGTCTTGCCCAAATTAAAAACCGCCGCCGCACAATGCTCATGTACGTCGTTAGCAGCACATGAAATTCCGTTTGTACCCATAACCCGGTAGAGTAAGCACATGTCATCCGTCGTACAAATCACGGGTCTGCGCAAACAATACAACGGCCGGGAGGTCGTGCGCGGGATCGATCTGAATGTATCGGCCGGGTGCTGTTTCGGACTGCTCGGGCCGAACGGCGCGGGCAAGACCACGACGCTGCGGCTGCTGCTCGGGCAGTCGCCGGTGAACGGCGGCGAGATTCGCGTCTTCGGGTTACCGATTCCGCAGGCGGGGCGCGAGGTGCGGGCGCGCACCGGCGTCGTACCGCAGGCGGACAATCTCGACCCCGACTTCACCGTCGCGGAAAACCTGCGCGTCTACGGCCGCTACTTCGGCATTCCGGCGGCGACGCTCGATGCGCGCATCCGCGAGCTGCTGGCGTTCGTCGATCTCACCGACCGCGCGGATGCGCGCATCGCAACACTTTCCGGCGGCATGAAGCGGCGTCTGACCATCGCCCGCGCGCTGGTCAACAATCCCGAACTGGTGGTGCTGGATGAACCGACCACCGGGCTCGACCCGCAGGTGCGGCACATGATCTGGGGGCGGCTGCGCGATCTGCGCCAGGCCGGCAAGACGCTGCTGCTGACCACGCACTACATGGAAGAGGCCGAGCGCCTGTGCGACGAGCTGATCGTCATGGACCAGGGGCGGATTCTCGAACAGGGCACGCCGGCGGCGCTGATCAAGAAACACGCGGAACCGGAGGTGATCGAGGTGCGCGGCGAGGAGAAACTCGCGCGCCAGGCGCTGGCGTCCGCCGGCGAGGGGCGCTTCGAGGCGGTGGGCGATACTTATTATTACTACACGCGCGACGCACGCGCCGTAGTCAAACACCTGGAAGGCATACCGCAGCTCACGTTCCTGCACCGGCCGGCGAATCTGGAGGATGTGTTTTTGAAACTTACGGGAAGAGAGTTGAGGGATTGAAGGACAATTGTGTGAATCTATTTTTTAAGACCTGGACCCCCGCCTTCGCGGGGGTGACAATCAAAAAAAGATTCGTCCTTGGAATGACAACCAAAAAGGAAGAATTTTTTAGATAGGTTTTTGATCATGGTGAATCTTTTTCTTCCGCGCTTTCAGGGCGCCGCGCTCGCGGTGTGGCGGCGCAATACGCTGGTGTGGCGCAAACTCATGCTGCCCAGCATTCTCATCAATTTTGGCGAACCGTTTCTGTATCTGCTCGGCCTCGGCTACGGCCTTGGGCTGTTCATCGGCGAGATGATGCACATGCCCTACCTCACCTTCCTTGCCTCCGGCATTCTCGCCTCGTCGTCGATGAACACGGCGAGCTTCGAGGCGATGTTCTCGGTGTACACGCGCATGATCCCGCAGAAGACTTACGAGGCGATCCTCACCACGCCGCTCGAAGTGCAGGACATCCTCGCGGGCGAGATGCTGTGGTGCGCGACCAAGTGCGTCATCAGCGGCACGGCGATCCTGATCGTGGCGGCGTTTCTCGGCGGCGTACACACCTGGCACGCGCTGTGGGTGCCGCCGGTGCTGTTCCTGATCGGCCTGTGTTTCTCGGGCATGGGGCTGATCATGAGCGCGCTCGCGCCGGGGTACGACTTCTTCAACTATTACGTCACGCTCGTGCTCACGCCGATGTTCATCCTCTCGGGCGTGTTTTATCCGGTGACTTCGCTGCCGGTGGCGCTACAATCGCTGGTGCAGCTGCTGCCGTTGGCGCATGCCGTGGACCTGATCCGGCCGTTGGTGGCGGGATTGCCGCTCAGCAACGTGGCGCTGCATCTGGCGGTGCTCGCGGGCTATGGCATCGTGGGTTACCTGATCGCGGTGCGGCTGACGCGCAAGCGGTTGCTGGTGTAGCGAAGACGAAGATTAATGGTGCGCAACGCTCCGCGTTGCGCGACTGTAAAAGGCCTGGATGCCCGCTTCCGCGGGCATGACAATCAAAGGGGGCTCTGCCGATATCTGCCCTCGCATGGTGTAGTCGGGGGCGTGCATGACGACCCTTAAGTGACGGGAAACCACCTATGCCTTATGCCGATATTTCCGATCTGCCGGCATCGGTGAAGAGTCATCTGCCAACGCACGCGCAGGAGATTTACCTCGCGGCGTTCAACAATGCGTGGGAGGAATACGCGAGCCGTGAGGATCGTGAGGTGGTCGCGCACAAGGTCGCGTGGTCGGCGGTGAAAAAACAGTATGTAAAAATCGGAAAGGAATGGGTGGAAAAATAAACGCATGGACATACGCAACGAAATCCCCGCGCACGACATCGAGCGCTTCCACAACAAGGCGCAGGAATTTTCCTCCTCGGCACGTACGCTGATTCTGTCGCTGCTGACGGATGGGTTTGAGGTGAAACGCAAACCCGACAACAGCTTCGTCACCAGCGTCGACCTGCGGGTGGAGGACCACCTGCGCGGACTGATTCACCTGCATTTTCCCGAGCACGGCGTCATCGGCGAAGAATACCCGCCAGAGAACCCGCAGGCGGCGTATCAGTGGATCATGGACCCGATCGACGGCACCGAGGATTTCGTTCAGCACCTGCCTACCTTCGGCAGCATCCTCGCGCTGCACTACCGCGGCGAGCCGGTCGTGGGGATCATCGATCATCCGCTGCTGGATATACGGGTGAGCGCGGCCTTCGGCCTCGGCGCCCATTACAACGGCCGGCGCGTGACGCTCACCGACCTCGATCCCTCCGCCATCGACGGGACCGAACGCGTGATGCTCCCGGCACGCGCCAACTTCATCAAATACCGCGACGACGGACGCCTGTTCGACGCCCTGACCCGCGCGCATCCGAACCACCGCATCTACCGCAGCTGCTTCGCCCACGCCTGCGCGGTCACGGGGCAGGCCGACGCCACGATTGAATACGGCGATCCCATCTGGGATTTTGCCGCGAGCCGGATTCTCATCGAGGAAGCCGGCGGAAAATTCACCGTGGTCCGCACCTGGAATGTCCCGTCGCTGGGCTGGGTCTATGGATCGGTCTTCGGCAAACCCACCTTGGTGGATCGGCTGGTGAAACACTTCAAGAAGGAGCGTTAGCCTCTCATGCTGATGCAACACAATATATTGTTATTTTTCGTGTCAGCAGGTACATTATGTTGAATAAGCGATGTTAAAAAACTTCCAAATCCCATAGGAGTGCAATATTGGCTGTCGGCGAATTTCCTGCCGTCGACCCTGGTCTGTTACGCGCCATGGCGCGGCACCAGGAGCATCTCAAGAGCCATCCGGATGGCGCTCAGCTGCTTCACTTGATCAACAACGCCCTCCTGCACTGCCGCCAGCACAGTTACGTCAACAGCTCCTGCATTGCCCACCTGCACGACCTGCTGCTGGCTTTCGCCCAGGACACTTCACGGCCATCACCGATCCGCATCCGGGCGCGGATCATTCAGCAGCATCTGGCCATGTATCTGCCGCCGGGTCACGCCGCTCCGGTCAATACCGCTAAGCCTCCTGAACCGTTGCCGGCCGCGCCCGGCCCGGTAGCCGCAGCGGCCGAACCCAGGATGGCATCGCCCGCGAAACCGCTGGCGAAACTGATCCCCCATCCCAAACTCATTTCCCATTCCACGGAGAACACGGTCTTGGAAAACCAAGACGTGCTCGAACCGAAACCGATAGCGGCGATGGTAGCACCGGAAACGCGCCGTCCCGCCAGTGAGGGCGCCGTCCAGAACCTGCATCATCTGCGTCAGATGGTGACGAACAGCATGGACGAGCTGATGCGCGAACGCGAGACGCTTTCGCAAAAGCTGTCGGACGCCAACACTTATCTCAGGTTGATCGAGGCCGAGCGCGAACAGCTGCGCACCGATCTCAACAAGGCGCGCAAGCGCGCCCGGACCGGCGATAAGCCCCCCAAGAAAGCCCTCGGCCTGCCGAAGCGCGACGTATTGCTGCGACGGATCGAATCCGAGGTCGAGCGCGTGAAGCGGCATGGCGATCCGCTGGCACTGGCGCTGATCGACATCGACAGCCCCGAGACCGTCAACGACGTCGAGGGACAGGAAGCCGCGAACGCGGCGCGGCAACTCTACGCCAATGAAATCCTGCGCGGCTTCCGCAGCTACGACATGGTGGCGCACTACAACAAGGACGAGTTCGCCGTGCTGCTGCCCAACACCGACCGCGAAGACGCCATGCGCGCGCTGGAGAAAGTGCGCAAGCGCGCCAAGGAATCGCATTTCAGCTTCAAGGGGCGCAGTTATCCCCTGCCCGGCTTCGGTGGCGTTCTCACGTTCTATTCGCCCGGCGAGGAGCCGCGGCAGATGCTGCGCCGTGCCGACGAGGCCCTGGTCAATCTCAAGCTCAAGGGTCAGCGCCAGGTCGTGGTCGTCTAGCCGGTCTCTGTCCGGCTCAATTATCTTTAAATGTTTCGGCGCGGCTTTTACCGCTGTCTCGGCCAATAACCCCATCCCCAGCAAGGCTAAAGCCGGCACTCACTTACGCCGCGCCCCTACGCCCTCTTTATATGTCCTTCCGCGAACGTTAGGCTTTGGCGACGGTCAGTGTGTAGAGCATAAATTTTCGCGGAGAGGAACATGGAAAAAGCAACTTTCGGCGCGGGATGTTTTTGGGGCGTGGAAGCGACTTTCCGGAGCATTCCCGGCGTCGTCTCCACCCTGGTCGGCTATTGCGGCGGCAAAACCGATAATCCGACATACCAGGATGTCTGCACGGACACCACCGGCCACGCCGAGGTGGTGGAGATCACCTTCGACCCCGCGCAGCTGCCCTATGAGCAATTGCTCGAGACGTTCTGGAAATTGCACGACCCCACGACGCCCAACCGTCAGGGACCGGACGTCGGCTCGCAATACCGCTCGGTGATTTTCTTTCACTCGCCGGCGCAGGAAGCGGCGGCACGCGCGGCCAAGGAACGGCTCGATAAATCCGGCAAGTTCCGCAATCCTGTCGTTACGCAGATCGTCCCGGCCGGGCCGTTTTACAAGGCCGAGGATTATCACCAGCGCTATCTGGAGAAGCGCGGACTCGCGAGCTGTCACCTCTGAGCGGTTAGAGCTTATCTCAAAAAATGAAATTAACCGCCAAGACCATTTCTGTTTTCCGGTGTGTTTGGGCTATTTTGAGATGGCTTCTGGTCTCTTCCGATAAACAAAACCCCGCAAGCGCGGGGTTTTGAATTTCCGGATACCGTACGAGCGTTCAGGCGGCGGTTTCTTCGGATTCCACCGTGGGCCGGGGTTCCGTTTCCGGCCGGCGCTCGGGGCGGGTCGACTTCGCTTTTTCAATCGCTTTGTCCGCCTCTTTCCTGGCTTTGTCCAACGTCTCCGTCACTCGCTTGCTCTCATCCCATTTTTCGTAGCACATGATAAACCTCCTTCCTTACAGGCATGCACGTCCATGCGCGAATCACCCTACACCGGTCGAAACGAATTTCAATTAAAAATTTTTTATATTCCGTAAAAACCTTGTGCCTACATTCAACAGAAAGCAAAAATCGTAAAAAACCCATGCCGGCGATTGCCATCCGTTTCAACGGCGCCTGCAACCAGGCGCCTGGCCAGTCCATCGCTATTTCCCGGACCAAATCCCCCCGTTTTCGCCGTCCGCGCCACAAAAGGAAGGGGTCGTTACCTGAATTTGGCCGTAACCGTTGACCGCCGCGCCCAAATGCCAAAAGATAGGGGCATTCGCGGATTACATAGGCGCATTCCATGTCCAGTAAATTTCCCATTGTCGCGGTGACCGGCTCTTCCGGCGCCGGAACCACCACGGTGCGGCATGCCTTTCACGACGTTTTCCGGCGTGAGGGTATTTCGGGGGCGTTTGTCGAAGGCAACGCCTTTCTGCGCTACGAGGGCAAAGAAATGGATCGCCTCATCCGGGAGGCGCGGGAACGAGGGGAAAACCTGAGCCATTTCGGTCCGAAACTGAACCAGTTCGACCGGCTCGAAGCGCTGTTCAAGGAATACTCCGAGCGCGGCACCGGCGAGACGCGGCACTACGTGACCCAAGGCGAGGAAGCGCTGTTCGGACTGCCGCCGGGTACGTTCACTCCCTGGCGGCAGATCCCGGCGGACACCGAGCTGCTGTTGTATGAAGGACTGCACGGTGGCGTGGTGGCGCGCACCTGGACTCGCCGCAAGATGAGCCCGTCGCACAATCCCCACGTCATCGAACGCCGTGTCGCCCGCGACGACAACAACGGCGTGGACGTGGCGCAGTACGTGGACCTGCTGATCGGCGTGGTGCCGGTCGGCAATCTCGAATGGATACAGAAAATCCACCGCGACACCAGCGTCAAAGGCCATTCCCCGGAGGCGGTCACCAACACCATCCTGCGGCGGCTGCGCGACTACGTGGACTACATCACACCGCAGTTCTCCCTGTCCGACATCAATTTCCAACGCGTGCCGGTCGTGGATACCTCCAACCCCTTCATCGCCCGCGACGTGCCGACCTTGGCGGAAAGCGTCGTGGTCATCCGTTTCCGCGAGCCGGGGAAATTCGATTTTCCGAACCTGCTGCGGCGCATCCAGGATTCGTACATGTCACGTCCGAACACCATGGTCATCCCCGGCGGCAAGATGCTGCTGGCCATGGAGATCATCTGCACGCCGCTGGTGCATGAACTGATCGAGAAGCGCGGGGAAAACAATACTTAAGAACGAACGCCGAGACCTCCATTGCACAGAACCTGAATCGGGCGCAGGATATCCGGCAAAACAACGACTCCAGGATGAGCACGCGGGGCATGGGACGGCCCAAGGGTTACGCAGCCTCATAACAACAGCAACAACCACTGGAGGAGAACATGAAAAGGGTCGCTGTTTCAGCAACGCTTGCGTTGTGCCTGTCATTCCTGAGCCAGACAACACCCGCCGCCACTTATGCCATCGGCAACATGAACATCACCGCCGGCGGGGTCAGCGTCGATGGTTTTACTCCCAGCTTCACGGCGTTTAATTATATTGGTCCTAATACCAATCTCGTAGGGGGATATATTGGGTCAGGAGGGGCCAGCCTACTTGCTTCAGCATATGATCCCAGTGGGATAGCTTCCTTTGATTGGTATGGTTTTCCTGTCAGTCTTTACACGGCATCGGCGAGCCTCGGCGATACATCTACTCCCGCTGGCACTTTCGCCGGCGGGCCGGTGCCCAGCGGAAGTCTGGATACGATCGCCGGCACGATCACCATGGATCTCAGCAGTTTGTTTGGAACCTGGAACGACGGCGATTACATCACGGGAACCGGCAGAAGCGATGGGGTCACTTCCGCCCTGGCCATGGGGACGTGGAATCTGACGACCAACGCTTACACTCTTCATTGGGACAGTCGCACTATCGGGCCCGCGTGTCCGGGCCCAGGTGGTTGCATCAGTCACTGGACTCTGGAAGGTATGGCGAGCCCAGTACCAGTCCCCACGGCCATCTGGCTGTTCGGTTCAGGTCTGCTCGGCTTGTTCGGTGCGGTGCGGCGACGGAAGACAAATTAATTACGGCTCCGACGCCGCGCAGATCAACGCGTGACAGAGAAGCGCTCAATGCCGCGTCGGCTCGATCGTGGCATCCAGGTTGAGATTGTCGCAGAAGCTGGTGAACTCGTCGCGCAGGCGACCGATGTGCACGCCGGCCGGCAGGCTCACGGTCATGCTGAGCGAAAACATCGGCGCGCCGGTGTGTGCCGCGGGGTAGGTCCACGTGTTCATCTCTTCGATGTTGATATCGCGGGTCGCGAAGAAATCCGCGATCTCATGCACGATGCCCGGGTGGTCCATGGCCACCACGTCCACCGTGTAGGGCACCATGTCCTGCACCGCGGTGCGCGGCTCGGTGTGCCGGGCGAGGATGGTGAGCTCGAGTTTTTTCTCCAGCACCGGCACCTGCCGTTCCAGGCGCGTGATCGCCCCCCAGTGTCCGGACACCATCAGAATCAGGGCGAATTCTCCCCCCAATACCGTCATGCGGCTGTCCTCGATGTTGCAACCGCTGTCGAGGATGGCCTTGGACAGCTGATTGACGATGCCGGGGCGATCCTTGCCCAGCGCGGAGAAGACAAAATATTTTTTCATGGCAAAGCGATCAGAAATTATACGCGGTCACGGCGGCCGGAAGTTTATCGCCAACGTTCGCCAGCGGCCAGATGGAAGTCGGGCGGCGGCGCGACTGGGCCTTTGGCAAACCGGCTGATATTGTACTGGATCATCACTTTAAACGGATTCAGGGCATGCGCCAGACCGCGCCGGCGTGAATCGCCGGCTTTTGCTCAACGAAAATTCTTCAGTTCCCTGACCACCAGTATCCGCTTGTCGTTTTTCCATTGCGAGAAACACACGAGCTTCGCGGCGCTGTCCACGTCAAGATCGTAAATCGCCGTGACATCTTTGATCTTCTTGAGCCCTGCCTTGTCGTAAAGGAAAAAATAATTTTCCCGCTTTTCATAACTTGGGCCGGTGATGATCTGAAACAGCGTCCGGTCGCCACGTCCCGGTTCCACATGCATGCCGACCTGCTGATAATTCTTCACCGGGAAGCGGTAAAGCAGTTCGAGCTTCCCGCCGCTGTGCCGCACCAGGTATGCCTCCGGGCCATAGGCCACGAGCAGGATCAGAGCGTTTCCCGAGGCAAATGCTCCGCGCAGACTATAGATCCACATGTCCGGAATCTCGATGAGCTTGGCCATCTTCCGGCTCTCCGCGTCCAGCAGCCAGATATGGTTGTCCTGCTTCCAGTAATTCTTCTGCACGACATATTTCTTGTTGCCAACCCTGTAACCGTTGGCCAGAGCATTGTCCAACACCGGCGGCGGAATGGATGGGAATACGGCGGCAAACTCGGCACTTGGGTCGCCATGCGGCTCGGCGAGTGAAATCGGTTTCTTTTCGATGAGCCTGCCAGCGGCGGCGTCGATGATGAGATCGACACCGTTGACGTCGCCGTCCGAAATGCTCGCCTTCAGGGTCGTCGCGTCTTTCCAGGAAAACCCGGCCACGTAACTCCGGTACATGGCGAATTCGCGCGAGGCCTTGGCGTCGAGCAGCGTTTTGACTTTCAAAGTTTTGAGATCGAGCGCCAGGATTTCCGTGAGCTCCGTGGAGCCCTCCAGTACCTCCCGTGCAAACGCGAGATAACGCGAATCGGGCGAGAAATGCGGCTGGACGTAATCGCCGTTTTCCAAGGTGAAAAGGGTTTTTCCGGTCGCCGTGATTTCACTCGATGGTAACAACGGAAGCGAGGCAAACGGGTTGGCCCACGCCGATACCGGCAACAGCGCTGTTGCCATGAACACCGATCTCACCCAACGCCGCATTTTTTATTGCCACCCGTTGACCAAGCGTCAAGAGTATATCGCTCTTTAGGATCGTGCGTGCAATACCCGGGCGGCATGAATGAAGGTTTGCCGCCGGCGGACAAACTCGTTTCATTTGACGAAACAGGCGTTGAGTGGTTATCCCACTTTCGGCAAACGCTTCATGGCCTCCGCGACCGCGGCTTCCGGATAGTGGTAGTCCTCGAGCTGACCGCTGAAGTATTTATCGTAGGAGGCCATGTCGAAGTGGCCGTGGCCGGAGAGATTGAAGAGTATGGTCTTGCCTTCGCCGGTCTTCTTGCAGGCGAGCGCCTCGTCGATCGCGGCGCGAATCGGATGGCAGGATTCAGGCGCCGGAATAATGCCCTCGGCGCGCGCGAAAGCGACGCCCGCCTCGAAAGTCGAAAGTTGCGGCACCGCGACGGCCTCGATCAGCCCTTCGTGGTAGAGCTGCGATACCAGCGGCGAGTCACCGTGATAGCGCAGCCCGCCCGCGTGAATGCCCGGCGGCATGAAGTCGTGACCGAGCGTGTACATCTTCATCAAAGGCGTCAGGCCGACCGCGTCCCCGAAATCATACGCATATCGGCCTTTCGTCAGGGACGGGCAGGACGTCGGCTCGACCGCGACGAGGCGCAGCTTCTTGCCAGCGGCCTTGTCGGCGAAAAACGGGAACGCGATGCCGCCGAAGTTGGAACCGCCGCCGCAGGCGGCGAGCACTACGTCCGGGTATTCGCCGATTTTCTCGAATTGCTTTTTCGCCTCCAGGCCGATCACGGTCTGGTGCAGCAGCACGTGATTGAGCACGGAACCCAGGCTGTAATTCGTGTCCTTGCGCGAGGACGCTTCCTCGACCGCCTCGGAGATGGCAATGCCGAGCGAGCCCTGGCTGTTCGGATCGGCGGCGAGGATCTTGCGGCCCGATTCGGTCATGTCTGTGGGGCTGGCGAAAACCTCCGCGCCCCAGGCCTGCATCATCGAACGGCGGAACGGTTTCTGCTCGTAGCTCACTTTCACCATGTACACGCGTACTTTGATGCCGAACATCTGTCCGGCAAGTGCCAGCGCCGAACCCCACTGCCCGGCGCCGGTTTCGGTGGCGAGGCGCTTGATGCCGACCTGCCGGTTGTACCACGCCTGCGGGACGGCGGTGTTGGGCTTGTGCGAACCGGCGGGGCTCACGCCTTCATACTTATAATAAATTTTTGCGGGCGTGCCCAAGGCCTGTTCCAGCCGATAGGCGCGGTAAAGCGGGCTCGGTCGCCACAGGCGGTATATCTCGCGCACCGGCTCGGGAATCGGGATCCAGCGCTGGCCGCTCATCTCCTGCTCGATCAGCGCCTCGGGGAAAATCGCGGCCAGGGCCTGCGGCGGCACCGGTTTTCCATCGGGACCGAGAGGCGGCGCCGGCGGGTTCGGCATATCGGCAATGACGTTATACCAGTGGGTGGGTATTTCGGATTCGTCGAGCAGAATTTTTGTTTGGGGCATGTTGGTTCTCCGGATTAAACCGCCATTGGTATTACGCCGTCCCGCTCTGGTCGAACTCGCTGAAGAGACGAGTACTTAATACCAGAACTACGGTACGGTCAATGCAATAGTTATGGTAGTCTCACGGTACAGGGTCCACGGCCAGCTTGATATAACTGCGCAAGCGGAAAAACCGGGTCATCCCATGGCGCCGGCGGACTTTCCAGAATAGACATCTTCTAAACGGAATCCCGCTCTGATATCCCGCCGGTACCGACTGCCAACAAATGAAAGAAGACACGCCGTGAGCACAAAAAATAACCATCCCGACTGGGACAAAATCGCCGAGAAATTCGACGTGTGGCTGCCGCACATCGCGCCCGTCGGCGAAGTATTGCTGGCCGCGCTGGACGCCCAACCCGGGGATCGCATTCTTGACCTCGCCTCCGGAACCGGGGAGCCGGCGCTGACCTTGGCGCGGCGCCTGAAAGGCCACGCCAGCATCACCGGCATCGACGCCGCGGACGGCATGGTGCGGGTGGCGCAGGCCAAAGCAGTCAAGGAACGACTGTCGGGAATTTCCTTCCGGTGCATGCCGGCGGA
>NZ_JBGQKW010000069.1:0-15319 GCF_041499725.1 Sulfuricaulis sp.
CCGGCGCGATGCGTTCGAGGATGCGCAGCGAGCGTCCGTGCGCGTTGGTCTCGACCTTTTCGAACCCGACCTGGCCGAGCAAGGTTTTTTCGTAGCTCGCTTCGAGGCCCAGTTTGCCGATGTACTCCATGCCGCGATAGGCCGCCTTGTCGATCTGGTCTTGTTCCTGTTCGTTGATGCGTCCGACGTAACCGAGGAAATGCACTCCGAGGCCCGTGAGCGGGTAGTGCCGCCGCAGGCGCGCCTCGAGTTCCACGCCGCTGAAATACGTACGCTTGATCGCCAGCCGCGCCGCTTCTTCCTCGGTGAGGTGCGAGCGCAGCACGAGGTTTTCGAATCGCGGCCGTTCGCGCAGCTGTTTGCGGAAATTCTTGAGGTCCGCCTCGTTCAGGCTCACTATCTGGCCCAGTTCCTCGAGCAGCGTGTTCATGTCGTCGACCTGCTCGGGGATGATCTCCAGCGTGTACACCGGATAATTCTGCGCGAGGATGACGCCGTTGCGATCGAGGATCAGGCCGCGCGGCGGCTGGATCGGGATCGGCTTGATGCGGTTGGCCTGCGACAGCGTTTCGTAGTGGCGGTGCGCGAACACCTGCAGGTAGGCCAGACGCAGGATCAGCGCGAAGATCAGCGTGACGACGATGACGCCGATCACCGACAGCCGCGCGTTATACACCCGGGTTTCCCGGAAGTGATCCTTGATCGGGATATTGAGCATGAAGCTCCAGGAACCTCTAACGAATTGTCCGGGACTCTAAGCGATGCCGCCGCGGCGCCGCAGGTCGCGCAGGATCACGAACAGCCACGGCCACAGCAGGGCGCCGACGACGCTCGGCGTCCAGTAGATGAACGTCTCCGGCGCCTGGCCGATCGCGCCGCGTATCCACAACACCAGCAGCTGGTTGGCGATGAGCAGGCCGAATATCGATACCGCCTGCTGCCAGCGCGGGAACATGCGCAGCTGCAGGTGCAAACGGACGGTCAGGAACGCCACCAGCGTTTTGCCGAGGGCGTTGCTGCCGAGCAGCGAGCCGTAGAGCGCGTCCTGGAGAAAGCCGAGCAGCCAGCCGGTGCCGACGGAAAAGCGTTCCGGCGCGGCCAGGCACCAGTAGATGAGCACCAGTCCCACCCAGTCGGGGCGGAACGGTTCGGCCCAGGCCGGAAACGGCATGATCGCCAATATCACGGCGGCGGTAAACGTACCGAACAACGTGAGACGGCGGTGCGCGTCCAGGCCCAACCTCATTTGGCGTTGCCTCCACTCTTGGGTGGGGCGCCGCGCCAGATGAGCATCACTTGCTTGCCATGATTGAGTTGCGCCGCCGGTTTGGCGGTGATGGCGAGAAACGCTTCGTTCGGATCGTTGACGATCCTGCTCACCTGCGCCACGGGATAACCGGGCGGGAAGGTGCCGCCCATGCCGGAGCTGACCAGCAGGTCGCCTTCCTTGATGTCGGAGGCGGAGGTGAGGTAGGGGACCTTCAGAGTGTCCGGATCGCCGGTGCCGAAAACCAGCATGCGCAGACCGCTGCGGTTGTCGAGCACGGGAATCGCGTGGCCGGCGTCCGTGATGAGCGTCACGCGGCTGACCTGGCTGGCGACCTGCGTGACCTGCCCCATGATGCCGTGCGCGTCGATGACCGACTGACCGACGTACACCCCGTCCCGGCCGCCCTTGGCGACCACGATCTTGCGCGTGAACGGTTCGGAGCTGACCTCGATCAGTTCCGCGGCGAGCACCTTGTCGGCCACCTGCGCGGCGCTGCCCAGCATGCGACGCAGGCGGGCGTTTTCCTCTTCCAGGGCGTCGAACTGCTGCACTTTGGCGTTGAGCACTTGCCGTTCGGCGAGCAGTTTTTCATTGTCCTGGCGCAGGGTGCCGCGGGTGGTGAAGAAATCGGCGATGCTGCCGCCCACGTAGGCCGGGACGGCGGCGATCAGCTGGATGGGGTAGGCCAGCACGTTCAGGCCGGCGCGGATTTTTTCCAGATGATGCCCGCGGTGATCGAGAATCATCAGCGCCACAGACAGCGCCGACAGCAGGATCAGCCGGGTGAGATGGGAAGGCGCCCGGAGAGGCCAGCCGAAGACGTTAATCATAAATCATACGCGCTGGGCGATGCACAGGGATGTGGCCGCTTTCGGCCCCATCGAATAACAGGACGAACGAGCGCAGCGAGTAAGTATCCATTTTCGGCCTTCGCGGCGCTTGTGCTTCCTGCACATCGCAAGTGTCGCGTGAGACAGGATGTCGAGGGCGACCTATTCGTACACAAATACATCGCCCAGCGTTTCGGCCTCCATGAGCGCCCGGCCGCAGCCGCGCACCACACAGGTGAGGGGATCTTCGGTGATGATAATCGGCAGCCCGGTCTGTTCCGCGAGCATGCGGTCGATGTCGCGCAGCAGCGCGCCGCCGCCCGAGACCACGAGCCCCTTTTCGGCGATGTCGGCGCCGAGCTCCGGCGGTGTTTGTTCGAGCGCGATCTTGATGGCGCCGATGATGCCGGCGAGACACTCCGACAGCGCCGCGTGCACTTCCTGGCTGTTGAGCACCTGGGCGCGCGGCACACCGTCGGCGATGTGCCGGCCTTTAACCTCCACCTGCTTGACCTCGCTGCCTTCCCACGCCGTACCGATTTCCTTTTTCACGTTTTCCGCGCTGGCTTCGCCGATCAGCAGGCCGTATTTGCGGCGCACGTAGTTCACGATGGCTTCATCCATCTTGTCGCCGGCGATGCGCAGCGAATGCGAGTACACGATGCCGCCGAGCGAGATCACGCCGACCTCGCTGGTGCCGCCGCCGATGTCGAGCACCATCGAGCCGGTCGGTTCCATGATGGGCAGATCGGCGCCGATCGCCGCGGCCATCGGTTCTTCAATCAGAAATACCTCGCGCGCGCCGGTGCTCATCGCGGCCTCGCGGATCGCGCGCCGCTCCACCTGCGTCGAGCCGCAGGGCACGCAGATCACGATGCGCGGGCTCGGCTGGAACAAACGATTCTCGTGCACCTTGCGGATGAAATATTTCAGCATCTCGCCGGTAACGGTGAAGTCGGCGATCACGCCTTCCTTCATCGGCCGTATCGCCTGGATCGATCCCGGCGTGCGGCCGAGCATCTTCTTGGCATCGACGCCGACGGCCAGGATGGAACGATTGTTGCGGCTGGTGTAATCCTGACGGATGGCGACGACCGAGGGTTCGTTCAACACGATGCCCTTGTCGCGCACGAAGATTAAGGTGTTGGCGGTACCCAGATCGATGGCGATATCGCTGGAGAAGAATCCACGGAAGCTTTTGAGAAACATGAGAAGAAATCAGTCCTTGAAGGCGTTATTGACCCGGCACGATTGTACTTGAATCGGCGCTAACTGTATCAATCGCGGTCGGGCGGTTCAACCGGCGGGACGAATGTGGTAATTTGTGCGGTACAGGGATGTACGAATGCCGCGAGCGCGGGATGCGCAGGAGCGGCCGTTTCCATATCCGAAAACACATACTACATTTCCATGTCTCTGGACCGCGAGCAGGTACGTAAAATCGCGCATCTTGCGCGATTACACATCACCGGGTCGGAGGCCGACGCCTACGCCGAATCCCTGTCCCGCATCCTCGGCTTGATCGAGCAGATGAACGCCGTGGATACCGCGGGTGTGGCGCCCATGGCCCACCCCAACGAGGCGGGCCTGCGGCTGCGCACGGACGTGGTCACCGAAGCCGACCAGCGCGAGAAATTCCAGAAAATCGCACCGGCGGTCGAGGCCGGCCTGTACCTGGTGCCCAAGGTCATAGAGTAGTTTTCACACCCCGGACGTCAAGAACCCCGCCATGTTCGATAAAACCGTCGCCGATCTCTCCGCCGCCCTGCGCCGGAAGGAAATATCGAGCGTTGAACTGACCCGGGCCTTTCTGGAGCGCATTAATAAGTATAAGGAGCTGAACGCCTTCATTACGGTGGAGCCGGAGCGCTCGCTCGCCCAGGCCAGGGCCGCCGATGCCCGGATCGCGAAGGGTGAGGCCGGCGCGCTGACCGGCATCCCCATCGCCCAGAAAGACATCTTCTGTGCCGACGGCTGGCTTACCACCTGCGGCTCGAAGATTCTGTCCAACTTTGTCGCCCCCTACGACGCGACGACTATCGAAAAATTCAACAAAGCCGGCGCCGTCTGTCTCGGCAAGACCAATATGGACGAATTCGCCATGGGTTCGTCGAACGAGACTTCCTATTATGGTGTCGTGAAGAATCCGTGGAACACCGCCGTCGTCCCCGGCGGCAGCTCGGGCGGTTCGGCCGCGGCGGTGGCCGCGCGCCTGGCGCCGGCCGCGACCGGCACCGATACCGGCGGTTCCATCCGTCAGCCGGCGTCGCTGACCAATCTGACGGGGCTCAAGCCCAGTTACGGGCGCGTGTCGCGATACGGCATGATTGCGTTTGCCTCCAGCCTCGACCAAGGTGGGCCGATGGTGCGCACCGCCGAGGATGCCGCGCTCATGCTGAATGTCATGGCCGGCTTCGATCCGCGCGATTCGACCTCGGTGGACGAACCGGTCCCGGATTACACGAAATCGCTCAATAACGATATCAAGGGACTGCGCATCGGGTTGCCGAAGGAATACTTCAGCAAGGGCCTGAGTTCCGAGGTGGCGAAGGTGATCGAAACCGCCATCGCCGAATACAAAAAGCTCGGCGCGCAGATGCTGGAAGTGAGCCTGCCCAACAGTCAGCTCGCGATTCCCTGCTATTACGTGCTGGCCCCGGCCGAGGCGTCCTCGAATCTGTCGCGCTTCGACGGCGCGCGCTACGGTTACCGCGCCAAGGATTACACCGACCTGCTCGACATGTACTGTAAAACCCGCGCCGAAGGTTTCGGCGCCGAGGTGAAGCGCCGCATCATGATCGGGACCTATGCGCTCTCGGCCGGCTATTACGACGCCTATTACCTGAAGGCGCAGAAGCTGCGCCGCCTGATCGCCGAGGATTTCCGCAAGGCCTTCGAGTCCTGCGACGTCATCATGGGCCCCACCACCCCCACCACCGCGTTCAAGATCGGCGAAAAAAGCGACGACCCCGTGGCCATGTATCTGAGCGATATTTACACGATTTCCGTGAATCTCGCCGGCCTGCCGGGCATGTCCATCCCCGCCGGGTTTGCCCCCGATGGCCTGCCGGTGGGATTGCAGCTGATCGGGCAGTATTTCAATGAATCCAGGCTGCTCAACGCCGCGCATGGCTACCAGCAGGTGACGGACTGGCACAAGCGTATTCCAAAGGGATTCGACTGATGGAATGGGAAACCGTCATCGGTCTTGAAGTCCACGCTCAGCTTCTGACCAGGAGCAAGGCGTTCTCGGGCGCGGCCACGAAATACGGCGCCGAGCCGAACACGCAGGCGTGCGCGGTGGACATCGCGCTGCCGGGTGTGCTGCCAGTGTTCAACAAAGAAGCCGCGCGCATGGCGGTGAAGTTCGGGCTCGCTATCGGCGCGGCCATCAATCACCGCTCGGTATTCGCGCGCAAGAATTATTTCTACCCCGACCTGCCCAAGGGCTACCAGATCAGCCAGTACGAGCTGCCGATCGTGACCAAGGGCCAGATCACGATCGACGTGGATGGCGTGGAAAAAGTCATCGGCATCACCCGCGCGCATCTCGAGGAAGACGCCGGGAAGAGCCTGCACGAGGATTTTCACGGCATGACCGGCATCGACCTCAACCGCGCCGGCACGCCGCTGCTGGAAATCGTCTCCGAGCCCGACATGCGTTCGGCGAAGGAGGCCGTGGCCTATCTCAAGAAAGTGCACGAGCTGGTGCGCTACCTCGAAATCTGCGACGGCAACATGCAGGAGGGCTCGTTCCGTTGCGACGCCAACGTTTCGGTGCGTCCGAAAGGCGAGAAGCAATTCGGCACGCGCGCGGAACTGAAGAACATCAATTCCTTCCGCTTCGTCGAGAAGGCCATCGAATTCGAGGTCGAGCGCCAGATCGACCTGATCGAAGGCGGCGGGAAAGTCGTGCAAGAGACGCGCCTGTACGACTCGGACAAGGACGTCACGCGCTCGATGCGCAGCAAGGAAGAGGCGATGGACTATCGCTACTTCCCCGACCCCGACCTGCCGCCGCTGGTGATCACGGAGGATTTTATCCGTGGCGTGGGGAAAACCCTGCCGGAGCTGCCGGATGCCAAGCGCGCGCGTTTCATGAAGGATTACGGCCTCACCGCCTATGACGCCGGTGTGTTGACCGCGTCGCGCGAGCTGGCGGATTACTACGAGCAGCTGGTGCGCGAGTCCGGTTCCGACCCCAAGATCGCGGCCAACTGGGTGACGGGGGAACTGGCGGCGTTCCTCAACCGCGACAACAAGGACATCAGCGCTTCACCGGTCACGGTCGGCATGATGACGGGATTGCTCAAGCGCCTCGCTGACAACACCATCTCCGGCAAAATCGCCAAGGAGGTGTTCGAGGCCATGTGGAACGGCGAAGGCGACGCCGACGCCGTGATCGCGAAGAAGGGCCTGAAACAGATCACCGATACCGGCGCGATCGAGAAGGTGATCGACGAGATCATCGCCAAGAACCCCAAGCAGCTCGAGCAGTACCGTGCCGGCAAGGAGGCGCTGTTCGGCTACTTCGTTGGCCAGGTGATGAAGGCTACACAGGGCAAGGCCAATCCCGCGCAGGTCAACGAACTCCTCAAGAAAAAGCTCAGCGCCTAAGCGACGCCCGCCCGACGTGCACAGGTAGCCGTAGTCTGTCCGGCCTGTTGCGGACGTGCACACAAAACGGAAATCGTGGTACGTCCCTTATTGTTCTATTGTTTCTGCCCGCGCGCCCGGCCGGATGTTGGGTGATCGTATCGCCGGCGGCATGCCTGTCCGGATAGCCCGTGGTATTGTTGCGGTAATTTTCGCGATTCTTGGCGTTACCGCGCCGCTCGGGGTCGGTGAGCGTCTTAGCTTCCAGGCCAATGGCGACACGAAATGATAAAGAGGTAAACCGATGCACACTTCAGACCTTTCTGATTGGACTCACGATCATGTCTTCGACGCAGGCAATCATGCGGCGGAGCGAGGTACACGAGCCGTCATGTGGATCACGGCCGCCATGATGGTCGTGGAAATCATCGCTGGCTGGTGGTTCAACTCGATGGCATTGCTGGCCGACGGCTGGCACATGAGTTCGCACGCGGTCGCGATCGGCCTGAGCGCCTTCGCCTACGCCGCCGCTCGCCGCTATGCCCACGATCCGCGTTTCGCCTTCGGTACGTGGAAAATCGAGGTGCTGGGCGGCTTCGCCAGCGCGATCTTTCTACTGGGCGTCGCCGCGATGATGGTGTTCGGCTCGGTCGAACGCCTTGTTTCACCGCGGCCGATTCACTACCAGGAGGCGATGATTGTGGCGGCCCTTGGCCTCGTTGTGAACATCGTTTGTGCAATGATCCTGGGCGGCGCGCACGAACATCACCATCGTGAAGAACGTCACGGAAGTCATGATCACGGCCACCATCACCACCATGACCTCAACCTGAAGTCGGCCTATGTACATGTGATCGCCGACGCCGCCACGTCGGTCCTCGCCATCGTTGCCTTGGGGGGCGGCTGGATCTACGGCTGGTCGTGGCTGGATCCGGTTATGGGGATCATCGGTGCGGTGCTGGTGGCGGTCTGGGCCAAGAATCTCTTAAGTGAAACCGCCAAGGTGCTCCTCGACCGCGAAATGGATCACCCCATTGTGCACGAGATCCGGGAAGCGGTTGAAAGCGGGCTGACGGCCGGTGATACCCGTATTGCCGACCTGCATGTCTGGCGTGTCGGTAAAGGATCGTATTCCTGCGCGCTGAGCATCGTCACGCATGATCAGGCCTTGACGCCCGGACGAGTACGCGAGCAACTCGCCCAGCATGAAGAAGTTGCCCACACCACCATCGAAATCCACCGACGCAGCTAAATGTTCAGGCGTGGAAGAAAAGATTGAAGTCGCATCCAGGCCCATGTTGAGCTGTCGCGCGACACGTGCTGTTGCGAGGATGAGGACTAACCTCGGGGATAATTGGGGACAGACTGAGATGCCACCGATTTCATGTCCGAAAGATCAAAAACTCGTCGCAAACATGAAAGCAACGGCCACTGCCATGATTCCCGTGGCAGCCCAACCGAATACCCGATGACGTGCGCTGATCGTATAGTTCCCCATCAGACTTTTTGACTGCCCGATCACCATCATCACTGTCATGATCGGCACCGAGATGATTCCATTGACAATCGCGCTCCAAACCAGCGCTTTGATGGGATCAACTTCAAAGACGCTCATTAGGGTGCCCACGACTGTGGCTACGGCGATGATGAGGTAAAAACCCCGCGCTTCGCGAAATCCGTGGGACAGGCCCGCCTTCCAGCCGAACAATTCGCTGACGGCGTAGGCAGCGGACCCCGCCAGAACCGGAACCGCCAGCAAGCCCGTTCCGATAATTCCAAACGCGAACAAGCCAAATGCAAATTCACCGGCTATCGGCCGCAATGCCTCCGCCGCCTGAGCCGACGTTTGAATATCCGTGATGCCTTGCTGATTCAAGGTGACGGCGGTCGCCACAACAATGCAAAGGGCAATGATGTTGGAGAACCCCATGCCAATGAACGTATCTTCCTTGATTCGCAATAGATGCTCGGCCGCATACACCGGGTCAGCCTTTAGTTCAGCCGCACACGGCCGTCGATTGTTATCCTCAACTTCTTGGGCGGCTTGCCAGAAAAAAAGGTAAGGGCTGATAGTGGTTCCAAGCACCGCGACGATCATGGCGGCATAGGCGCTCAGCGGCACATTCGCCGGGATGTGGGTCCACGGCTGAAGCGATTGCAAGATCGCTTGGCGCCAAGGCACCGACACACTTAAGACAACGGCGACATAGGCGAAGAGCCCCAGCGTGAGCCACTTGAGGATACGCACAATGCGTTCGTATGAAAAGAAGACCTGCGTGGCGATGCAAAGGGCGCCAAACCCGATGATGTAGACAGCAAGCTTACCCCCAACCAGAATGCGGACCGCTTCGCCCATGGCACCGATATCGGCGGCGATGTTAATGGTGTTGGCGACAACCAGCAGGGAGATCAAAAAAACAGTCAGCCACCTGGGGCATAGCTTGCCAATGTTGGTTGTCAGCCCTTCGCCTGTCGCCCAGCCGATACGGGCGGACAGCATCTGTATGCCGATCATCAGCGGCGTTGTCAGGAAAAGGGTCCAGACCAAGCCGAATCCAAACTGCGCGCCGGCCTGGGAGTACGTAGCAATCCCGCTTGGGTCGTCATCGGCTGCGCCGGTAATGAGACCGGGGCCCAGGCGCTCGTAGACTCTGGTTACATCGCGTTCTTCCACTTTTTAGACCTTCCTGTGCAGTCGAGCGGACACAAGCTCCTGACCGAAAATGGACAAATTATGATTACGTGCACACGACGTCAGATCTCGATCTGCGTGCCGAGCTCGATGACGCGGTTCGTGGGGAGATTAAAATATTCCACGGGACTGCCGGCATTGCGCGCCATCGCGGAAAACAGGCGCTCGCGCCACAGCGCCATGCCTTCGTAACGGATGCTCGGAATCACGGTCTCGCGGCTGAGGAAGAACGAGGTCTCGAGCGGTTCGAACGCCAGTCCCTGCTCGCGGCATAACGCGAGCGCCTGCACGATGTCGGGCCGGTCCTTGAAGCCGAAGTGAACCATGAGCCGGTAGCAGTTGTGCCCGAGCTCCTCGATGCGCACCCGGTTTTTCTCGGGTACCCACGGCACGTCCTCGATGACCGCCGTCAGGAAAACCACGCGCGCGTGCAGCACCTTGTTGTGCGCCAGGTTGTGCAGCAGTGCGTGCGGCACGGTCCCGGGCGACGAGATTAGGAACACCGCGGTTCCCGGCACGCGCAGCGGCGGGTTGCGCATCAGCGATTCCAGGAACGCGTCAAGCGGCACGGAGGATTCTTTCAACCGCGCCAGTAGGATTTCGCGCCCGCGCCGCCAGGTGACCATGAGCGTGAAAACCGCCGCGCCCATCACCAGCGGGAACCAGCCGCCATCGAAGACCTTGAGCAGGCTGGCGGAGAAGAACGCCGTGTCTACGACGATGAAAGAACCGGTGGCGAGCAGGCTCAGCCACAGGCTGTAACCCCAGTTGTAGTGGATCACGAAGAAGGTGAGAAAGGTGGTGATCAGCATCGTGCCCATCACCGCCACGCCGTAGGCCGAGGCCAGCCGTGAGGACGAGCCGAATCCGACCACGGCGGCGATCACGGCGGCGAGCAGGATCCAGTTCACGGCCGGGAGATAGATCTGCCCCATCTCTTTCGCCGAGGTGTGCTGGATATTCATGCGCGGCAGGTAGCCGAGCAGCATCGCCTGTTTGGTGATCGAGTAGGCGCCCGAGATCGTGGCTTGTGAAGCGATCACGGTGGCCGCGGTCGCGAGCGCGATCATCGGATACAACGCCCAATCCGGGTAAGCGAGATAGAAGGGGTTCTCGATGGCCTGCGGGTTGGCGATCAGCAGCGCGCCCTGGCCGAAGTAATTCAGCACCAGCGCCGGCAGAACCAGGCCGAACCACGCGAGGCGCACCGCGCGCTTGCCGAAGTGCCCCATGTCGGCGTACAAAGCCTCGGCCCCGGTGAAGGCGAGCAGCACCGAGCCAAGCACCACGAACGACGCAAATCCGTGGCCGGTGACGAAGCGCAGCGCGTGCGACGGGTCGAGCGCGTTCAGCACCACCGGGTCATGGACGATGTTGCCTATCCCGACCGCGCCGAGCGCGAGGAACCACAGCACGCAAATCGGCCCGAAGAACGCGCCGATGACCGCCGTGCCGTGGCGCTGGAACGCGAACAGTGTCACCAGCACGATCGCGGCGATCGGGATCACGTAGTGCTTGAATGCCGGAGTGCCGACCTCGATCCCTTCGACGGCGGAGAGCACCGAGATCGCCGGTGTGAGCACGGCGTCGCCGTAGAACAAGGACGTGCCGACCACGCCGAGCGTGAGGATCAGCATGCGCCAGCGCGGCTGGTCCCTGACTGCGGAGGAGGCGAGCGCGAGCAGCGCCATGATCCCGCCCTCGCCCTTGTTGTCGGCGCGCATGGTGAGCGTGACGTACTTGAGCGTGACGACGATCATGAGCGACCAGAAAATGGTCGAGAGCCCCCCGAGGATGTTCTCCGTGCCCAGGGCAATGCCGTGCGCCGGGGCGAAGGTTTCCTTGACGGCGTAGAGCGGGCTGGTGCCGATGTCGCCGTAAACGACGCCGAGGGCAAGCAGGGTGAGTCCGGCGGTGGAGGATTTCTGCGGGCTCGCTTCGCTATTGTTGTTTTCCAATCCAGATCTCCCGGGAGGGGGGCGAATGCGGGCGCACACTACTCTCTTGTCATCGACCTCGCAACTGCGCAAGGGGTGTGCCAAGCCGGTTCGCAACATCCAGCTGTGGATTCAGCGGAACCAATATGCTTCAAATCAGGGCAAAACCTCCGCGCTTGGTGCACCCAGTGCATCAGCAGTCAGGGGAGTGCTGGATCGTCGGTCAGGTGACACTGTGCGCGCGGAGCAGGGTCAATCCGCGCGGGTCGACGAACTCTTAAAACAAAAGCTCAAGGACTGTCACACGGCTAAAAACTTGTCGTGATTCCCAGTGATACAGTCCACGATGCCGTGAGCTGAGCCTCGTTGACACGCTGGTAGAGCGGTAGTTGGACGAAGATAAGCCCGCACGCGGCGGACGGCGGCATAGCTCAGGCCCGGGCTCAGCCACACAAAACTCCCGCCGCTTTCAGCCGGTTCCGCGGCGGATCCACGATCACGATCCTTGATCTGGCCATTGAGTTGGAGCATCCCGTACCAAGCGCTTAGCATTTGATAAGCGTGCAGAAAGCCGAACCGCAGCTGGCGTGCGCTGAATGCGTGCCGATCAGCCCGAAGCAACAGGCCAGCGCACCAGCCAATGGGATTTTTTCTTTTCACATTGCTTCTCTGTAGCGATTTGTAGTTGTGTGGAACCAGTCGAAGCGTGGAGACGGCCAAGAGCAATGCGGCAAACTGTCGCAGCCGGTCGTAGCGTATCGAGAGATTTGCTCCAAAAGCGTCCGTCGCGGACATAGCCGGTTAATTCGTCGACGCTACGCGCAGGCCATCGAGAATTTTTGCCGCCTCGCCCGCGATCTTTTTCCGGCTCAACAATAATTGCCAGCGGTTGCCGCCAAGCTGGCGCCAGAGAAACGCCGAGCGAATGCCGGCAAATAAGGCCGCGCGCACCTTGGCGGCGATCAGCGGGTTACTCAGATGGCCGTGTTCGCCATTGACCATGATGCGCGGCGTGAGGGTGCTGATCGTCTGGCTGTAGAGTTCCGCGAGTTTTTCAACGAGTCGCGGATGCACTGCCTCGCCGTTTTCCTCCGCCTCGAAGAATTTCATCTGCGACTGGATCGCCTCGATACCGCGACGGATGGCGTCCTGCATTTCCGGGTGCCGCCGCAGCTGACCCTCGAGGTGAATCATGGAAATGACGTATTTGGCGATTTCGACATCGCCCGTATCGGAGATCCCACCCAGCTTGTTGCGCAACAGGTCCAGGCCTAGCGCCACGCCCCGCACCCCGCCGTACACCGCGTCGGTACTGGGAGCATCGATCAGCATCAGGGCCTGAATGCTGGCGACGAAGGCGGAGGCGTCGGTACGGCCTGCACGCGCCAATTCTTGCGCGAGGCGCGCGGCCTGAAACAGGCCCGCGAGGGCGAGCGTTCGGTCAGTAAATGAGGCGTTCATGGACGGCGCTTTTGACGCGGATAACCGGGGTCAGTTCGGGGCACAAAACCGGCAACGGGTCACAAGCAACACATTGCAACCTGCCTGCCGGTGCGTCGAGCGCTTAACTCTCCTTCATGCAGGCGCGTTCGACCTCGACGCGTTTTACGCCTTGCACGCCTTCCACGGCGCGCTTGATCTCTGCCACGATATTCTCGGCGTAGGGGCAATTGGGAGTGGTGAGCTGGATCTCGAGATGCACATAGTCATCGACAATGTCGATCTCCTGGATGAAACCCAGTTCGACGATGTTATGTCTCAATTCCGGATCCATGACCTTCTTGAGCGCGTCATAGACCATGGTTTCGGTGATGGGTGAGTTCATCGGGATGACCTTTTCTGAACGCGATGGGCAAAGTCTAGCAAATCATGCCACGGCTGTACCGCATATCCGATGTTTACTATCAAGATTGTTGATCCGGCACGAATTTAATCGAAACGAAGGCAGCTTAGGCAAACAGCCCTCTCTGGTTTTCGTGGTGCCGGATCAACAAGCAAACCTCTAGCGCCCAGTGCCCGAGGCGCAGGGCGACTCCCCCTTCTGACTGAGGCGAAGTAGTGGCTCCGCGTCCCGTGGCGAAGCTCCTTCGGACGGAGGAAGCAGGGCTGCCCTTCCAGAGCCTCACTCCTTGAGTCGCCGGCTGCCATCTCCGAAATCCTTCGTCTCGGGATCTGGCAGGGCGACTCCCTTCCGAGGCGAAGCTCCTTCGAAGGGAGGACGCCGGGCCGCCACATGAAACTACGTTCATTGAGTCACCTGGCCACCACCGCCGAAAGAGCTATCGCCTCGGGCGGTGGCGGCCCCTTCGCAATGGGCGCAGATAGCTGCAATAACCGGATTTCCACAACGAATTGTCCTGTCTCACCGGCGCCATGTCCGGATTGGTGCATCCACCCGTTCCGTTGCCTGGTCAACACCTCATGGGTCATGGCGACTGGCAAGATTTCATTGACGTCAGGATCAGGCCGGACCGGCAGGGCGGGTGGCACGACGCGACTGTTCTCAGGGTCAGCATGGTTTTACGCTTCGTTGACTATAATAGTGATTGCCATGGTACCGATCTTGAACCTGCGGTAAGCCATCGCCTGTTATCGGCACGTCGTCAACAACAAGGATCCCGCGCAGCAGCGCCATGACGGATATTGCGGACAAACCCAAGGTGGGGCTGATCCTGGCTGGCGGCGGCGCGCGCGCGGCCTATCAGGTGGGCGTGCTCAAGGCGGTCGCCGAGATGCTTCCACCGGATTGTCCGAATCCGTTCCCCATCCTGAGCGGCACCTCGGCGGGGGCGATTAACGCCACCACGCTCGCCATCTATGCCACGCGGTTTCATGAAGGCGTGCGGCGTCTCGTCTACGTGTGGCAGAATTTTCATGTGGACCAGGTTTTCCGCGCCGATGCCCCCGGCGTGCTGGCAAACGGCCTGCGCTGGTTCGCGGCCATGGTGGCGGCCGGACTCGGGCGACGCAACCCGCACGCCCTGTTCGACCGCGCCCCGCTGCGCCGCTTGCTTTACCGCACCATGCCCTTCGCCAGAATCCAGGAATCCATCGATGCCGGCGCGCTGCACGCGCTGAGCATCACCGCCTCGGGCTACAGCTCCGGCCAGTCGGTGTCGTTTTTCCAGGGCGCGCCATCTCTGGCGATGTGGAAGCGCGCGCGGCGCGTGGGCAGCGCGGCCAATATTTCGCTCGATCATCTCATGGCGTCGTCCGCCATCCCGTTCGTGTTTGCCGCGGTGAAGATCAACCGCGAGTATTTCGGCGACGGCTCCATGCGCCAGATGGCTCCCATCAGCTCGGCGCTTCACCTGGGCGCGGATCGCGTACTCGTGGTCGGCGTACGCCAGGAAGACTCCTCCGCGACGGTGCGTGGCGAGACCGCTGAATATCCCTCGATCGCCCAGATTGCCGGCCATGTGCTGAACAGTATTTTTCTCGATAGTCTCGAAGCGGATCTAGAACGCTTGCAGCGCATTAACAAGACCATCCGCCTCATCCCGGCGCACAACCTGCGCGAAAGCGGTGTAACCCTGCGCAATGTCGATGTGCTCGTGATTTCACCGAGCGAAGACCTGGAAAAAATCGCTGCGCGCCACGCCCATCACCTCCCGCGATCGATCCGCTTCCTGCTGCGCGGTTTCGGCGCTTTCAACCGCAACGGCTCGAATCTGATCAGTTACCTGCTGTTCGAAAAACCCTACTGCCGGGAATTGATCAACCTGGGGTACCATGACGCCATGCATCGTCGCGAGGAGATCCTGCGGTTTCTGGAAACGTCATCCGCATGACGCGAATTCTGGTTACGCTGGGTATTATTCTCGTCATCGTGGGAGTCGCATGGCCGTGGCTCGCCACGTTGGGGTTAGGGCGGCTGCCCGGCGATATCGTGATCGAGCGCGGTAATTACCGGTTTTATTTTCCCCTCACGACCATGATTCTTCTCAGTCTTTTTTTGTCATTGCTTCTGTGGTTGTTCCGGAAATAACCGGAC